>DATIOU010000182.1:0-27995 GCA_035472835.1 Streptosporangiaceae bacterium | reverse complement strand
CAGCCACGGCTTGTTCGTGGAGGCGACCGCGAACCGGAACACCCGCAGCACGTCGTCCTTGCCGACGGAGAACAGGAAGTCGTTGTCGGTGGCAGTCGTGCCGCCGGAGTTGGCCCGGGTCACCGCCGTGTCGCCGAAGATCGCCGGGTGACCCCACATGCCGCCGTAAGCCTTGCCCACGAACAAGCTGGCGTCACTATTGCTCGGGCCTTGTTGCCGGCCGCCGAGCCCGTTGCGGTTCAGCAGCCAGATCCGGCCGTCCTTGCCAATCTGGGCCAGCGTGGTAAACGCGCCAACCGGGAACTGCACCCCGACCGGCGAGCCAGAACCGTAGTCGACGTCGCCCGCGTCCAGCGACGGGGCGTTCGCGGGGCTGAAGAAGTCCTGCGCCTTGACCGACCCGTTAGTGCTGTCGGGCGTAAGCCGGATCACCGACTCCGCGAGCTGACCGCCAGGCGAGGTACCCGCGCCTTTCGGCGGGGAGACGCCGTTCCCGGACGTGAGGAAGATCCGGCCGGATCCGTCGGACATGATGCCGCCGCCAGAGTGCCAGATGCCGGCCTGGTTGTTGGTGACACCCGACTCGTCGCTCCACAGCTTCGCCGCGTGCGTGGAGATGTTCACCCGCGCCACGTAACCGGAATACGGCTTGAAGTCGCAGTGCGAGGCGAACGCCCCGTACACCGAACCGTCGAGGACCAGCACGCCAGGCCGCTCCATGTTGAACTTGGCGCTGAAGGTGATGTGCGAGTCGTTAGTCGGGTGGCCACTGATCAGGGTCTTGCTGATGACGTTCCCGTTGGCGGGATCCATCTCGACCATGTAGTAGGCCGGCGCATTGTTCGTCATGATGTTGGCGAACATGAAGATGTGGCCGGTGACCGGGTCAAACGTCGGCGTGCCGGTCACGCCGATGTTGGGAATGAGGTCATGGCAGTTCTTGAACGTCGGATCGCTCGAGAGCGGGTACGCGGCGCCAAGGCGCTGCGACCAGATCTGCGCGCCCGTGCCCGCGTTGAGCCCGTAGATCCAGTTGTTCTCCGTGGCCACGATGACGGTAGAGCCAAGGACGAGCGGCTGCGCGTAAACCGCGCCGCTTACCGGTGCGTTAAATCGCTGCACGAAGCTCGGGACCACTGACGGGCCCATGTTCGGCTCGCTGTTGTCCCAGCCGTTGCGGAGCAAGTTCTGGGATGCGGTGACGTCATCGGCAAGCGCGACGCCCGCCGTGCCCGCAACAACCCCGTCTACTGCGGGCAGCACGCCCGCCAGAAGTGCAAGCCCGGTCGCGGGAACAGCCAACCTTCGGGCGGAATGGTGACAAGTGCGAGATTTACCCCATATACGCACGGATGATCTCCCCAAATCAGCGAGGCGGGAGCCCGGCTGATCTACCAGGGCTTGACTCGAAGCAGGCGTCAAGCCGGGTTTATCCGCTGCTCCCGGGAAACCGAGTTTGCCTACTGTTGACGTTCGGCAGCGCAGTTTGGATGACGCCGTTATGGCACTGTGTCCAACACTTAAGCCAACGGCCAGGAAGCCTGGCGCTCCGGTTGACTGCCGAGGCGACGACCGACGACATGGGGCTCGCTTAACGGCCGAGCGCAGGAACGGGGTCGCACGACGACGACCCCGTTCCTGGTCCTTAGTCAGCTATCCCGCCAGGAACTCCGTTCGGCCCGGGCTATCAGGCGCCAGTCCCGGTAATGGTGACGATTACGGTGTGGCTCCCGTTCACGTCCCGCCACTGGAGCTTGTACTGAGTGCTGAAGTTGCCCTTAACGGTCGGCGTAAAGGTCACCGGGAGCAGCAGGTCGGAATCGGAGTTGAATGGCAGCCCGACATCCGGCTTCAGCGGTGCCGCGAACGGTGCCTTCAAGTTCGCGACTCCGTTCACCGTGCTCTGCGTGTTGCCGGTGTTGGAGACCTGGAAGTAGGCGGTGGCCTTTTTCCCGACTGGGATCGTCCCGAAGTTGACGCTCGGGCTCGACGCCGTCAGCTGGCTCACGGCCGGAGTCCCGATCCCCGACAGGCCTACGACAGCCTGCTGCCCGCTGCTGCCGGCGATCGTGAACGACCCGGTGGCCGGTCCCGGCGAGGTCGGCGCGTACGTCACCTGCACGGCGATCGACGCACCCGGATTCAGCTTGGTGCCGACCACCGGCAGGTTGCTAGCGCTGAACGGCGCCGACGGCGGCGTCACCGACGTAATCGTCTGTGTTGCCGTGCCCAGGTTGGAGATCGTCACGATCTCCGGCTTCTGGATGCCGATCGGCACCGCTGTCACGCCCTGGTCCGGCGCCAAGGGGAACGTCTGCGTGCTCGGCTGCGCGACGATCCCTTCCGTCGTGCCCTCAGCCGTAAGAGGCACGTCAACAGTCGGCGCTGCGCTCGAGTTCGTGCTGAGCGAGAGCGTGCCGCTGCTCCCGCCGGGAACCGCGGGCGTGAAGCTCGTCTGCACGCTTAGCTTGTCGCCCTTGGCCAGCGTGACCGGGAACGTCACCGGAACCGCGGTGCTGCTGCCGTGCTTGGTCACGCTCGCCTGGCCCGCGGTGAACTCGGTGGCGGTCGTCGTCTGGGTGTTGTTCGCGCCGGTGCTGGCGGTCGCGCCGGTGATCGTGACGGTCTTGGTCGCGGTCACCGAGACCGGCTGGCTGCTAGTCGACCCGACCGCCGTCTGCGGGAGGGTGGCCGCCAGCGGAGCAGCCGGAGCCGCGGCCGATGGCGAAGCGAAGGCCAGCAGGTGGCCATCGCGGGTGCCGACGTAGACCCAGCCCTGGCTGGTGGCCGGGATGGAGAATTTGGCCGACGTAAACGTCCCCGAGTGCCAGATGTTGGTCAGCGTGCACATGTGAATCGATGTGCACGGGCTCGGCGTAGTGCCATTGGAGGCGACGTTCCCGAGGGAGTACGCCTCGAGCATCGAGCCGACGCCAGTCTTTCCGGTCGTGTTCGGGGTGAAGACCTCCCAGATGACCGCCGACGTCGGGTCGTCCCCATTGGACGTCACCACCGGCGAGCCGGATGTGAACCCATAGGTCAGAGAGCTGTTGGCGAGATTCGTCAAGCCCGGCTTGCCCGCGGAGCTCTCGTAGAACCGGAACACCCGCATCACGTCGTCCTTGCCGACCGAGAACAGGAAGTCGTTATCGACAGCGGTGGTATGAGAGTTCGCGATGGTCACGGGCGTGTCACCGAAGATCGCCGGATGGCCCCACTCGCCGCCGTAGGCCTTGCTCACAAACAAGCTGTTGTCGGTGCTGTTCGGACCCTGTTGCCGGCCGCCGAGGCCGTTCCGGTTCAGCAGCCAGATCCGGCCGTCCTTGCCAATCTGCGCCAGCGTGCTGAAGGGGCCGATCGGGAACTGCACCCCCACCGGACCGCCCGCACCGTAATCGACGTCGCCCGCGTCGAGCGTCGGCGCGTTGGCCGGGCTGAAGAAGTCCTGCGCCGAAACCGACCCAGTGGTGGTGTTGGGCGCGAGCCGGATTACCGACTCAGCGAGCTGGCTGCCAGGCGAGGTGCCCGCGCGCTTGACCGGCGACACGCCGTTGCCGGAGGTGACGAAGATCCGGCCGGACCCGTCGGACATGATGCCGCCCCCGGACTGCCAGATGCCAGCCTGGTTGTTCGTGACGCCCGACTCGTCGCTCCACAGCTTCGCCGTGTGAGTAGAGAGGTCCACTCGCGCCACGTAGCCGGTGTAGGGCTTGAAGTCGCAGTGCGAGGCGAAAGCCCCGTAGACGGCCCCGTCCATCACAAGGACGCCCGGGCGCTCCATGTTGTACTTCGCGCTGAACGTGATGCTCGCGTCGTTCGTCGGGTGTCCGCTGATCAGGGTCTTGCTCACCACGGTTCCGGTGGTGGGATCCATCTCGACCATGTAGTACGCAGGCGCACCACCGGTCAGGATGTTCGCGAACATGAAAATGTGGCCGGTGACCGGGTCAAACGCCGGCGTGCCCGTGACCCCGATGTTGGGCACTAGGTCGGTGCACTTCGTGAACGTTGAGTCGCTGGAGATCGCGTACGGACTGCCCAGGGATGTCCACCACTTGACCGCGCCTGTCCCGGCGTCCAGCCCGTAGACCTGGTCGTTCTCGGTCGCGACGATGACCGTGGAGCCAAGGACCAGCGGCTGCGCAAAGACCGCGCCTTGGACCGGGGCATTGAATCTCTGCACGAAGCTCGGGACGACGGACGGGCCCATGTTCGGCTCGCCGTTGTCCCAGCCGTTGCGCAGCAGGTTCTGTGATGCGGTGACGTCATTCGCGCGCGCGACGCCCGTCGCGCCCGGTACAACCGCGTCTACTACGGGCAGGACGCCCGCGAGAAGCGCAAGCCCGGTCGCGGCAACACCCAGTCGCCGGGCAGAGTGTGAACGAATGCGAAAATTTCCCCGTACGCGCACTGAAAGTCCCCCGTAAAACTCAGCGTGGCAAGGAGCCCGGCTGCATTACCTGATCTTGGCAGCAAGCTCCGGCCAAGTCTGGTTTACGCAATGCTCCCCAGACACAGAGATTGCCCCCTTTTGGCGCGCTGCGCCAGACCCTGCATCACGCCGTTATCGCACTGTGTCCCGTTTCTTTTCTACCGCAGTCTCGGAACACGCCGACTACCCGACCTGCGCCGTCCGGCCCGCCCAATATGGGGCTCGCAGTTGTCGTTTGAGAATTTTGCCGGATCCGGTCCGCGGCAGTTCGTCGATAAATTCGACTGACCTGGGCACCTTGTAACTGGCGAGGTGTTGCTTGCCGAATGTCTTAATCTCGTCCGCGGACAACGTCGTGCCCGGCGCCAGGACGACGGTCGCATGCACGGCCTCGCCCCATTCCTCGGACGGGATGCCGAACACCGCAACGTCGTAGATCGCCGGATGCTGCTCGAGCGCCGCCTCGATCTCGGCCGGGTAGATATTCATGCCGCCGGAGATGATCATGTCGTTCTTGCGGTCGCAGATGTAGAGGTAGCCCTCGTCGTCCCAGTAGGCGATGTCACCGACGGTGTGGAATTCGCCACGGCTGGCCGCGTCGTAGCTGTCCTGCTGCTTGTAGTACTCGTTGAACACGCCTTTGGATCGGACGTACAGCTCGCCCGAGTTGTCGGGCCCGGTGCCGGTGACGACGTTCCCGTCGGCGTCGAAGAGCACGATCTCGATGCCAGGAGCGGGCTGCCCGCACGAGCCGGGCTTGCGCATCTGGTCCTCGGGCTTGAGCACGCAGTCGACGCCTAGCTCGGTCGAGCCGTACACCTCCCAGAGTGACTCCGGCGGGAAGTCGGCGACGTACTGCTGCTTGAGCGCAAAGCTCCAGGGCGCCGCGTTAGCGATCATGACGCGCATGCTCGAGCTGTCGTACCTGGCCTTTACTTCCGGTGGCAGCGCACACACCATCCGGATCAGCGCCGGCGCGGAGAACGTGGACGTGGCCTTGTACTTCTGCACCAGCCGGAGCCAGCCCTCGGCGTCAAATCTCCGCTGGACGACGATCGACTGGCCGAATAGGAGCCCGATGCCCATGAACGCGCCTGGGCCGCTGTGATAGAGCGGGCCTGAGGTGATGTAGATATCGTCCGGCCGGTAACCAAGCAGGGTGACCAGGGCCAGGCCGGTTTCCATGTCGGTGGCGTACCGGACCGCCCCCTTCGGCTTGCCAGTGGTGCCGGAGGTGTAGATCATCGTCCCGCTGGTACCGGCCGCGTCACCGACCTCCGGCGGCTCATCTGAGGCCGCGGCCGTCAGTTCCTCGCTGCTCAGCATCCCCGCCCTGGCCGGGCCACCGTAGACAATGACGTGCCGCAGGGTCGCCAGCTCATCGACCAGGTCGTCAAACAAATGCGCATACTCGGCGTCGACATAGGCGATCTCTGCGTCGGAGTCGTTGATCACGTACCTGGCTTCTTCCGGGGTGAGCCGGTAGTTCAGGGGAACCGCGACCGCGCCGATCTTCCTGGTGGCGTTCACGGCCACGACGACAGGTATGGAGTTAGGGCCGCACCAGATCACCTTCCCGCCAGGGCGCGCGCCGAGGACGAGGAGGGCGTTGGCCAGCTTGTTTGCGGCCGCCTCCAGCTCGGCATACGTCAGCTGAACAATGTCGTCGCCGCCCTTATCGTCAACGACGCCCAGCTTGTCCGGCTGAGACTCCGCGTAGACCGTCAGGATGTCTGGCATTGCACCTGTTTCCTCGTCGCCCGTGCTGCGCTGGCAGCCTGGAGTTACTAGGTACACCTTCTACCGAATCCCGCTCGGTTGTCACCATCTAGAGCGCCAGACCTGGCCAGAACGGCAGAAAAGCGTCGTCAGCGGACTTGGGCGAGCCGAATCGCGGCGGCGACTAGCCGGTCTGCCCGGCCTGCTGCCTGCGCTTCCTCGGCCTCGGTCTGCGCGATCAGCTTGTCCGGATCCGCGCCAGCCTTCTCCGCCTCTTCGCGGCAGCCGTCGTCGAGCCAGCGACCGAGCTGGGCGGCGCCGACCTCCGGATGGAACTGGACGGCGAGGTGCGGGCCGGTGCTGAACGCCTGGACGCACACCTCGTTGCGCGCGAGGACCCGCGCCCCCGGCGGCGGCAGGCACACGTCGCCGTGGAACTCAAGCCACGGTCCTTCTTCGATCAGGTCCGGGTCGAGCGTGTCTACGGTGGTCCAGCCGATCTCCATCTGCGGTGCGCGCTCAACCTTGCCGCCGAGCGCCGCGGTGAGCGACTGCGCGCCGAAGCAGATGCCGAGGACGGGGATTCCGGCTGCGTCGGCCGCCCGGATCCAGTCCAGCTCAGCCCCGATCCAGCTGCTGATGCTGTCCTCGTAGACCGACCAGACGGCACCGAGGATGACCACGTGATCGACGCCGGCCAGCGGCGGCAGGCCGCCGCCCTTCGGGAACAGGTGGACGGTCAGCTCAGCACCCCGCGCCGCGAACGCGTCGGCGATGAACCCGGCGTCGTCGATCGCATGATGCCGGACCACGATCACACGCAACGGGCCTCCTCCAGCGACGGTCTCAACTCCATTGTCCGGGAACGGGGCCGTATTCGCACACCCCCGCCCAGCCCGCCCGGCCGCAGATTTCCGCCCAAGGCCCGCTACCACGCTCCCTGGCTGTCCGCCGGTAGCCCGCGAACGACGTCGATGGCCCGCAACTGCTGCTGTTACGGCAGTAGAGCGCCAGCGACGCTGTATCTCGCAGGCGCCGCTCGGCCAAAAAGCTGATGCGGCCGACGGCCGCGCTGGCGAGGATGGCATATGGCCTGGCGACTGACCGACAGTCTCGACACCTTCCTCGCGGCGGCGGACGACCTCTTGCGAGCCGATCCCGTGCTGCATACGGTGCCGCTCACCGTCCTGGATACCCTCCGGCAGGCCGGGCCCGCGGCGTTCGGCGACAACCCGCCGGTCTTCGGGTGGCACGAGTCCGCGCACGGTGCCATCGATGGGGCCCTCCTCCAGACACCGCCTTTCCCCCTGCTGATCGCGTCGCTGCCGCCAGGATCGGCCGAGTCCCTGATCGAGGCCCTGGCGGCGGCCCGCCAACCGCCCATCGCCGTGAACCTTCCCAGCGAGGCCGAGCCCAGAGTGCTGGCGGCGTGGGCCGCGCGGACGGGCGGGCTCGGGACCGGCAGGATGCGCTCGCGCCTGTTCAGGCTCGACGTGCTCGCACCGCCCGATCCGATGCCGCCGGGAGCCGCTCGGGTCGCCGGCGATGGCGACCGTGAGCTGCTCGTCGACTGGACCGTCGCCTTCGTGCGCGAGACTGGCGCTGGCCGTGCCGAGCGAGCCGCGCGCGCTGTCGACGACCGGCTCGGCCACCATGGCGTGATGCTCTGGGAGACCGGCGGCGAGCCGGTGGCGATGGCGGCCTTGACTCGCGAAATCGCCGGTGTCGTCCGCGTGATGAGCGTGTATACGCCGCCCGCGCACCGGCGGCGCGGCTATGGCGGCGCGGTGACCACCGCCGTATCCCAGGCGGCGCTCGCGGCCGGCGCGGCGGCGGTCGTGCTGTTCACGGACCTCGCCAACCCGACGAGCAACGCGCTGTACCAGCGGCTCGGGTACCGGCCGATCGGCGACCGAGTGGAGCTAGATCTGACAGCGGGCGAGGGCACGCGGGCCAATGTCACAGGCGCGACCGGCGCCTCGTCTGAGAAGTCATGAGAATCGCGATAATCGGCGGCGCCGGGACCCTCGGCAGCCACATCACCACGGAACTAACCGCTCGCGGCCACGACGTCCGGGTCCTGAGCCGCCGCAGCCAGCAGTACCCGGTCGACTTGACGTCCGGCCAGGGCCTGGCGGCGGCGATCGACGGCTGTGCCGCCGTCATCGACGCCAGCAACGCGTCAGCGCCCAAGCGGGCGGCGCAAGTGCTCGTCGAGGGCTCCCGGCGGCTCCTCGTGGCCGAGGAGGCAACCGGGGTGCCACACCACGTCGGTATCTCGATCGTCGGCTGCGAGCGGGTGCCCATTGGCTACTACCGCGTCAAGGCCGAGCAGGAACAGGTGATCAGCGGCGGCCCGGTGCCATGGACGCTGGTGCGGGCGACGCAGTTCCACGAGCTGATCGACATGGCGCTGACGGCGGCGGCCCGGTTTCGAATCGTGCCGATCCCGGCTGGCCGGCTGCAGACGATCGCTGCCAGCGAGGTAGCCCGCGTGGTGGCGGACGTGGCCGAAGAGGAGCCACACCGCGGTCGCGTCCAGGCTGCCGGGCCACAGGTGACGACGATCGCGGATCTGGCGCGCACGTGGGTGTCGGCCACCGGACGGCGCGCGGTGCGAGTGCCGGTCCCCGTGCCGGGCAAGCTCGGTCGCGCCCTGCGCGCTGGCGCCCTCACGGATCCGGACGCGGACGTCCTGGGCCAGCAGACGTTCGCGGACTGGCTCGAAGCGCGGGCGGCTCAGGCTGAACGGCCCACGGCTAGTCGCCCTTGACGTTGACGATCTGACGCAGGGTGTGCCGGATCTCGACAAGGTCGCTGGCATCGGCCATCACCTGATCGATGTCCTTGTAGGCGGCCGGTATCTCGTCCAGGAAGGCGTCCGTATGGCGCCACTCGATGCCGACCATCGACGCCTCCAGGTCGGCTCGGCTGAAGTGCTTCCGGGCTGCTGTCCGGCTGAACATCCGGCCCGCCCCGTGCGGAGCAGAATTGAGCGCGAGCGCGCTGCCCTTCCCGGTGACGACATATGACCGCGTGCCCATCGAGCCAGGAATGAGGCCCGGCCGGCCGGCCGAGGCGTCGATGGCGCCCTTGCGGGACAGCCAGACTCGCTTGCCGAAATGCTCTTCCTCTGCCGTGTAATTGTGGTGGCAGTTAACCGTCTCGGCTGGAGTGACGTCGCTGCGGAGCCATGACGCCAGGCAGCCCAGCAGCCGCGCCATCATCTCCTCACGATTGAGGAAGGCGAAGCGCTGCGCCCACCGAAGGTCGCGAATGTATGTCCAGAACTCAGGCGTATCCTCCGACAGGTAGGCGAGATCGCGGTCGGGCAGGTCGACTCGCCGTCGGCTGCACACGTCGCGAGCGATCTTGATGTGCTTGTTGGCCAGCTTGTTGCCAACGCCACGCGAGCCAGAGTGCAGGAACGCCCAGATTCGACGCTCCTCGTCGAGGCTGACCTCGATGAAGTGGTTGCCGGAGCCGAGGCTGCCAATCTGGAGCCGCCAGTTCGGTGTGATCTGCTGCGCGCTGTCGGCGCCGTCGAGCTCCTCAAGCTCACTGATCCGCTGCCGCGTGGCATCGTTCAGTATTGCCCGGTTGTGCTTGCCCGCCGACAGCGGAATCGCCCGCTCGATCGACTGGCGCAGCACGGCGAAGTCCCCGCGGGCAGCAACATCGTCGGCGGTGAACTGGGTGCGCACGGCAATCATGCCGCAGCCGATGTCGACGCCCACGGCAGCCGGAATGACTGCTTTCAGCGTCGGGATCACCGAGCCAACAGTCGCTCCCTTGCCGAGGTGCGCGTCCGGCATCAGCGCCACGTGCGGGAAGATGAACGGCAGCGTCGCAGTACGCGCGGCCTGCTCGCGCGTCGGGTCATCCAGGATCGACGCCCAGTTCAGGAGTCGCTCGCTGATCTCCTGCACGACCCATTCCTTCCCGGTTTCTTGCTCCGGAGACCGTAGCTCGCGGCTGCGCGGCCTCGCATCAGAGTTTCGCGGTCTGGCCCCAGCTATGCGAACACATATTTGGAAACTGGCCCTATGATCGAACGTATGGACGGACTCATCCAGGGATCGCTGCTCGACCTGACCGACTATCCAGGGCCGGGCCCACTCGACGAGATCAAGCGCGTTGAGCTCTCCGACGGCGCGTGGGTTGACATCCTGCCGGCCTGGCTGCGGGGCGCAGATGAGCTGTTCGAGCGGCTCCTGCACACGGTGCCCTGGCGCGCCGAGCGACGGCGCATGTATGAGCGAGTCGTCGACGTGCCCAGGCTCCTCTGCTTCTACGCCGAGGGAGACGCCCTGCCGGACCCGTTGCTCACGGAGGCCAAAGACGCCCTGGACGTGTACTACGCGGACGAGCTGGGCGAGGAGTTCGTGACGGCGGGCTTGTGCTTGTACCGAGACGGTCGCGACAGCGTGGCCTGGCATGGGGACACCATCGGGCGCGGCAGCACTCAGGACACGATGGTGGCGATCGTGTCGCTCGGCACGCCGCGGCCGCTCCTGCTCCGTCCGGTCGGCGGCGGCTCGGCGCTGCGCCACGACGTCGGCCACGGTGACCTGCTGGTCATGGGCGGTAGCTGCCAGCGCACGTGGCAGCACTCGATACCGAAGTCGGCACGGCTTACTGGTCCGCGCATCAGTGTCCAGTTCCGCACGCGCGGCGTACGCTGACCTGAGGTTGACCGCTAGCCTGCCCGGGCAGGCTAGCGAAGATGGCTTCCGGCGAGGGAACATATGAGGCGATCTGGCCCACTGTTACGGGAGACGCTGGCTCGCCCACGGCGCCCGTCCCGATGGCTCCTGATGGCAGCCCGGCCCGATCGCCGGGCCTCTGGCCCGATCAGGCCGTACCACCGTTTATGCCGGCCTCGCCTTACCCGCCGATAGCGGACTACGCCTTCTTGTCCGACTGTGAGGTGACGGCTCTGATCGCCCCGAGCAGCGCGGTCGAGTGGATGTGCCTGCCCAGGCTGGACTGTCCGAGTGTGTTCGGCGCGATACTCGACCGGGACGCTGGCCGCTTCAGGTTCGGCCCCGAGAACATTGCGATGCCAGCGGACCGGCGCTACCTGCCGGGGACACTCGTCGTCGAGACCAGCTGGGACTGTGGCGAGGGCTGGATCGTGGTCCGGGACTGCTTGCTGATGGGCCCGTGGCGGCATGAGCGCCCCGGCCGCAGCTCGCATACACGGCCGCCGACAGACTACGACGCCGAGCACACCCTGCTGCGGACGGTTCGGTGCGTGAACGGCAACGTCCAGCTCGTCATGGACTGTGAGCCCGTGTTCGACTACGGCCGGGTCCGGGGCTCCTGGCAGCACACTGACCGCGGGTATTACCAGGCCCAGATCACGCCCGAGGAAGGCGATCTGACGCTGACCATCAGCTCCGACATCAGGATCGGCCTGGAGGGTCCGAGCGCGCGATCGCGGACACTGCTGCATGAGGGTGATACCAGGTTCGTCGCGCTCTCCTGGGGCAGCCTGGAAGCACCTGCCGATTACACAGAGGCCTACCGCCGGCTGGTCTGGACCGCGCATCACTGGCAGCACTGGCTCGCCCGCGGGGACTTCCCCGATCACCGCTGGCGTACGCACCTGGCCCGCAGCGCGCTGACCCTGAAGGGGCTGACGTTCGCTCCGACCGGCGCCGTCGCCGCCGCGGCGACCACGTCGCTGCCGGAGACGCCTGGCGGGGAGCGGAACTGGGACTACCGGTACAACTGGATGCGCGACGCCACGTTCGCCCTCTGGGGGCTGTTCACGCTCGGCTTTGAATGGGAAGCCAGCGACTACTTCGCGTTCCTGACCGACGTCGTCGAGCGCGACGGCGGGAATATGCAGATCGTCTACGGGATCGACGGCCGCAGCGAACTACCCGAGCAAACGCTCAAGCACCTGCACGGCTACCAGGGCGCGCAGCCCGTCCGGATCGGCAACGATGCCTACGCCCAACAGCAGAATGACGTCTGGGGCGTCGTACTCGACTCTCTCTACCTGCACACGAGGTCACGCGACCGGCTCGACGAGCGCGTCTGGCAGCTCGCCAAGAAACAGGTGGAGCACGCGCTTGAGCACTGGCGCGAGCCAGACCGCGGTATCTGGGAGGTCCGCGGCGCTCCGCGGCACTTCACGTCGTCGAAAATGATGTGCTGGGTGGCCGCCGACCGGGGCGCAAGGCTGGCGAGGATCAGGGAGGACGCCGACGCCGTGCGGCGCTGGCAGGAGGCCGCCGACGAGATCCACGCCGACATCTGCGGCAACGCGCTCGACGACCGCGGCGTGTTCTGTCAGCACTACGAGACGACCGCGCTCGATGCCTCCTTGCTGCTGATGCCGTTGCTGCGGTTCCTGCCGCCCGACGATCCGCGCATCCGCGCCACGGTCCTCGCCATCGCCGATGAGCTGACGCAGGACGGCCTGGTGCTCCGGTACCGCGTTGATCAGACCGACGACGGCTTGTCCGGGAAGGAAGGCACGTTCACCATCTGCTCGTTCTGGCTGGTATCGGCCCTCTCCGAGATCGGCGAACACCGGCGCGCGCGGGATCTGTGCGAGAAGGTGCTGTCGTATGCCAGTCCGCTCCTCCTCTACGCCGAGGAAATCGAGGCTGCCTCGGGTCGGCACCTCGGCAACTTCCCGCAGGCCTTCACGCACCTGGCTCTCATCAATGCCGTCATGCACGTGATCGAGCACGACGAAGAGGAGGCCAGCCAGTCGCAGGCCGGCGCATCGGAGCGGCCGAGAGCGGGTGACGGCAGGCTTCGGCTTCGGGACCGGCTATAGGGAGACGGCCGAGCATCAGCCGGCCACCGGGACTGTCGCGCGCTGCCAGTTCAGTCGCGGGCGATCGGCGCGGTGCGCGCCGCAGCGGCCTTGACCAGATCGGCCGGCGCTAGCTCGATCTCCAGGCCCCGCTGCCCGGCGCTGCAGAACACAGACGGATACGCCAGCGCGCTCTCATCGACCACCACAGGCAGTCGCTTGCGGAGCCCGATCGGCGCGATCCCGCCCGTTACGTATCCGGAAGATCTTTCCGCTTGTACGCTGTCCGCCATGGCGGCCTTCTTACCGCCGACCGCAGCCGCAAGAGCCTTCAGGTCGAGGCTGCCGGAGACCGGGACGACACCGACCGTGAGCTGGCCGTCGACGTCAGCGACGAGGGTCTTGAACACGCGCTCGGGCGGAACGCCGAGCTCCTCCGCCGCCTCCTCCCCGTAGGACGGGTGCCGCGGATCGTGCCGGTACCGATGCACGGTGTGCTCGATGCCCAGGCTGGCGAGCTGCTCGGTCGCCCTGGTACCGCCCTGGCCAGCCACATGGCGAGCCTAGCTGGCCGGCGCGAGACTAGACACGTGACTGCGTGGGTGCTGCACGTCGACCTTGATCAGTTCATCGCGGCCGTCGAGGTGCTGCGGCGGCCTGAGCTGCGCGGACTGCCGGTTGTCGTGGGCGGCGACGGCGACCCCGCCAAGCGCGGCGTCGTCGCGACGGCTTCGTACGAGGCGCGCGTCCAAGGCGTGCACTCCGGGCTGCCGATGCGCACGGCGGCGCGCCGGTGCCCTGATTGCGTGTTCCTGCCCGTCGACCGCGCGGTGTACGAAGCCGCGTCCGACTCGGTGATGACGGCGCTGCGCAGCCTCGGCGCGGTGACCGAAGTGATGGGCTGGGACGAGGCGTTCCTGGCCGTCGACACCGACGATCCGGAGGCATTCGCGCGGCTGGTGCAGGAGACGATCAGGACCCCGACGCTGCTGGAGTCAACGGTCGGCATCGGTGAAAACAAGCTCCAGGCGAAGCTCGCCACCAACTTCGGCAAGCCGGCTGGCGTGTTCCGGCTCACGCACGCAACGTGGTTCGAGCGCCTCGGCGCTGAACCGGTCGGCATCCTGTGGGGCGTCGGGGCGAAGACAGCCGCAAAGCTGGCGGCGCTCGGCATCCATACCGTCGCTGACCTCGCAACCGCGGACATCGCCGCAGTAGCCGGGCGTTTCGGACCGACCATCGGACCGTGGCTGGTGCAGACCGCGCGCGGCCTCGACGCCTCGACGGTGACGGCCGAGCCGTACGTGCCGCGCTCGCGCAGCCGAGAGGTGACGTTCCAGGAGGACATCACCGACTGGAACCAGGTCGTAGCACAGGTGGCACAGATCGCGCGACGCGTCACGCTGGACGTCATTGCCGAGGAGCGGCCAGCCGTGCGGGTCGTCGTCAAGGTGAGGTACAAGCCGTTCTTCACCAGCACGCACGGAGTGCCATTGGACGCGCCGACCGCCGACGTGGCGGAGATCGAGCGGGCCGCGCTCGCGGCACTGGACAAGTTCACCTCCCGGCGGGCGGTTCGCCTGCTTGGGGTGCGGGCCGAGTTCGCCGATGGCGAGGCCCCGGCGTAGGAGACGGCCTGGATGGCGCGTTCTGGGCGTTTTGGGCAACGGGGGGGCCGTGTCACGGAGAAGGAAGGTGTTTATCTCAGAGTCTGATCGGAACGTCAGGCACTGGAGGGAATCCGATGCGAGTACTAGTAGTCGGGGCGACCGGCGTGATCGGCAGGCAGCTCGTGCCGCAGCTGATCGCGGCCGGAGATCAGGTCAGCGCCACGACGCGCAGCTCTGCCAAGGTGGATGAGCTACGTGCCGCTGGCGCGGATCCGTTCGTGGCAGACGGGCTGGACGCCGCCGCCGTCGGCGAGACGGTGGCGAAGGCGGAGCCCGACGTCATCGTCCACGAGATGACGGCGATTCCGCCAACACTTAACATGCGCAACTTCGACAAGGCGTTCGCGGCTACGAACGCGCTGCGCACTGTCGGCGTCGACAACCTGCTCGCCGCCGCCGAGGCGCAGGGCGTCCGCAGGGTCATCGTGCAGAGCTACGCGGGCTGGCCCAATATAAGGTCCGGCGGACCGGTGAAGACCGAGTCGGACCCCCTCGATGCTGACCCGCCCGCCACTCAGCGTGCCTCGATGGCGGCGATCCAGCACCTCGAGCACGCGGTGACATCCGCGCCGCTAGCGGGTATTGCACTGCGGTACGGCAGCCTGTACGGACCCGGCGCGTCCGACATCCTCATCCGGATGCTCAAGCGCCGCCAGGTACCCATGATCGGCAACGGCGCCGGCATCTGGTCGTTCCTGCACGTGACCGATGCAGCGGGCGCAACGGTCGCCGCCGTGCACGGCGGGCCGCCGGGCATCTACAACATCGTCGACGACGAGCCCGCGCCCGTCTCTGAGTGGCTGCCGGTGGCCGCTCGGGGCGCAGGCGCCCCGGCTCCGCTGCACGTGCCCACCTGGCTTGGCCGGCTGGCCGCGGGCGCGACCGGGGTGTCGATGATGACGCAAGTCCGCGGGTCGTCTAACGGCAAGGCCAAGCGGGATCTGGGCTGGCGGCTGGTCTGGCCGAGCTGGCGGCGCGGTTTCGCCGAAGGCCTCGCGGCGGCCTATCCCTCTGAGCAGGGCACGGACTGAGCGAATCGAGGTGAAAAACGTGGCCAGCCAGCGCAATGGGGTCGCCGATCACATCAGCGATCGCGACACCGCAGCCGTGTACGAGAGCCTGCGGCCGCTGCTGTTCTCGATCGCCTACCGCATGCTCGGCTCCGTGACGGAAGCGGAGGACATCGTGCAGGAGGCGTTCCTGCGCTACCACCGGACCGTCGCCGACCACGGCAAGCCCGACTCGCCGAAGGCTTTTCTGGCCACGGTGGTCACGCGGCTCGCGATAGATGAGCTGCGATCCGCACGGTCGCGACGCGAGTCCTACGTCGGTGAGTGGCTGCCGGAGCCGCTGCTGACCGGGCCAGGGTCGCTCGGTCAAAGCCAGCCAGACCCGGCCGACCACGCCGAGCAAGCCGACTCGCTGTCGATGGCATTCCTGCTGCTGCTCGAGCGGCTGACACCGCTGGAACGGGCGGTGTTCCTGCTGCACGACGTCTTTGGCTACGACTATGCAGAGACTGCGGGCGTGGTCGGCCGAAGCGTGACGGCCTGCCGACAGCTAGGCCGGCGGGCTCGCCAGCATATCGATGCCGGCCGCCCCAGGTTCGACGTCGCCGCCGCCGAGCGTGCTGCGCTGGCTGAACGGTTTTTCGCCGCCGTCGGCAGCGGCGACATGGACGGCCTGCTCGGCCTGCTCGCCGCCGATGTCGAGGTGCACGGAGACAGCGGCGGCGTGCCGCCATCCTGGCGACGGCCGATCGCCGGCCGCGAGCATGTCGCCAAGCTTATGGCTGTCCTTGGCAAGCAGTTGCGCCACGTCGCCGGATCGATACAGCTCACCGACGTCAACGGGCAGCCCGGAGCGCTCGCCCTGGCGAGCGACGGCAGCATCATCGCCGTGCTCACCATCGACATCGCCGATGGCCAAGTCCAGACGATTCGGTCGGTCATCAGCAGGCCCAAGCTCCGGCACCTAGGTCAGCTCGCCGATCTGCGCAGGCTGCAGCAGGAGCGAGGCGCGGGCGAAAGCGCGGGCTAGAAGTGCCGCCGCGCCGGGTTGACGATGCCCGACGATCTGCCTGACGAACTCCTACCACGTCCAGAGCCGATGAGCTCGGCTAGCAATCCCGGCTGGCGCGCCGCGGGTTCGAGCGGCGATCTCAGGGCGGAACCGCCCCCAGTCGCTCGGCTAGCGCGCTGAACGCGGGCGCGGGCGGGGTCTGCGTGGTGAGTAGCTCGCGGATGACCTGGCGGGCGCGATCTCGATCACGCGACTGGCCAAACTCGAGGTCGAGGGCGCGGCACAGGCTCGCGGTGTCCAGTGATACCGCGGCTCGACGCGCTGCGGCGGCATCGCCAAGGTCGAAGCAGACAGCGATCTCGAACAGGGCCACATACAGCGCGCCGAACTCGGGCATGGCGGAGGCCTGCCCCGTACCAAGCCGGCTCGCGAGCAAGCGCGCCTTGGCCAGGTGGCTGAACGCATCGGCCCGATGGCTAGTTCGCGCGGCGATCACCGCGCGCAGCACCGTGAGGCCGCCGCAAAGCGACAGGGCATCGGGATCGCCGAGCTCCGCCAGTCCTCGCATTGCGAGCAGGGTCGTACGGGCCATCTCGTCGGCGAGCGCGTACTCGCGGGAATCAAGCAGCACCGACGCGAATCGGTATTGCCCGGCCGCCGCGAGTAGCAGATTGCCGGCCCGCTCGGCCGCCGCCATCGCTCGGTCGGCCGCGACCCAGGCGGCGAGGGGCTCGGCGAGCTTAATCAGCGCCGCGGAGCACGCCTGATAGGCCATCGCGGTCAGCTCATAAGCGTCGGCCTGCAGCGGTGGCGGCATCGTCCGGACGGCAGCTTCGAGCCGCGGCAGCAGCTTGCCGAGCGCGGCCGACAACTGGTCATACTCCCCGGCGCTGGCTAGTTCGCACGCGCGTTCGGTGGCGGTCCGCAGTGTTCCCAGCGCAGGCGCATAACTCTCGCCGAGCATCGCGCAGAGCGAGTGCGCGCCCGCCAGCACGAGCCGGAGACTCTCGGCTGCAGCCGAGCGCCGCAGCTCGCCTGCGCCGTCCCGGGTCACGCCGGCTAACTGCGATAGCGGCCGTCCGGCGACGGCGGCGAGCAGGGGCTGGGACAAACCGTGGCGGCGGCGCTCACCGGCAAGAGCGCGCCCTTGGACCTCCCGGTACTCCACCGTGTTCACCTGTGTGCTCCCTCTCGGCGGCGGGATTCAGGCGACGTGCACGCCCGTGCTAGCGGGCCATTCATGAAGAAGGTTGAGTGCACCTTGAGAATTGCACGAGGCGTCGTTGTGCGCAAGTGCGTGGAATGCGATTTCATGGCCACTACCGGGACGAAATGCTGAGTCAACCGACAGCCGGTGACCTTATGTTGAGGAGGCGTGCCCTGCCTGCCAGGGACTCCGCGGAATTGGCCCGCCACCCGCCCTGTGACAATTGTCGCCAGGCAACGGCCGCAGCGCCGCGGCGCCCGGTTCGGCGGCGCCGGGTGCTGGTGCGCTAGTCTGCCGCAGCATCACGCCACGTCATTCGCGCGAGGAGAATGATGGTCGTACCGCTGGCTGCGCGCTACGTGGCAGCAGCTGTCGGAGTACTGGTCGTCGTCACGGCGGCGGGCAGCGTGATCGGCACGCTCATCGTGCCGCGGTCTTCCGCCAGTCGGCTGACCAAGCATGTGGACAAACTGGTCGACTGGCTGTTTGTGCTGCTCGTCGTGCCAGTCCACGACTTTCGCGGGCGCGACCGGATCCTGGCCGCGCAGGCGCCCACGCTGCTGTTGGCCCAGGTCTTCGCCTGGCTGGCGCTGTTCTTCGTCGGTTTCGCGCTCATCTTCTGGCCGCTGGTGCACGGCGGTATCACCGACGCGTTCACGGTCGCCGGGCACGTGTGGCAGACCGGACCGGACCTAGCCCATGGCGGACCCCAACGGGCCGTCCTGGACGTTACCGCGCTCGCCGGTCTCATCACCATTACCCTGCAGATCGCCTATCTCCCGACGTTGTACTCGGAGTTCAACCGCCGGGAGAACGGCATCTCGCTGCTCAACGCGCGGGCGGGCTTTCCGAGCTGGGGACCGGAACTGCTGGCTCGTACGCACTACGCGCTTGGTTCCGGCGTCTCCTCGATCAACACGCTGCCTGACCTGTACGCGAGCTGGGAAAGCTGGGCCGCCGAAGTCGGCGAGAGCCACACGACGTACCTGCCGCTGGTCAGGTTCCGATCGCCCAAGCCGTTGTCATCATGGGTCACGTCGCTGCTGTGCGTGCTGGACTCGGCCGCCCTCATGCTCTCCCTCAACCCGTCGTCGGCCCCGGTCGTCCCGGCAAGGCTGTGCCTGCGGGCCGGATTTACCTGCTTTGGGGATGTGGCCAGGGCGATGGGATTCGACATCCCGCTTGAGCCTGATCCCCAGGCAGGCATCAGCATGACCTACGAGCAGTTCCTCGACGCGGTCAACCGGCTCGAAGAGGTCGACTTTCCGATCGAGCGGGACCCCGAGGAGGCCTGGCCCGATTTCGTCGGCTGGCGAATCAACTACGAGGATGCGGCCTACGCCATCGCGTACGCGATCGACGCAGTTCCTGCCCTCTGGTCGGGACCCCGCCGGTACAAGGACTGGAAGCCGATTTCGCCAATCAGGCCGGCGCTCGGCCGGCCGCCGGGTGGTCGCCCGTCGAAGCGGGCCACGACCCCCCCGACGTAGCCGCCGCCGTTATGCCAGGTCCTGGCGCGCCTGCACCAGGTCCATGTCAGTGTCGGCAGCGTCCGGATCCGCGTCGACTGCGGGCCACGGCGCGAGCGAGGACCGGAACGGGGTCGACTCTGGTTCCAGCGGCTCAGCGAGCGCTGTCGATGGCGCCACGGCCGCCTCTCGTCGCTCAGGCCAGGGGTTCAGGTCCGGGACCGTGACTGGCGGCGTCGATTCGATGGCCCGGGCGGCGGTTGGCGCTATCGTCTGGACCTCACTCGCCTGGCCCGCCTCGCCGGTCGCGCGCAGCTCCTCGGCTGGCGCCACCACCCCGGGTTGCGCCGCCGCCACGTCAGGCTGCGCCACCTCAGGCTGCGCCACCACCTCAGGCTGCGCCACCGGCGCGCGCTGGTCTCGGCTATCTGGCGGCTCCGGCCGGAGCAGCTCGGGCAGCTCCGGCAGCGGCACGAGACTGGCGAACTCGATGTCCTGGCGCGGCGCGGGGAGCGGTACCTGCTGACCCATCTCCGGCGCCGGAACGCCTCCGAACGCTGGCGCCAGCACAGATCTAGCCGCGCGCACGGTTGCGTGGCGCAGCGTGTCACCGATCAGCCGGGCCGCATACGCGAGCAGTGCCTGATTGTCGGCGTTGGACTCGTTCCGCGCTGCCGCGGCGAGCTCTTCGGCGAGCCGGCTAGCGAGCGCCTCTGCCGTCGGCCACTGACCGACCGCCCGCCGCGCCTCCGGGGTTACCTTGAAGACGTACCAGAACCGGGGATCACCGCCGGTCGTAGTCTTCCTGAAGTCGACGTAGATCGGGTCCAGTGCATCGAGAGCCTGCGCCACCACCGGCGGATCAAGGGCTGTCTTGGCGGCGATATCGGTGACCGTCACCATGTAGCTCTGCTCGAGCAAGCCGATGGTTGCCTCCAGGACGGGCAGATCTCTTGCTGCCCACGTGTCATGCACGTGCGTCTGCCTAACCGGGACCTGGCCGGAGATCATCGGGGCTCGACCGGGTCCCTTAATCGTCGGGTCGCCCCGGCCTTTGCCGCCAGGGCCGATGTATCCGGCACTTAGGAGAGTAGCGAGAATTAGCACTGTGAGCGCGTCAATGGGCGCTACGTCGCATTACGCCGGGCGCCGAGAGTCGGGCGTTCCGGCGTCGCCTGCAGGCCGCTGGCCTGCTCATAAGCCGACGTATCGGCTCCTACGGCGCGCCGGGTCGTGTCCGCGCCTGACCAGGCCAGGTGCGCCGCTAAGCTGTGCGCGCCCGCAACGCGGCGGGACGGACCGACTTGAGAGGAACAGCGATGAGTAACGACACCGGAGTTGAGCGCACGCTGCTGCTGCTCAAGCCCGACGCCGTGGCTCGGGGCCTGATCGGGCGCGTGCTCGCCCGCTTTGAGGACAACTTGCTCAAGGTGGTCGCTAGCAAGATGGTCTGGATGGACGCCGACCTCGCCAGGCGGCACTACTTCGACCTGGAGGAGCGGTTCGGGCCCGCTGTCTACAGCGCGATGGCCGAGTTCATGCAGAGCGGGCCCGTTATAGCCTTCGTGCTGGAGGGCGTCGAGGCCGTCGCGTGCACCAGGAAGCTCGTCGGTTCGACCTATCCCGACCAGGCACCGCCCGGCACAATCAGGGGCGACTTCGCCCACATGAGCAAGGGCTACGCCAATGAGCGTGGCATCGCGGTGGCCAATCTTGTGCACGCCTCCGGCAATGTAGAAGAAGCCGCGTACGAGATCGGCGTCTGGTTCACCAAGGACGAGATCCACGAATACCCGTCGGCAGCGGAGCGTTTCGGCCGCTAGACCGCCAGACTGCTTGCCCGCCCGGTCTGAAGGGCAAAGCTTTGGCATTCTGCTGAACCACGATGCCAATCTGCCCGTTCCCTCCAGCGGCGGTGCGGCTTAGAGCGTCGCACCGCCGGCGGTCGGGGTTGCCTGCACGCATTCGGGGTTGGCCTCGGCATGCCAGCCAGCCTCGAAGGGAGCATGCATGCCCGCACGACATCGCATCGCGGCCTTGATAGCCGCGGGCGCCGGGGTCGTCACTGCCCTCGGCCTCGCCTCGGTACCTGCATCCGCCGCGTCAGTTCCGTATCTGAGCCACTTCCACACGCTCACGACGGTCCACTCAACGATCCCGAACAACGGGGACGTCAATCCTTACGGCATCTTCATTGTCCAGCACAGCACGGGCGACCTGCACGCAGGCAATGTGCTGATCAGCAACTTCAACAACAACCAAAACCAGCAAGGCAGAGGCACGACGATCGTCCAGATCAATCCGAATGGGATCCGGTCCCGCTTTGCCCTCATCAATGCGAGCACGCTGCCAGGGCCCTGCCCGGGCGGTGTTGGCCTGACTACCGCGCTCGAGGTGCTGCCTGGTGGCTGGGTCGTCGTGGGCAGTGTGCCGTCGACGAACGGGCAGGCATCCACGTCCAAGGCCGGATGCCTGATCGTGCTCAATAGCGAAGGGCAGGTCAAGGAGACCATAACCAACGGCATCAACGGCCCCTGGGACTCGGTCGCCGTCACTAGCGGCAGCACGACTGACCTGTTCGTCGCCAACGTGCTGAAGGGCACCGCGGCCGCAGGTGGCACGGTAGTGAACAACGGTTACGTGCAGCGGCTGACCCTGCAACTATCAGCTTCAGCGCCGCCGAAGGTCGTCAAGTCGATCACCATCGCGAATGGCTATCCGCAGCGCACAGACCCCAATGCCTTCGTGCTCGGGATAACCGGCCTCGGCTTGGGCGACGATGGCACACTTCACGTGGCCGAGACGCTGACCAGTCAGATCTTTAGCGTCCCGAACGCGCTGAACCGGTCCGGGGCTGCCGTCGAGGGCAATCTCGTGACACAGGGCAACCAGCTGAACCAGCCGCTCGGCCTTGCCATGGCTCCGAACGGCAACATTTTGACGGTCAATGGCGCCGACGGCAAGATCGTCGAGACGACCCCGGCCGGTCACCAGGTCTTCCACAAGTTCCTGGACACCACGCCCCCAAGCCCGCTAGGCGCGGGAGCGCTCTTCGGCCTCGCGGTGCGGCCTGACCTTGGCGGCGTCTATTACGTGGACGACGTTGCCAACACGCTCCGCCTCTTGCACTAGCGTCCGGCCGAGCAGACACAGGTGCGGGTCTGGTGAGGGCAACGCCTCACCAGACACGCACCGTGCCGTAGCAATTGCCGGGCCTCAACGCGCACATCCGGACCCCCAGTCACCTACGCCGCCTTTCCTCATTCCCAGTCCTCATCCGGCTCGGCGGCGGTCGGCTCGGCCGTGTCGTCGCCCGGCCGCTCTGCTAGCCAGCGCTCTAGCCAGTCGAACTGCTCAGCGAGCGTGTGCAGCACCGACTCGCGGGCCAGGTAGCCGTGATTCTCGTGCGGCAGCATGACCAGCCGCGCGGTGCCGCCGGTGCCCTGGATCGCCTGGAACAGCCGCTCGGACTGGATCGGGAACGTCCCCGAGTTGGCGTCAAGCTCGCCGTGAATGAGCAGCAGCGGCGCTGAGATCTTGTCGGCGTAACGGAACGGCGAGACCTGGTCGTACACCGACGTGGCCTCCCAGAAGTTCCGCCGCTCGGTCTGGAACCCGAACGGAGTCAGGCTTCGGTTGTATGCGCCGCTGCGCGCGATCCCGGCCGCGAAGAGATCCGTGTGCGCCAGCAGATTGGCTGTCATGAACGCGCCGTAGCTATGGCCCCCCACGGCGACGCGCCGCGGATCGGCAATGCCCATGTCGGTGAGGGCCCGCACGTGCGCCTCTGCAGCAGCGGAGATCTGCTCGACATACGTGTCGTTCATCGTCTCGGGATCGCCGATGACGGGCATTGTGGCGTTCTGCAGCACCGCGTAGCCGCGCAAGACGAACCAGGTGGCCTCCGCCGCGGTCAGCCGGGTGAACCGCTCGGTCGTCCCGCGAACCTGGCCCGCCGTCGCCGCGTCGCCGTAGTCGAGCGGATAGGCCCAGATGACCACCGGCAGCGGGCCGTCGCGCTCCTGATCGTAGCCCGGCGGCAGGTGCAGCATGCCGGTGAGCTTCACCCCGTCGCCGCGGTCGTAGCTGAGCAGCCGCTTGTCCATGCCGGTCAGCTGGGGGTGCGGATCCGGCCAGGAGGTGAGCGGCGTGCGCTCGCCGCTGGCCGGCCTGACGACCGCCAGGTTCGGCGGCTCGGCGCGGCTCTCGTGCCAGATCAGCAGCGTCTCCCGGTCGTCACCCGCGAAGCCGAGGACTTGCTCGTATGCGTCGGCGCGACTCCGCCATAGCCGCTTCGTGACCAGGTCCGACAGGTCGAGCCGGTCGAGGAAGGGCCGGTCGCCCTCCGGGCTCGCACCGTCGCCGCGCAGGTAGATCTGATGGCCGTCCTGGAGCACGGTCCGCGTGCCGTCGGGATGAACCGTCATGAGCGGCGTGCCGGGATCGAGGTAGGCCTCGTCGGCTGAGTGATCGAAAATGACGCGGCTTTCCGCTGGCGCGGCGAGGTCGGTCAGCCGGCTGGTGAGCCACCTGCGGTCTCTATCGTGCTCGGTAATCAGCAACTGGCCGGGCGCGGCCATGTCGTACCAGCCGAGGCACCGGTGCTCCACTTTCACGCGCGGCTGCGGCGACTCATCGAAGGGCGCCGCGAGCCGCTTCACCTCATCCCGGAATTCCGCCTTGGCCATCGGATCGCCACCGTCCAGCGCCTCGGTCCAGACCAGGCTGGCAGGCATGGACTCCTCCCAGGACACCAGCCGGGGACCGGTCGGCACGCCATGCCTGGGCACCTCGTCGCTCACCGGAAGGTCGGCGACGACGCGCTCGAGCTCACCGTCGGCGGTCCAGACCTCAATTCGCCGGGCGAAGTACGGGAACGGGACCCGGAAGGAGAACGGCCGCTGCAGTCGGTAGACCAGCAGGTGGTGGCCATCCGGTGACTCGCCGAGGTAGTAGTACAGCCCGGGCGGCCCGAGTTGCTTGACCGCTCCTGAGTCGGGATCGACGCGCAGCGGAACGGTCGTGGCCAGTTCTTCGAAACGATCGGCGTCCGCGTCGGTGTGCAGCAGGTCCGTGTATGTGGCCATCTGCGAATGCTTGCCCGCGGCGTCTTCGAGCCGTGGCTCGATGAGCTCAGGCTGCGGCGGGGCTGATGGTCCGGCGGCACCGAGCGCTAGCAGCGTCCCGCCGTCTCGTGACCACCGCACGCTTGACCCGGCTGAGGTCGGATCGCCGCCTAGGACGTCGCGCACCCGCAGGCCTGGTACTTCGGCCGCCGTAGCGGCCTGCGCGTCCGCGACCCAGACCGCGATCCCGTCGGGCTCGTCGAGGGTGAAGGTGAACCGCCGGCCGTCCGAAGCCCAGGTGGGCACGCTCACCGAATTGCCCTCTGGTAGTTCGATCCGGCGCGGCTGACCGCCTGGCACGGCGATCACGGACAGGCCGGTTAGCCGGCGCGTGCGCTGGCGTCCGCCGATGGAGGGATCCAAGCGCAGCCCGGCGAGCGCCAGGTAGGGCCTGGCCAGCTGAGCCACCGGCGGATGCGACTCGTAGTGCACCAGGGCGACGAACCGGCGGCCTGGTGCCAGCGACGCTGCCGGCGTCGGCGGCGCATCGATGATCGAGACTATGTCGCTGGCCGGGGTGTGATACGGCACTCTTTGTTCCCTCTCCGGTGCTGGCCGTGACTGCGCGCGGGCGCTGACCTAGGCTCGCGCTCGGCGCGCGGCGACGCAACTCGGCCCGCCGGCACCTGACTCGGCCCGCCGGCGCGTTACTCGGCCGGCCCAAGGCCGCGCCGCCGCGGGTAATCATGAGATGACGGTCAATCCTCAGGAGCTGATCATGCAGGCTAGACCGACGGCCGCGCAGGTGTCTGTTCCCGGCTTCGTCGACCATCATGCACACCTGCTGCGAGATGCCGCCGGCGTCCCGTTCCAGCCGACTGCGCAGGCTGTCCGGGACTTGCATGACAGCGTCGCCGCGCAGGGCCGGACCCCTGATCGATGCAGGCGAACTAGGACCGGCGCTCGGACCTGAGCGAGCTGCGCGTGCCTACCCGTGGACCGAGCTCGCCGAGGCAGGTGTCGCAATGCTGGCTGGCACCGATTACCCGATCGAGGCACTCGAGCCGCTCCCAGGCCTGGCGCGGCTGGTCAGCGGCCGGTCCGGACGGGCAGACCCTGCTAACCGCGGATCCCCGCGCTGTACCCGCGGCCGAGATCGACACGATCGGGGTGCTCGGCACACTGCCAGCGTCGTTCTGACTGCGTCCCTGGTCTAGCGCGTTCCCGCCTTAGTGAGGGACTGGCCGGGAACGTGCGTGCTCGGGACCCGCAGCAACCTGGCGGCCCACGGTGGCAGCCACCAGTTCCACCGGCCAAGCAGCGACACGATGGCCGGCACCAGAAGCGATCTCACCACTGTGGCGTCGAGGAGAATGCCGGCGCCGACGCCGGTAGCAAAGATCTTGAGGAACGTGAACGGCGCGGCCGCGAGCGCCGCCATCGCGAGGAACAGGATCAGCGCGGCCGACGTCACCAGGCGGCCAGTTCGGCCAATGCCGGTGATCACGGCCTGGTCGGTCGAGCCGGTGGCGTCGTACTCCTCGCGCATCCGGGTCAGGATAAAGACCTCGTAATCCATCGACAGGCCGTACACGAACGCGAAGACGAACAGCGGGATCCAGCCTGTGATCGCGCCGGTGGCCGGCAGCCCCCAGATCAGCCGAGATCCGTACCCGTCCTGCCAGACCAGCACCAGCACGCCGTAGACGGCGCCCACGGAAAGGAGGTTCGCGGCGATGGCCTTGAGCGGCAGGAGCAGCGACCGGAACGCGCGGGCCAGCAGCACGAAGGTGATGATCGCCAGCCCGAGCAGTACCCACGGGAAGTCGCCGTACAGCGAGTGAATCTGGTCCACGAGACCGACGGAGTAGCCGCCGATCAACGCTGTCGGTTGGGTTGAGCCGAGGGCGCTGCGGACCGCCGCCGCGGTCGCCATGCCTGCTGCGCCGGCGCCGTCGGCCACGGGGAACGCCTCGACGATCGCGGTGCCGCGCTGGTGCCAGGCAGGCCCTGGCGGCGCGACCGCGAAGCTGATGCCGGGCACGCGTGCCGCAGTCGCGACCAAGCCCGCCGTGCTCGCGATACTGGCTGGACCCGCCGCGGCTTTCTGATCGGGCACCAAGATCTCGATCGGCGCAAGCACGCCCACCGGGAAGCCACCCCGCTGGAGCAGGACCACGCCCTCGCGGGCGGGGCCTTTCTGGGACAACGAGCCGACATTCGCGTCGCCGACGTGCATGCCGAGGGCCGCCACTCCGAGGGAGACCAGGACGGCAAGGCTCGCCAGCGCGGCCAGCCAGCGCTGCCGGACGATGAGCCGCGCCCATGCGGTCCAGCCCCGGCTCGGCGCGCCCTCGTGGCGCAGCCGCGGCCATTCCAGCCGCGGCCCGATCCCGGCGAGTATGGCTGGGACCAGTGTGAGGGTCACCGCCACGCTGATGAGCGGTATCAGCATCCCGCCGATACCGATGCTGCGGATGAACTCGATGGGCAGCGCGATCAGCGCGAGCAAGCCGAGCGCCACCGTGACGCCGCTGTACACGATCGCGCGCCCGGCGGTGTCCATGGCGCGCCTGATCGCTGTCTCGTTGTCGCTGCCGTGCGCGAGTTCCTCGCGCCAGCGCGTGATAAGAAGCAGCGAGTAGTCGATGGCGACGCCGAGACCGATGAGGCCGACGAGGAACTGGATCACGAAGTTGACGTTCAGCAGGTAGGTCAGGCCGAGAATGGCCAGGAACGCGGTCGTGACAGAGACCGCCGCGATGAGCAACGGCACCACCGCGAGCAAGGACGCGAAGACGAACAGGAGAACGGCCAGGCCGCCGAGTCCGCCGATTAGGATCTCGTCGAGCACCCCAGGGCCGGACCCGGACCCGCCGGCGGTCGTGAGCGGCCCGAGGCCAGTCACCAGGACCTGCGTGCCAGCCGGGAGGTAGCGGGCCATCGCCGTCTGCACCGCGGCCGGCTGAACCTGGGGCGGGGCCGTCTGCGATTTGGCGTGCGGAGTGAAGATCAGGCCAAACGTCGTCTTGCCGTCGGCGGAAACGAAGCCGCGCGCGCCCGTGCTGGCGTATGACACGACTCGGCTGAGCCTCGCGCCCGGCGGGATGCCCACCCGCGACGCGGCGGTGAACGCGGCCCGCAGGCCAGTCCGGACCTGCGGCTCCTGGGCACTAGCGCCGCCCGACAGCCGGATGACGGCCACTAGCGGCGTGTCGCCACCACCGCCGCCGTACCTGGCGATGATCGCCGAGTCGGCGATGCTGCTGCCGGTGCCCGGTATGTCAAAGCTCTGGCTCAGATGCTTGCTGAGCATAGACGAGGCGTAGCCTCCGATGAGCACCGCGAGCAGCCAGACCACGGCGATCAGGCGTCGACGGCGCAGGACGAACTCGGTAACTCGGCCCATCGGCGCGGACAAACCTTTCTGGTCCTGCTGGCGCGTTAACGACCAGGCTGACATGGACTGGGCTGTCCGAACCTACAGGGGCTGCGCACGACCGGCATCGGGTTAACGACGGCGTCGGCCGATCCACGACACCCGGCTACCCGCTCCGCCAGCGCAACCGCCGAGTTGCATCCGGCGGATCACACGGCCAGGCGCCGCTCGCGATCACATGCCGCGCAGTACC
>DATIOU010000181.1:0-2049 GCA_035472835.1 Streptosporangiaceae bacterium | reverse complement strand
CGCTTGAACGGGTCAGTCTTGCCGGACACGTTGGAGTCCGCTGCTGTCGCGATGATCTCGTGGCCGTACGCCTCAGCCCAGCGCTGGCACTGCTGATCTTGCTTGTCGAGAGAACTACTGTCGTCGTTGACCCGGGAAAGCCGCGCCACCTGCAGAAGTCTGATGTCCGCCTCCAGCCCTCTTACCTGCATAAACAAGTCTATCAGGTGTTTTGGAGACTGTCTTCTTACAGGAGACAAAGACGGTGAAGAACCGCCTCCACCTGGACCTGCGGCCCAAGGACCAGGCGGCCGAGGTGGCGCGGCTGCAGGCGCTCGGCGCGCGCCGTGTCGACGTAGGCCAGGGCGCCGATGTCAGCTGGGTCGTCATGGCCGACCCGGACGGGAACGAGTTCGACGTGCTCCGGCCGCTGGCGCCCGACGAGGTCGGCGGTTAAGTTCGGAATTTGTCGCCGGGGGCTGTCGATCTGAGCCTCTCGCCGCCGTTGGATAAGCGGAACGCGCTGCGGGCACGCTAGCCCCGACAGTCAACTGGAGGACCAGATGAAGTACGCGCTGCTGATCTACGCGACGCCCGGCGGGGCCGCCGACGCGAAGTCTGTCGACGGTGTCTATGACAGCTGGCTGGACTACACGACCGCGCTGCGGGAGTCGGGTGCGCTGCTGGGCGCCGAGCAGCTCGACCAGGTCGATACCGCGACCACGGTATCGCTTCAGGGCGGCGAGCGGCTGCTCACTGACGGCCCGTTTATGGAGACCAAGGAGCATCTCGGCGGGTTCTACCTGATTGACGTTCCCGATCTCGACACCGCGCTGGACTGGGCGGCCAAGATGCCGATTATGCGTTACGGCACGGTTGAGGTCCGCCCGGTCGCGGAAGGCGGGGCGTGGCGGGCGGGCCTGAAGTAAGCGAGCCCGGCGCCGGTACGCCTGACGATCCGGTTACCGCGCTTGAGCGTGCTTACCGGGATGAGTGGACCGCGGTTGTCGCAACGGTCGCGCGGCGGCTCGGCGACCTCCAGGCAGCGGAGGACGCTGTCTCGGAGGCCTTTGTCGCTGCCGCCCGGACGTGGCCGCGCGACGGCGTACCGCCGAAGCCCGGTGCCTGGCTCACGGTGACGGCGTGGCGTAAGGCGATCGACCAGGTTCGCGCCCAGCAGCACGTCGCCGTGCGCGGCTTGGCTGCCAGCGCTGCCGATATAGGCGCGGGCGATATTGGCGCGGGCGAGCCACTCGGTGACGGGGAGGAGGCCGAGATGGAGGATGACCGACTCGGCCTGATATTCGCGTGCTGCCACCCCGCGCTGGCGCTTGAGGTGCGCGTGGCGCTGACGCTGCGCTATGTCGCCGGCCTGACGACCCGCGAGATCGCGGCGGCCTTCCTCACCCCGGAGCCGACACTCGCGCAGCGCCTCGTTCGGGCCAAGCGCAAGATCCGCGCGTCCGGGATCAGGTTCGAGGAGCCGCCCGCTGCTGCGCTGGCCAGCCGGCTCGCGGCCGTGCAGGCGGTCATCTATCTGGTGTTCAACGAGGGCTACGCGACGACCGCTGGTGAGTCACTCCTGCGCGTAGACCTTTGTGCCGAGGCCATCTGGCTCGGCCGGGTGCTGCACCGGCTGCTGCCCACGGACACCGAGACCGCCGGGTTGCTGGCGCTCATGCTGCTGACGCATTCGCACGCCGGCGCCCGGCTTGATCAGACGGGCCGGCCGGTGCTCCTCGCCGACCAGGACCGCGGCGCCTGGGACAGGGCGATGATCGCCGAGGGCACCTCAATCCTGGACGCCGCGGTCCTGCGCCGAGCGCCCGGGCCGTACCAGCTTCAGGCCGCCATCGCGGCGCTGCACGCCGCGGCACCATCGTTCGAGCAGACCGACTGGCCGCAGATCGCGGCGCTCTACGGCGAGCTGTCGCGGCGCGCGGCGTCGCCCGTCGTCGAGGTGAACCGGGCGGTCGCGGTCGGGATGGCCGACGGCGCCTTGGCCGGCCTGGCGGTACTCGAGCCTGTGCTGGCCGCGGGCCAGCTCGATACGTACGGTCCGCTGCACAC
>DATIOU010000180.1:0-6683 GCA_035472835.1 Streptosporangiaceae bacterium | reverse complement strand
CCGACGCGGGGGAGCAGGCATTCATCCGGCTGCGCGACACGGCGATCGCATTCGACCGCCAGCTACGGCGCGGCATCTCCGATGCGGACGCTGCCACGCTCAGCGAGCTGCTCGGCCGGCTTGCCTCAAACGTCGGCGCCGCCAGCGGCGACCGGGCGCCATGGGCGGGCTTCGCCGAGCAGACCTCATGACCGATCACGGCCAGTCGCACCGCTAGGCGGTCAGCCGCGCAACGACACTTGCGCTGCCTGACGCAGGCGTGACGACGACACTGCCTGAGGAAAGCTCGGCACGGTCGTCCGGCGCCTGGTGGTGCAGCGGGACGCTTCACCGCTAGCCGATCAACGTGGGCAGTGGCTGTGAGGGGCCACGATGATGAAGCCAAAGTGCTCTTGCAGCGTGTAGGTGTTCCCGCTGGCGGTGTAGGTGACGGCCGGGCCGTTAGTGTGGCCGTCCTTTGGTCCCGTGCGGGTCAGCCCGAAGAGGAGGTTGAGGCCCTGGCCGGGCTTGATTACCGAGCCGGGTATGGGCTGGCGGTTCGTCCACGTATGGAAGGTGACCGGCGGGTACAACTGAACGCCGACATAGGTCAACGCGCCATGCGGCGGCTTGTAGGGCGGCACCAGCCATGCCTTCGTCATCGCGAGGCCGTGCACTGACGTCAGATTGACGCCGGTGACGGTGACCGGCGACGTGCCGGTGTTGTCCAGCACGTACATGCCGTCGGTCACCGGCTGACCGAGCGCGAAGGAAATGCACTCATGTCCACCACCGCCGCCGAAGCCGCGGTCTACGAGCGGGCCAGGTCCGGTGGAGCACGCTGCCAGGAGCGCTGCCGTTGCCAGCAGCGCCCCCAGCAGCAGGGTGCGTGATCTCATGGAATCGCGACGCGAATACCGATTTGTCCCCCGTTGCCCTAGTCGTACTGACCGCATAGGTAGCCGTCGCCGAAGTAAAACGTGATGGCCGCCGGGGCGTCCCCGCGCTCCAGCGGCCCCCAATTGCGTGTAGAGCTGCTGATCCCCTTCGGCACGCTGGTGCCGAATGGCCGGACCTTTTAGGCGATCCGCGCCAAGCGTCCCGCCGCGTTGACCTCCTGTCAAGATCCGGAGTCAAGGCTCTGAAATGGCCCGGTTCGGCGGGTCGTACAAAATCGAAGTGCAGCCTCCCAGCGCAGCGAACCCAGTGATGACCGAGCCGTCCGTGCTCCTGGGCGCGGTCGCAGGGCATCCACCCGATCTTGGGGTGATGGCTTATTTCTGACTGTTGACGGGAACCGGAGCGTCGCTTGGTGGCGGCGTAGACGAGCGTAGCCAGTCGCGAAAGAGCCTGTGCGGTTTAGGTCCGGGCGCGTCCTGGCTCATTGGTGCGCAGACTGCGCGCGTGGCTGATGCCGGGCAGGCCATTCAGCACGGTCTGGCCGGTCTCCGTGAATCCGGTGCGCGCAAGGACTGCTCGCGACCGGCCGTTGACGACAGTCGTTCGCGCGCGCAGCCCGGTGAGCCAGTAGTCCATTGCCGCCAGAGCACAGACCTCCAAGACCCCTGCCGTTGCTAGGCCCTGGCCGGCGGCCTTCTCGGCGATCCTGAATCCGAGTTCCGCGCAACCGTCAGCTGTCTCGACCAGGTTGATGCGCCCCGCCACCTCACCGCTGTCCTCGACCAGCACGTGAAAGTAGTCCGTCCCGGCAGCCTGCCACTCCAGCAACTGGGCATGCCGCTGGTCGAAGTGCAGGAAGAGTCGTCGCTGCGGTAAGGGACCGACGCAGCGAAATAGGCGCGGCTGTCCAGTTCGAACGCCAGCAGGGCCGACGCGTGATCCGGACGACCTAGCTGAAGCGAGGGCATCCGGCGACCGGACCATCCAGTGCTGGGTGGCGGTGACTGCGGCTTTAGGCGGGCAGGAAGTCGATCAGCAGCCTGGACACTGCGTCTGGCGCGTCGAGCTGCATCCAGTGCCCAGGACCGGTCAAGCGCTCATACCGCCAGGATCCTTGCACGAATGGCGCCGAGCCCGTCATCTGCTCTTCGGTCAGGAAGCGATCGCCGTCGCTCCAGATGCCCATCGTCGGCGCCTGCACGGGCGGCCAGTCCGCGCGCGGGGCCACGAGCCACTCGGCGGGCACGTTCGCTCGGTACCAGTTCAGCGCCGGAGTCAGCGAGTCGTTCGCCTGCAACTCCGTGATCGCCGCATCCGCGTCAGGGTGCTGTGACCAGGCCCGGAAGTTGGCCCAGTCGCCGTCGCTGAGCCACTTCTCGGCGATGCCCTCAAACTGGAACAGCAGCATGTACCACGACAGCTCCCGCTGGCGCAGCCCCGCGTCGGCGAATGCGGCGGGATGGCCCGCCGACAGCACCGCGAGATGATCGACCCGCTCCGGGTGCAGCATGGCCAGCACCCAGCTCAGCGCGGCACCCCAGTCGTGTCCGACGATGTGCGCCCGGCCGACGCCGAGTTGGTCGAGCATCGCCGTAACATCCCCGGCGACTTGCAGCAAGCCGTACGCGCCGGCGTCGGCGGGCTTGGCCGAGTGCCCGTATCCGCGCAGGTCCGGCACGATCAGCTGGTAGCCGGCGACCGAGAGCTGAGGCACCTGGTGTCGCCAGAGATTCCCGCTGTCGGGGAATCCGTGCAGGAGCACCACTGGCCGCCCTGCGCCGGTCACCTCGAACTCGGTGGCACACCCATCTACTTCAGATCGCATGGCACGTCCTCGCTCGCCCGATCGGGACCGCTGCTTCGCATCATCTCAGGCCCGATCCGCGAAGGTCCCGGCTAGCCACCGATGAGCGCTCGGCTGGCGGTCAGCGCGGCGACTGCGTCTTCATCCAGCCCGAGCCAGTCGGCCAGCGCCTCGGTATTGTGTTCACCCCGCCGCGCGACGCCGCGCCGTACAGTCGCAGACGACGCGGAAAACTCATACGGAAGCGCGAGGACACGCCGCGGGCTGCCGGGCAGGCCGACCGAGTGCGCGCCATCAGCGAAGACGGCCGCGCTGTCGGTCAGGTCGGCCCAGGCGATCCCGGCCTGCTCGAGCGCGGCGATCAGGCTCCCGCGATCCGCGAACCCGGTCATCCAGTCCTGAATCGCCTGCTGGCGAAGCGCCACCTTGGTATCAAGGTCGCCGCCGGGCGGAGCAGGATCAGCTACCAGGCCGCAGCGCGACAGCATTACCCAGGCGTGCTTCGGCGGCGCGGCGATCAGCATCGGCCCGCCCGGTGCCGCCCAGATCGTCCCGCGGGAGCTGTACGGTTCGGGGCTGCCGTCGATGGCCGCGTGCGCGTGGTCGTCGCTGGCGGCGACGGCCGCGAGCATGCTCAGGCCAATGTGCTGGCCGCGGCCAGTAGAAGCACGGAGATGCAGTGCCGCCAGCACCGCGATCGCCGCGTGCAGTCCGGTGACGGTGTCCGCGAACGCCATGGGGAGGTCGGACGGCGCGCGGCCGTCCAGATCGGCTTGGCGGGCGAGCAGGCCAGATTCGGCGTGGATGACTGGCGCGAGCGCGCGCCGGCCGGCATCCGGACCGGTCGTGCCGAAGCCCGAGACCGACAGCATGATCAGCCGCTGGTTGGCGGCGGCAAGCCGGTCATAGCCAAGCCCGAGCCTGTCCACCACGCCAGGACGGAAGTTCTCGATCAGCACGTCAGCCGTCGCGGCCAGCTCCCTGACCAGATCAGCGCCGCCGGCCGCGGTCAGGTCGACGCCGACGTTGCGCTTGCCGGCGTTCATTTGGGCGTACATGCCAGCTCGACCGTCCGTGACCACGCCGAACAGGTCAGTGACATCAGTACGCGGTCCCTCGACCCGAACGACGTCGGCGCCGAGATCGCCCAGAATCCGCCCGGCGTAGGGTCCGGAGATCGCCTGCGACATGTCGAGCACCCGCCAGGCAGGCAGCAGGGCATCGGCCTGTCCGGCCGAGGGTTCGGGCGATGTAGATCTCACTGACTCGACTCGACCTCCGGCGGTCCACGGCTGACCGTCCCCAGCTTGCACTAATCACGCCATTCTGGCGCTCTGGTCGCCCAGGGGGAACTGAGGCAGGACCGCCGCCGTGAATTCGCGGTGATCAGCCTGAAGCCGGGCCAGGTCGGCTGGCGACAGGAGCTCATCCGCTGATCATGCCAGGGCGATCGTCGGCCCGGCCGGCCTAGACTGCGGGAGCATGGGCAGCGGTGAGGCGTCGTGACGCCCGTGGACGGCACCTTCGAGCTCGGCACCGACGGGCCTTCGGTCATCCTCGTCGGTGTCGACGACTCGACGACGTCCATCCGGGCGGGCTGGTACGCGGCGGGTCTGGCGCGCCGCCAGCGGGCGCGGATCGTCGCGGTATTCGTGTTGCCGGTGGCCTCGTTTGGCGCAGCCGGCCCTGGCGGCGCGGCGCTGACGGTCGCCAAGGAGGAGGCGTTCCGAAAGACCGTCGCGGACATGCAGGAGCGCGCCGAGGCATTCGCGACGGAATTCGGCGTGTCAGTCACGTTCCGGGCCGCGCGCGGTGACCCGTACACCGAGATCGTGCGCATCGCCGATGAGGTGCGTGCTGACGCCATCGTCGTCGGCGCGTCGAAGCACGCCGGTCACCGATTCGTCGGATCACTCGCGGTCCGGCTCGTCCGCGCCGGAAAATGGCCGGTCACTGTCGTCCCGTAGGCCACCGCCGTCTCCAGACGGATCCGCGTTCTGGCCGGCCATATAGCAGGCATGACCCTTCATTACAGGAGCAGTGCATGATCGGCCCGCAGGCCAGCGCTGGGACCTCCGCCAGGTTTGAGGCTCTCTACCGCGACAGGTACCAGGAGATCGCCGCCTACGTGCGGCGCAGGGTGGCCGATGACGCCGCCGACGACGTGATAGCCAACGTCTTCACTGTCGCCTGGCGCCGGTTTGGTGACGTGCCCGGCCCACCCCAGGATCGGCCGTGGCTACTTGCCGTGGCCCGCAATACGATCTCCGACCATAACCGCGCGCAGCGACGCCGGTTCCGGCTAGGCACCCGGCTGAAAGCGGACGCCGCCATCACCGCCCGTCCGGTCGGCCCGTCGGCGTCCGGTCAAGACCACGAGCTCATCCTTGCTGCGATGGGAGCACTGCGGTCGGCCGAGCGCGAGGCGCTGCAGCTGGTGCACTGGGAGGAGCTCAGCCACGCCGAGGCAGCAGCTGTCGTCGGCTGCACGGTCAACGCCTTCGAGCTCAGGTACCGGCGGGCGCGGCACGCCGTGCGTGCGGCGGTAACCAGCGCGACGGCCGCGCCGAGCCTCATCGCCGGGCCAGGCCCGGTTTCAAGCATCCAGAACTCCGCGGCAATAGGAAGGCACGCGTCATGAACATAGAAGACCTGATCGCGGAGGCCAATCCGGTCCCGCTGGCAAGCGTGGCTGACGGCGACTCACCGCGCGCACAGCGGACGCTGGCGCTGGTTCTGGAGCATGGCGAGGCGGCAGCTCGTCACGGTGCGCACCAGCGCGCCGCCCATGGCGGGCGACCCAGCCGCAGCGGCGCAAAACGTCGGCTGCCCCAGGTCGTAGCCGTCCTGACCGTGTCGGGCGCCGCGGCGGGCCTGGTGATTACGCTGCTCGCGCCGGGCGGTCACGAGGGCCGCAAGAACGGGCCCGTCCCGCGCGCATCCACGGGAGCGCGGCCAGGTACGCTCGCCGCCGCGCTGGACTCGCTGTCGCTCGCCGCGCACGCGCAGCCGGCCGAGCCTGCGCCAGGTCCTGGCCAGTTCGAGTACACCGACTCGCTGGCGCTGAACTGGATCGACACCTACAACGGGTCTGCCACGTCCTACAGCGTCAGCTACACCGAACGACGGCAGATCTGGATCGGGCCTACCGGCACCGGGCGGATCGCCGAGACTTACAGCAATCCTCAGCTAGGCAGCGCGAAGGATCGCGCTGGGTGGATCGCCGCCGGACGGCCGAACCTGGCGGTCGCGCCAACAGACTCCAGGTTCGGACCTGGTCAGCTGAGCAATGGGCCGCCCAACCTGAACCGGCTGCCGGATGATCCAGCCAAGCTCGCGGCGCTCCTGACCGCCCGAAAGATCGAAGGCGGGCCGAAGGGTCCAGCCGAGGACTTCGTCCAGATCGGCGACCTGCTCCGGGAGACCTATGTGCGGCCGTCGCTGCGGGCAGCCATCTTCACCGTCGCCGAGCGGATTCCCGGAGTGCGCCTGCTCGGAACCGTGACCGATCAGGCCGGCAGATCGGGCATCGGCCTCGCCTATGTCAGTGCACACCCGGCGCTGCACCAGATTGTGAAGTCTGTGCTCGTCTTCGATCCGAAGACCAGCAAGATGATCGCCGAAGAGACCATTGTGAGCAATACCAGGACCGGCAAGACGGCCCTCGTGGCCTGGACAGATTACCTGAAGTCCGGGGTGGTCAACTCGGAGACCTCGACCGCTCCGGTGAGCCCCGCAGGACCAGCCCAGTCAACTAGCTGATCTCGCCCGGGCAAGAACGTCGCCTGAGGGCCCGGCCACGGATATGGCCGGGCCCTCAGGCAGCGAAGGTCAGGACGAACTTGCCCTCGATCTGGCCCTGCGACGGGAACCTCGAGGCGTCGAGAGCGCGTAACTGGGGCCAGTAGTCGTAAACGCGCGAGTCCAGCCGGTCGCGCACAGTTGTCCGCACGACCGCAACGCCGCCTCGTCGGAGCGCGCGCTTGAGCTCGGCCGCAGT
>DATIOU010000179.1:0-62802 GCA_035472835.1 Streptosporangiaceae bacterium | reverse complement strand
AATGATCCTGGTCGCGAACGGCGTGATGACGATCAGCAGGAGCCAGAACATGTTCATCGTCATGATGCCGCGATCTAGGCGAACCACGTGGCGGTACAGCCGGTGGTGGGAGTGCCAGTGGTTGGCGATGACGACGAAGCTAATGAGGAACGCCAAGAACGCATCGCGGTGAGCAGACAAGTCCGTGAAGATTTCGTGCGATGTCGCGCCGTGCGGCACCGGCAGCGCGAGAGCCAGCAGCGTGATCGCGATCGCGACCACCGCATCGGAGAAGAACACCAGCCGCTCGGCCGAGATGAGCTCGATGCCCGAGTGTGCGGCTTCGCTCGCGTCGGATGCGTCCCTGGTCTGATCAGTCACGGAGTGTCATGGCCTTTCCGGTTTGCTTGGATCGGGACGTTACCTGCTTACGGCAGCAGGCCGAGGAATTCTGCGGCATCTTTGACCCTGGCCACGGAGGCCCGTGTCGCCGCCGGGACGAATCCGGCCTCGGTCAGTGCGTCGAGCATGTCTGCGAGCGGATCCCAGAAGTCGCCGACGTCGACGAGCGCTATTGGCTTGGCGTGTAGCCCGATCTGCTGCCAGGTCAGCATCTCGAACAGCTCGTCGAGCGTGCCGAGGCCGCCCGGCAGGGCGGCGAAGCCGTCGGCAAGCCCCGACATCAGCGCCTTGCGCTCATGCATGGTGCCGACAACCTCCATCCGGCTCAAGCCAGGATGCGGTATCTCGGCGGCAAACAGGCCGCCGGGGATTACGCCGATCACCTCGCCGCCGGCTGCGAGCGCCGCGTCGGCTAGCGCACCCATCATCCCGACACTGGCGCCGCCGTACACGATGCCGACACCGGCCTCGGCCAGCGCCTTCCCGAAATCGGCCGCGGCCGCTGCGTACTCGGGCTGGCGGCCGATCGAGCTGCCCAGGAAGACAGCTACGCGCATTACCAGAGATCCGGCGCCGAGGCCCTAGCGGCGAAGTCGCGCAGCGCGCGCAGGAAGTCGATCTCGCCGAACGCGGGCCAGTAGGCGTCACAGAAATGCAGGTAAGCCCCGGTGCTCTGCCACAGCAGGAAGTTGGACATGCGCTGCTCGCCGCTGGTCCTGATGATCAAGTCGGGCTCGGGCTGCCCGTCACCGCCCAAGTGCCTGGCGATGTCGTCCTCGGTCACCGAGCCTGCCAGATCCGCGAGCGGGGTTCCGGCCGCGGTGTGCTCGAGCAGCAGCGAGCGGACCGCTTCAGCGATCTCTTGCCGCCCGCCGTACCCGACGCAGAGGGTGACGTGCGACCCCGTGGTACGGGTCCGGCTCGCTTCGGCGGCATCCTTCAGCGAGCGGGCCGTGCTCGCGGGCAGCATGTCCACGAGCCCGGCGATGTGTACCTGCCACGGCGAACCCGCCGACGCGATCCTCGTCACGACGATCTTTTCGATGATGGTCATGAGGGCTGCGACCTCGGCGTCGTCGCGCCTGGCCAGGTTCTCCGCGGAGCAGATGAAGATGGTCACGTGCCGGATGCCTGCGGCCTGGCACCACGACAGCGCGTCCCAGATGTGCTCGGCGCCGTGCCGGTGGCCTTCACTCGGGCTCGCGAGCCCCGCCTGCCTGGCCCAGCGCCGGTTGCCGTCGATGATCAATCCGATGTGCCTGGGCAACGGCCGGCCGGCAAGCTGGCGGCGCAGCCGCCAGCGGTACAGGCGGACGGCGAGTCTGCGGAGCGGCACGCCGCCGAATCTAGCCTGTGGCCTCGACGACGGTCTAGCGCACCCACGCCCTGCGCGTCATCCGGCGACCGTCACCCACCCCCAGCCTGCTCGTGGCCCTGATGAGGTGCGCCGAGCTAGCGGATTCCGGGACCGTGACCGAGGTCCGCCCGCGCCCAGCCCGCGCGCGATGAGGTCGTTGGTGGCGGTGGACGGCACCTGGAGGTCGACCGAACCTGTCCCGGCGCTGGCGACGGCCGCCAGCGGCGGAGTCCAGAAAAGGGCATGGATATCGCCACGATCGGTGCTTAGCCCGCCGTCGGCGAGGGAGCTGGTCAGCGCCGGGGGCCTCCGGCCACGGGCCGCGGACCATGCACCGTGAGCACGCCGATAACGGCGACTGCGATTGCCGAGGCCAGATTCTTCGCTGGTGTTCGCGGCGGACGCCGACGGTCTGGCTAGCCGAGGGTGTGGCTGCGGCCGCGGAATTCGGCCACGACCTCGTCGCCACGCCGGACCGTTACGTCGTAGATGCCGTTGCGCCCGTACCGCGTCCGCTCGATGGCCGCCGCGGTGAGGATGTCGCCCTCGCGGACCGGACTGATGAAGCTGATGTCGGCCCCGGCCGCGACCGTGGCCGGCCCGTCGCTGTTGCACGCGCAGGCGAACGCGGTGTCCGCCAGCATGAACACATAGCCGCCGTGGCCGATGGAGTGTCCGTTCAGCATTTGCAGCGCCACCCGCATCTGCACGACCGCGGTGCCCGGGCCGAGGTGCAGCAGCTCCATGCCCAGGCCGCGAGACGCCTGGTCGGCGGCGAACATCGCCGCTGCCGGCCCGCGCGGGACCTCCCGGCCCTGCTCGCCGGCAGAAGGCAGTCCCAGCATTCCGGTGCTCCCAGGTGGGGTGTCATAGCGGGAGGTTATGTGGGTCATCGTATGACCCAGGCGGCATTCGCGGGCGCTACTGTGCTGATCATGGTCTCGTACCGGCAGCCTGGCACCGTGCTCACCGACCGCACTTTCAGCGTCCCGCTGGACCATGCACGGCCCGACGGCGAGCAGATCACGATCTTCGGCCGCGAGGTCATCGCCGCGGAAAGCGGGTCGGCCGACCTGCCGTGGCTGGTGTACCTGCAAGGCGGTCCGGGCTTCGGTTCGCCGCGGCCGATTGGCCGGGACGGCTGGCTCGACCGCGCACTCCAGGACTACCGGGTGCTGCTGCTCGATCAGCGTGGCACCGGCCGGTCCACGCCGGCGACGCGGCAGACGCTGTCCCGGTTCCCCGACGCGGCCGCGCAGGCTCGGTATCTCGGGCACTTCCGGGCAGACTCGATCGTCGCGGACGCCGAGCGGATCCGCCCGCACGTGACAGGCGGCGAACCGTGGAGCGTACTCGGGCAGAGCTTCGGCGGTTTCTGCACGGTCACGTACCTGTCAATGGCGCCCAGCGGGCTGCGCGAAGCATTCATCACCGGCGGGCTGCCCGGCCTGACAGCAACCGCTGACGACGTCTACCGCCTGACGTACCGCGTCGTGGCCGGGAAGAACCTGGCGCACTATCAGCGGTACCCCCAGGACGTCGACGTCGCACGCCAGGTCGCCCGAACCCTGGCTGCCCGGCCTGCGAACCTGCCAGGAGGCGGGACGCTGACCGTCGAGGGCTTCCAGGCCCTCGGCCATGTTCTCGGCTCGAGCACTGGCTCCGCCACGCTGCACTATCTGCTAGAAGACCCGTTTGCCGGCGGCGAGATCAGCGACGCGTTCCTCGCCGCGGCGGAGGCGAACCTGTCGTACGCGTCCGCGCCGCTGTACGCCCTGGTGCACGAGGCCTGCTACGCACAGGGCGCGGCGACGAAGTGGTCGGCGCAGCGCGTGCGCGCCGAATTCGCCGAGTTCGCGCCCCAGGCGGCGGTCGAGGGTGACGCGCCATTGCTGTTTACCGGCGAGATGGTCTTCCCGTGGGTGTTCGATCAGGACCCGGCGCTGCGGCCGCTGGCGGAGGCGGCCGATCTGCTGGCCGAGCGCGATGACTGGCCGGCGCTCTACGATCCTGGTCAACTGGCCCGGAGGGGTATTCCGGTGGCGGCGGCGATCTATTTCGACGACATGTACGTACCGAGGGAACTGTCCCTGGAGACCGCCGCCGCAATATGCGGCTTGCGCTTCTGGATCACCAACGAGTTCGAGCACGACGGGCTTCGAACCAGTGACGGCCGCGTTCTCAACCGGCTGATCGCGATGGCCAGGGACACGGTCTCGAGCTGACCGCTCCGGTGCCGGCCGGCCGTTAAGCTGGCCCGATGATGACGCGGACCTGCCTGTGCATTGTCAGGCGGCATGCCCTAGGCGGCCCCGAAGTCCTGCTCGGGCTGAAGAAGACGGGTTTTGGCGCCGGCAAGTGGGTCGGGCTCGGCGGTCATATTGAACCTGGCGAAAAGCCGGCCGCGGCCGCCGTCCGCGAGGTGGCCGAGGAAGCCGCGCTCCTGGTGCCCGCAGATTCGCTTCAGCACATGGCGAGCATCGAGTTCAGGTTCCCGACGCGGCCGTCCTGGGACCAGACCGCCGATGTCTTCGTGACATCGGTGTTCCAGGGCGAGGCCACCGAGTCCGACGAGGTAGCGCCCCGCTGGTTCGCCGAGGACGCGCTGCCGCTGCCGTTGATGTGGGATGACGCTCAGTACTGGCTGCCCCGTGTGCTGGCCGGCGAGCACGTGGACGTCGTTATTACGTTCGCCGCCGACTGCGCGACCGTGGCGAGCATCGAGCCCGAGCTTCCGGCGCTATAGGGCGTCAGGCCTAAGAATGAACAGGCCGGCGACCTTGCCGTGGCTGTCGAAGACGACGCGGCCCTTCATCTCGCTGGCCTCGAACTTCATCGGGATGTCGACGATCGACAAGTCGCCGGCTTGGCGCGCCATCGGCTCGCCTATCCCCTGATAGCTGCCGACCAGGCCGATCACCTGGGCCCACGCGGCTGCCAGCCCGCTAGCTGGCAGCTTTTCGGCTACCTCGGCGTTGAAGTCAGCCGCGACCTGCTCGTAGCGCTCCTCGATCCAGTCGATCATCAGCTGAGTGGCCTTGTCCGCGGCCCCCGGCAATATCGCGTTGCTCATCGGCTCCCCCGTTCTCGGGTCGATCGGATGGCCAAACCGCTGGAAAGCGGCCTGACGGCTCACCCCGAGGACGTCACCGAGCTCCTGCCACGTGCGTCCCGCCGCCCTGGCCAGATCGACACTGAGCCGCAGAGCGTCCGCTGCGGCAGCCGATAGCTCACTGGCCACCTGGACCGCGCGGAGGCCTGCCGGGCTGGGAGAGCTCGCTCCCGTGGAGCTCTCCCGGCCCGCGGCCGCGCCGAGGCGCCGGGCCAGGTCGCCGAGGCGCTCAGCCGCCAGTGCGACGTCCGAAGCGTCATTGCTCACGTTCGTCCATGGTGATGGCGGCCAGCCGAGCGTGTCAATCTCGCGTTTACAGCTGAGTACTACTGATACGAGATCAGCATCGGCGTTGGGCGATGCCGGATGGTCCGCGCCGGGCCCAGCATCGGGGTGTCCTTCGTGTAGAAGTCTTTCCACCCGAAGTAGACGCCCTTCGGTGCGTTGGCCACGACCACCTGCCAGGTCTGCAGCTTAGTGCCCGGCGCACCTTGCCCGTCCATGTTGATGACGATGGCGAGGTCGTCGTGATGAGTGTCGAGGCCCGCGATGTCCCGGATCATGGTGAGCCGGAATTCGTGCAGCTCCAGCAGCTTTTGTGGCAGGTGGTACCTGGCGGTCAGCGCCGCCAGCCAGCTGACGACGCTGTTGACTTCGGTGATTTTGACGCTGCCGATCTGGTGCAGTGGCAGCTGGCGCGACTTTAGCTTCCACTCCGGGTCAAGGGCCAGCCCGACGTTGGGCAGCCGCAGCAGCGACTGGTACCTCTTCGCCTGCGCCAGCAGGCTGCCGCGGCCGGGCTGCAGGTCGAGGGTCACGTACAGGCCGGCCTTGCTCGCGGCAGTGACCCAGGGCCGCAGGGACTTAACGGTCGACTCGAATGAGTAGATCCCGAGCCGCCCCGCTGACGCCTGGGCGACGGTCGCGATGATCTCAAATGACGGGATCACGGGCACTTTCACCAGCCGCGCGTACTGCGCTGCCGTCGCCTTGGCCCGAGCGATGCTCGCGGTCAGGCCCTGGTGGCCGAGGACGCCGAGCGCGGGCGTGCCAGGAGTGCCGTAGAGAGCGATGATGCGGCGGCCCGGGAAGAGGACTTGCCCCCCACCGGGCAGCTGCACTCCGGTCTCCGCCACTGCGGCCCTGCCGCTCACGAGGCTGGCCGACCCGAAGCCGGCGCCCACCGCGACGATGCGCTGCGGTCGCGCCGCCGCCAGGGCCCTGATGGCCGTCGCGTCCGCGCGCGGGTCGTAGCCGGGCAGGTCGATCACGCGCGCGCCCGCCGCGCCCGCCGTCGCCGTGGCGGCGATGGCGAGGGCCCTGGCGGCAGCCGAGGTGCCGGTGTGCACGATGACGACGACGTTGCGCATGGGCGCGGCTGCGGCGGTCACGGGCAGCGCGCCGGCCGAGGAGACAAGGTGAACGCCCGGCAGATCGGCCGCTAGCGCTCGTCGGGTTATCCCTATGCCGAGCACGGCGGCGGGCGTAAGTGCCCTGATCGTGCTTCGCAGCGCGGCGACCTGGCCGGCGGTGGCGCTCGGGGGAATGAGCAGCATCGGCGCGTGCGCGCTGCGAGCGATAGTGGCAGCTGCCGCGAGGTCGGCGCGGTTGGCTGTGCTCGCGACGACGGCCGCGGGAGCAGTCGCGAGCAATGTGCGCGCAGCGCTGGCGCTCGCGATCGCGGGCGATCCCCCCAGGACCGAGGTTGGCGCTTGCGGCTCGCGCGCGCGAACCGAGACGCTCGCAGCTGACGGGCTCGGCCTCGTGATGGCGACGGTGCCCGCCGCTACCACCGCGGCCGCGAGCAGGACAAGGCCGAGCACGAGCCATCCAGCTGGCGACGTCCGGGTGCGGCCAGGCTGGGTGTCGAGCACCTGGACACTCTGCTGCGCCATCGCTGTCCCCCGTGGTCAAGACGCCCCTGGCCCCTCCGGCGCAGGGCACGCCGCCGGGCGGCACATCGCGATAATCGCAGAGCGATAAGGGGCCGCGTGCCAAGCCTGCCGTTATATTCCAGGTAATAACCGTAGCCCGAGTCGTGGCATTTTCGGCCGGTCGACACGCACACATCCGCGCAGTTCAATGGGCCGATGTGTCGGTCAACCGACCATTTTCGCTCGATTCGGGTGTGCGTATTTCTCGCCCCATTCCGTGAGTCTGGACATGGCTATTGCCCGGCAATTCAAGGAACCTGCGGTCGGCGCCGGCCGGCGACCCTAGCGGATCGCGCGAAAGGTAGTTGCCAACAAGCAACCTTCTCGCGGTAGGCTGGTTAAGCGTGGGCGTCATTTCGCGGCGGGAGCCGACTCAAGTAGCAGCCGGCGACCGACCCCCGGACAAGTACAAGTGGATAGCCCTGTCCAACACCACGCTGAGCATGACGATGGCGACCATCGACGGCTCGATCGTGATCATCGCGATGCCAGCCATCTTCCGTGGCATCCACCTGAGTCCCCTGGCTCCAGGGAACATCTCGTACGTGCTCTGGATGATCATGGGCTACCTGCTTGTCCAGGCGGTACTCGTCGTTACCCTTGGCCGGCTCGGCGACATGTTCGGCCGGGTCAAGATCTACAACCTCGGCTTCGTCGTCTTCACGCTAGCGTCGATCGCGTTGTCCCTTGATCCCCTCACCGGAAGCCATGGCGCCCTATGGCTGATCGTCTGGCGGATGGTGCAAGCCTTCGGCGGGGCAATGCTCATGGCCAACTCGGCCGCGATCCTTACGGACGCGTTCCCGGCCAACCAGCGCGGGACGGCGCTCGGCATCAACCAGATCGCCGGCATCTCGGGTCAGTTCGTGGGCCTGCTGCTCGGTGGCCTGCTGGCCGCCTGGGACTGGCGCGCTGTGTTCTGGGTCAGCGTGCCGATCGGCGTTTTCGGCACCGTGTGGGCCTACCGCAGCTTGCGGGAAATCGCGACGACCAGGCGCGCACGCATCGACTGGGCCGGCAACATCCTGTTCGCGATCGGCGCGACCAGCCTGCTCGCGGCCATCACGTACGGCATCCAGCCCTACGGCGGGCACGCCACCGGCTGGACCAACCCGAAGGTCGTCGGCGGACTGTCGGCCGGCGTCTTCTTCCTGATCGTGTTCTGCGTCGTCGAGACCAAGATCGCAGAGCCGATGTTCCAGATGGGACTGTTCAAGATACGGGCTTTCGCCGCCGGGAACGCGGCCAGCCTCATGAGCTCCATGGCTCGCGGCGGGCTGCAGTTCATGCTGGTGATCTGGCTGGCTGGAATCTGGCTGCCGCTGCACGGCTATGACTACACGGTCACGCCGCTGTGGGCCGGGATCTACATGCTGCCGCTGACGGCCGGTTTCCTGATCGCCGGGCCCATTTCTGGCTACCTGTCGGACCGGTACGGCTCGCGCCTGTTCGCGACGGCGGGCCTGCTGGTGGCCGCGTGCGGCTTCACGGGTCTGATGCTGCTGCCCATCGACTTCCCGTACCCGGTGTTCGCGGCGATCATCTTCTGCAACGGGCTCGGCTCCGGTCTGTTTGCGTCGCCCAACACCTCGTCGATCATGAGCAGCGTGCCGGCCCGCCACCGCGGCGCCGCGTCCGGCATGCGGTCGGTCTTCATGAACTCGGGCATGTCGCTGTCGATCGGGTTTTTCTTCTCCCTGATGATCGCCGGACTTGCTGCTACCCTCCCTCGCACGCTCAGCAGCGGACTCCGGGCGCAGGGAGTGCCCGCGGCCGTCGCCGCGCACGTCGCGCACCTGCCGCCGGTGAGCACGCTCTTCTCGGCGCTGCTGGGCTACAACCCGGTTAAGAGCCTGCTGGCACCGTCCGGGACGCTGGCCAAGCTGCCGCCGCACAACGCGGCCGTGCTCACCGGGCGAGAGTTCTTCCCGCACCTGATCTCGGGGCCGTTCCACCACGGGCTGATCATCGTCTTCAGCGCCGCAATCGCCATGTCGGTCGCCGGGGCCGTCATCTCGCTGCTGCGCGGTCGGCAGTTCTACTACGCCGAGCCGGAACCGGGCGCCCCCGCCGCGGCGACGGCGGCCTCCCCCGCCGATCATCGGCGACCTGCTGCTGACCCTGCTGCCGGGTAGACTCCTGCCGTGCCGCGATATGAGTACCGCTGCCGCGCCTGCGGCGACACGTTCGAGCAGACCCGCCCGATGAGCGAGTCATCAGCCCCGGCGGCGTGCCCGCAGGGCCACGACGACAGCGTCAAGCTGCTCTCGACGGTCGCGGTCGGTGGCCGGGCTAGTGCCGGCGGCGCACCGGCCGGTGGTGGCGGCTGCTGCGGCGGCGCTTGCGGTTGCGGCTGAGTCAGGCCGAGAAGCGCTCGACCTGGCGCATCTTGTTAGTCGCGTCGAGAGCCGCCACTTTGTAGGACTCGGCCAGCGTCGGGTAGTTGAACACGGCATCGACGAGATAGTCGACGGTGCCTCCGCAGCCCATCACGGCCTGGCCGATGTGCACGAGCTCAGTAGCGCCGGTGCCGAACACATGCACGCCGAGCAGGGCGCGGTCCACAGGCGAAACGAGCAGCTTGAGCACACCGTAGGAGTCCCCGATGATCTGGCCGCGGGCGAGCTCTCGATATCGGGACACGCCCACTTCAAACGGAACGCAGTCACGGGTTAGCTGATCCTCGGTCCGGCCGATGAAGCTGATCTCCGGCAGGCTGTAGATGCCGATTGGCTGAAGGGCGCTGACCTCGTGGATCGGCTCGCCGCAGGCATGATGCGCGGCCAGCCTGCCCTGCTCCATGGACGTTGCCGCGAGGGCCGGGAAACCGATGACGTCGCCCACCGCGTAGATGGAGGGAACGGCGGTCTGGAAGAACTCGTCGACCTTGATCCGGCCGCGGTCGTCGGCTGACAGGCCGGCCGCGTCCAGGCCGAGGTTATCGGTCATGCCCTGCCGTCCGGCCGAGTACATCACCGTGTCGGCCGGGATGCGCTTCCCGCTAGCCAGCGCCGCCATGGCGCCCTCAGGCCGGCGCTCGACAGCCGCCACCGTCTCGCCGAACCGGAAGGTTACCGCCAGGTCGCGCAAGTGATACTTCAGCGCCTCGACGACCTCGAGGTCGCAGAATTCCAGCATCCGATCCCGCTGCTCGACCACCGTCACCTTGGTGCCGAGCGCCGCGAACATTGACGCGTACTCGATGCCGATCACGCCGGCGCCCGCCACGATCATCGACCTCGGCACCCGGTCGAGGTGGAGTATGCCGTCGGAGTCGATGATCGTCCGGTCGTCGAACTCGACCGCGGCCGGCCGGGCAGGCTTGGTGCCGGTCGCGATAATGATCTTCGCTGCGCTAACCTCCCGACTGCGGCCGTGACTGTCGTCCACCTCGATGAGCGTTGGCCCGGCGAACTGCGCGGTGCCGGTCAGCACCGTGACCCGGTTACGGTGCAGCTGATTGCGGACGACGTCGTTCTCCCGGCTGACGACGTGTCGCGTCCGGGCCGTGAGATCGCCGATCGTGATCTCTTCCTTGACCCGGTAGCTCTGGCCGTACATCTCACGCTGGTCTAGGCCGGTCAGGTACAGCACCGCCTCACGGAGCGTCTTTGAGGGGATAGTCCCGGTATTGAGGCACACGCCGCCGAGCATGTCCGGCCGCTCTACGATGGCCACGCGTCGCTCGAGCTTGGCGGCCGCGATGGCAGCCTTTTGCCCGCCGGGGCCCGAGCCGATCACCAGAACGTCAAAGTCGTACACAGCGTCCAGTGTGACGACGGTTGGCACGACGTGGAAGGCCTTGGCGCGCCAACCTGACATGGCTGGCGCCGCGCCCAAGGCGGGCGGCCAGCGCGGTCACTAAGCTGAGCGCACCGCCCAGGCAGAGGACTCGCCATGAACCAGCCCAGCACGGATTCGTATTTCGCCGAGATCCAGGCCAGCGCGGCGCGGCTCGCCGAGATCGTCAGCACGCACGATCCTGACCTGCGGGTACCGACCTGTCCCGACTGGACCCTCCGTCAGCTCGGCACGCACGTCGGCCGCGTACACCGCTGGGCCGCGGCGATCGTTGCTAGCAGAGCCACCGAGCGGATCCCGTTCGACTCGGTGCCGGACGGCAAGTATCCCGCCGCGGCCGAAGACCGGGCCGCCTGGCTCAACGCTGGCGCGGACCGCGTCATCGCCGCGATCAAGGCAGCTGGCGACCAGCCCGTCTGGGCATTCGGCCGACTGGCCCCCGCGACGTTCTGGGCGCGACGGCAAGCCCACGAGACGGCGGTGCATCGCATCGACGCGGAGCTCGCCGTCGGCCAGGCCGTAGTACTTGACGCCGGCCTCGCGGCCGACGGCATCGATGAATGGCTCGGGATGCTAGCTGGTCGCGGATATCGCGGGGCCGACGCGACCAAAGCGCTGCCGGCAGGCGCGAGGCTTCAGTTGCGCGCGACGGCCCCGGGCGCGCCCGACGCCGATGCGGCCGCGGAGTGGATGGTCGGCAACACCGGAGCAGGCTTGAGCCTGCAGCGCGGATCCGGTCCGGCTGATGTGAGCGTCTCCGGCCCCGCTGACCGGCTGCTGCTCGCGCTGGTGCGCAGGGCGCCGGCTGACGATCCAGCCCTCGCCGTGACCGGCGCCGCCACGCTGTTCTCCGGCTGGCTCGCGGCCACGCCGTTCTGAGCCGGAACCGCTCTCCCATGACCGATCCGATCGCGGCTGCGGATCTCGCTGGCGAGCTGCTCCTCGACTGGGCCGCCGGCCTCGAGCGCATGCTCCGGTCCGGCCAACCTTGACCGAGCGACGATATCGCGCTGATGCTGGAGTGCGATGGAAGCGGGCAGAACATGTTCCAGCGATTCACAGACAAGGCCAGGCGGACTGTCGTCCTGGCGCAGGAAGAGGCTCGAGCGCTCAGGCATGACCACATCGGCACCGAGCACTTACTGCTCGGCCTGCTGCGCGAGAGCGCCGGCGTCGCGGCCACCGCGCTGACCTCATTCGGCATCAGCCTGGACGCGGCCCGTGCGCGCGCCGCGGGCGCAGGCACGACACACCCGGATGTGCCGGGTCAGGCGGCCGCGCAGGGTCACATCCCCTTCACGCCGCAGGCCAAGCGGGCGCTTGAGCTGGCGCTGCGGGAGGCGCTGCGTCTGGGGCACGACTACATCGGCACCGAGCACATCCTGCTAGGCCTCGTTCGCGAGCCGGGCTGCCGCGCAGCCGCGATCCTGCTCGAGTTTGGCGTCAGCCAGGCCGGCATCCGGGAACGGGTAGTTGAGCTGCGGCCACCCGGGCCACTACGGCCGCGACCAGTCGGGACGGAGCAGCGCGTCTTCGCCGAGCGAGGCGTCACTGTTGAGTCAGTACTCTCCCGGCTAGCAGCGGTAGAGCAGTTCGCTGGCCTGACTCCGGACCTGTCGGACATGGATGCCGAGCTCGCTCGGCTGCGGCGCGAGAAAGATGAGGCGATCGACGCGCAGGACTTCCGCCTCGCTGAAGCGCTCAGCGATGCCGAGACTGACCTGCGCGTAGACCGGGACCGGCGAGCCACGGACTGGCTGCATCGCCCGTCGCTGGTCGTTGAGGTTGCGCAGTTGCGCGCGGAGGTCGAGCGGCTGCGCACGGTGCTGCGCGGGCACGGCCTCGACGTCGACGAGGCTGGCTAGCGGAGCGACGGTGCTGAGGTCATGGAACCCATGGCGCGCCTCTGGCGCTATGCGCCCGCGACCGCGATTAAAGCCAGCTAACTCGCGCGCTGGTGAGATCCCCTTCGTCCGGGACCGTGCCGAGTTCGCCGGCCTTCACCTGGTCCAGCATGCTCGTCAGCGCCCGCTGCACCTCTGGCACCGCGGTACGCAAGCTGCGGGCATCGGCGGCGAGCGCGACGTCCACTTCGATGCCGGCCCGCGCGAGGAGGCCCTCTAGATCGGAGAGCATCGTGCCGACGAAGCCGACTGGATCACGCGAGAGATAGCGGTCGAAGACGCGGCCGTTGGGCTCCCAGTTACGCATGTTCGGGTGATGGTGCGCCCGGTCGAGGCTGCCGGGCGGACCGTCGGCGCTCTCCAGCATGTCCGCGCGCCAGATCGGCTCGGCGATGCCGATCGGGCGGGCCGAGTAGATCGAGCCGGTCAGCTCGCCCGGCTCGAGCACCCTGACCTCCAGCCGTACGCCGCGCTCGGGACCTTCCTGGCCCTTCGCGGGCGCGGGGTCGATGAAGTAGATGTCGCCGAGAACGACGCCAATCCGGTCGAATCCGAATACCTGCAGCATGTCGCCATCATCTCCCACCGGCGGCGGGTCGGGATAGACCAGCTTCCGCGGGAGCGGGCCGTAGGTCCCGGCACCGGCGGGCGATGGCCCCTGGCGATGCGCGGGCGGTAGCGCCAAAGTGATGGTGACCGCAGGAGGAGTAATGACCGAGTGCGCCGCGATCATCGGAGCACAACCGTTCTTGCGCCGCGCACCGCTTGCAGGCCACTAGGGCGCCCAATCGATGTGCACTTTCATCCGAACGCGGGCTGATGCGAAGGCTACCTGTCGGCGGGACGCGGATCGGGCCGGTCGACGTTCCAGTGCCGGACGACCGAGGCCAGCCACGGAGGGTCCTTGTCTGGCTGCCGCATTTCCTCTGGTTGCCGCAGCAAGAACCTGCTGATTGCGCGCTGGCCGCCCTCATGATCGCCATACAGCACGTCCATCGTGAGAACCTCCTTCGCCTGGACGGCGCCGGCGGCCTCGTCGTACTGGGAGTCGGCCGGGTCGCGGAAAGCAGCTTGCCAGAACCCAATATCGTTCGGGGCGATGAAGATGTCGCGATTGTGCGGCCGGAAGGAATCTAGCCGCGGCCGCGACTGGTCGGTCACCTGGCCGGCTGCGAATCGCCAGCCGTGCAGCACCGCGATTCCGCGGCCGGCGTTGCGAACCGAGATGCCCAGGTAGACGTTGCCATGGTCGATTTCGGCGACGCCGCGGCCGCCCTCCAGTCGCTCGACGTGGCCGTCGCCGTAAAACACCTTCTGGGTCACGTCGTCCAGGCGCGAGGGCACGAGCAGCGGCCGCAAGCCGACCGACAGCGCTTCTTCTGCGACGCGCGCTGCGCGATTGGCCGAGCGGACAGCAGCGAACGTGGCGGTGGCAAGGACCAGCGTGCCGGCCCCGGTAGTGAGAGAGGAGATCGTCGTCCAGTCTGGCATCTTCGGCCAGCTCCCTCCTCACGCCCGCGTCGCGATCTTGTCCACGTTAGCGGAGCCCGAGCTCACCCGCGGGATCCGGCGGCTCAGCTAGTGACTGCACCGTTATGCCGCTGGTAGTTTAGGTAAACGCCGTCTTAACGGGGGATGTCTGTTTCCTCCTAATCACCGCAAAGACGGCATCACACTATTAGTGAGGTTGTGCTGTGCCCGTTGTCTCGCGCGAGTTCCTGCTCCAGGACGGCGTGCGCGAGGGGGCCGCTGCGTTGCGCGCGGTAGCGGCGGCCGCGGTCGGTGCGGGCGTGGCCTGGGCAAACGGCGGACCGGTCACCTCCTGCCGCCGCACGTGGCTCGATACCTTCGACTGGCGGCTCTACCGGGCTGGGCTCACGCTCGAGCAGGTGACCGCGCGGCCCGGGGTCGAGCTCATAGTTACCGGCCGTGACGGTGAGCTACTCGCGCGTGAACGGCTCCAGAACGCCGCCGTGACCTGGCCGAGCCTCGTCACCGCCCTGCCGCCCGGGCCGCTGCGCGAGCTGCTGGAGCCTGTCGCCGGAATCCGAGCGCTGTCGCCGGTGGCCAAGGCGGCCAGCAGAGTCGCCGAGCTGCGCGCGCTGAATCCCGACGCCAAGACCATCGCGCGGCTCGCCGTGGACCGGATGTCGGTGACGTTCCCGGCTCGCGCTCTCGCGCCGGCGCGCCTTAGCCTCTCGCCGGTCCGCGGCTACCAGGGCCAGACCGAGAAGGCCGCGCGGGCTCTCGCCGCCGTCCCTGGAATCAGCGCGGGTCGCGGATCGGCGCTCGAAGCTGCCCTCGCCGCGGCCGGCCACCGGCCCGGCGAGCTGGCCGGCAAGGCGGGCGCCATCGCGCTTAGCCCGGCCATGCCCGCCCGAACCGCCCTGGCGGCGATCCTGACCGAATTGCTGGACACCCTCGAAGCGAACGTGCCAGGGACCGTGAAGGACGTCGACACCGAGTTCCTGCACGACTTGCGCATCGCGGTGCGCCGGACGAGGTCGGCGCTGAAGCTGTGCGGCAGCGAGCTGCCAGACGGGCTGGCGGCGCGCTTCGCACCAGAATTCCGCTGGCTCGGCGACTTGACGACGCCAACGCGTGACCTCGATGTGTACCTGCTCGGCTACGAGAGCATGGCGGCCGGGCTGGTTGGAGCGACCGAGATCGAACTGGCCCCGTTCCGTGACTACCTGGTGAAGTCGCGCGCCGTTGCCCGTCGCCAGCTGGTCAGGGGCTTGCGGTCGGCTCGGTTCCTGCGGCTCACGGCGGACTGGCGAGTCGCGCTGGAGAGCGTGCGGCCGGCGCGCGGGCGCGCGACCGTGGCCCAGCTTGCCGACACCCGGATCGCGACGGCGCATCGCCGCGCGCTGCGCGCCGGTCAGCATCTCACCGCGTCATCGCCGCCGGTGAGCCTGCACGACTTGCGGAAGCGCTGTAAGGAACTGCGCTACGTTGTGGAGATGTTCGGGTCCCTGCATGACCCGGCGCAGCGATGGCAGGCCGTCCGGGAGCTCAAGGCGCTGCAGGACTGCCTCGGCGAGTTCCAGGACGCTGAGGTGCAGCGCGACGAAATCCGCGCCTTCGCTGCGCAGATGCTGTCTGACCGCAGCGCCCCGGCCGAGACACTACTGGCCATGGGCGAGATCGCCGCCGGGCTCGCAATCCGCCAGCAGGCGGCGCTGGCCAAGTTCGACGGCGCGTTCGCGAGCTTCGCCAGCCCGGCTAGTAAGGCACGCCTGGCAGCGCTCGCCCGGACGTCGGCCGGATGAAGATCTTCGCCACGTACAACATCAAGGGCGGCGTGGGCAAGACAGCGACCGCAGTGAACCTGAGCTACCTGGCGGCCATGGAAGGCTACCGGGTGCTGCTCTGGGACTTGGACCCGCAGGCGGCTGCGAGCTACCTGTTCCGGATCAAGCCGCGGGTCAAGGGCGGCGGTAAGGCGCTCATTCAGGGCCGGCGCTCGATCGGTGACGCGATCAAGGGCACCGACTTCGACGGCCTGGACCTGCTGCCGGCCGACTTCACGTACCGGAATCTGGATCTCATGCTCGACGCGGCCAAGCAGCCTGCCCGGCGCCTTGCCGGGCTGCTCGCGCCGCTCAAGAGGGAGTACGACCTCATCTTCCTTGACTGCCCGCCGAGCATCTCGCTGCTATCGGAGAGCGTGCTGCACGCCGCCGACTTGCTGCTTGTGCCGCTGATCCCGACGACGCTGTCGGTCCGCACGCTGGATCAGCTCACGGAGTTCGTCGGCGGATTCAACGGGCATCAGCCGGACATCCTGGCGTTCTTCTCGATGATCGACCGCCGCAAGCGGCTGCATACGCAGATCGCCGCTGAGCTCCCGGCGGAACGGTCCGACTTTGCGACCGCGGTCATCCCGGCGGTATCCGTGATTGAGCAGATGTCGGTGCACCGCGCCCCGTTGACCGCGTTCGCGCCCCGCACGCAGGCCGCGCGGCAGTACCGGCAGCTCTGGCACGAGGCGCGCGACCGGGCCGGGCTGGCGCCCGGATCCGGGCTGGCTACGGGATAAGGACGATCTTGCCGCGCACGTGGCCGCCAGCGAGCAACTGGTAGGCGTCCCGTACGTCGTTGAGCGGGAACGTGGCCGTGATGGGCACTTCCAGCTGGCCGGTCGCGGTGAGGCCAGCGAGCTGGGCGAGCGTGCCTGCACTGGCGCCCGCGGCGCTGCCTTCTGCCTTCACGCCGTACCGCGCGACCGCGCCGAAGTTCGCGATGGTGTCGATCCGGTCCGCGCTGACCCCGAGCTCGAGCGCGAGCTGCACATAATCCGCGCCGTAGGTATCGATGAACGCGTCAACTTTCGGCGCCACGTGCCGGATGCGGTCGGCGACACCGTCGCCGTATGCGACCGGGATTACGCCGTGCGCAGCGAGCCAGTCGTGGTTCTGCTGGCTGGCCAGCCCGACGACGGCCGCCCCGGTCAGGCTGGCGAGCTGGACGGCGATCGACCCGACGCCGCCGGCGGCGCCAGCCACCACGACGGTATCGCCGGGGCCTGGCGCCACCGCCCGGACTGCCGCGTAGGCGGTAGCGCCGGCGACGAAGAGCCCGCCCGCCACTTCCCACGAGACCGCGTCTGGCTTCGGCGTCAGGTGCTCGGCCTCGGCTAGGACGTAGTCCGCGTGGCTCGCCCGGTTGTTGGTGTACCCGATGACGTGCTCGCCGACGGCGATGCCGGTCGCGCCATTTCCGAACGCGGCCACGATCCCGGCCAGGTCGCTGCCCTGGCCGGACGGAAACGTTGCTGGAAAGCGCGCGTGCATGAGGCCATCGCGGATTTTGGCCTCGCCGGGATTGATGCCTGCGGCCCGGACCTGGACGAGTACTTGGCCTGGCCCCGGCGTCGGCGTCGGTGCCTCGTCGACGTTGAGGACGTCGACGCCGCCGTACTCTGTGAACCGCACTGCCCTCATCCGGCACCTCCCGCGCCCAGCGGCCAGCTCCCAGCACGCGTCAACCGCTGCTCTCGTCCGGTTATGCCGCAGACTGGTGAGCGGCACCCGTGCTGGTCGGGCTGTGTTAGTAGCCGGCGAGTCCCAGAGGGAGGCGACATGCACGTTGTCGGCATGGTGCTGCATCCGCGGCGCGATTCGGCCGAGGCTGTGACGGCTGTGCTGGACTGGGCCACGCGCCGTGGCATCGAGGTGATCGGCATTGCCGCCGAGATCAGGCGGCTCAACTGCGCGGCCGTCGCGGTCTCCGACGTCGAGCTTGGCCAGCGCTCTGACCTGCTGGTTAGCCTCGGCGGAGACGGCACGATGCTGCGGGCCATGCGGCTGGCCGACCGCCAGAGTGCGCTAGTCCTGGGGGTCAACCTCGGCAAGCTGGGATTCCTGGCTGAGATCGACGTTCCGGACTTGCCGGGCGCCCTGTCGGCCGTAGACGAGCGCAAGTACACAGTCGAGCCGCGACTAGCCGTCGATGCGATCGTCGGCGACCAGCTAGTTACCGCGTTCAACGACGTAGCGCTCGTGCGCTTCCCCGGCCAGCCAACAGCCCGCGTCGCCGTGCGGGCCAGCGATCATCCGTTCGTGAGCTACGCGGCCGACGCAATCGTCGTCGCGACGCCGGCCGGGTCTACCGCGTACAGCTTCTCGGCGGGCGGCCCGATCGTCAGCCCGGCCGTCGACGCCCTCCTCGTCACCCCGGCGGCGCCGCATTCGGCGTATAACCGGGGTCTCGTGCTCTCTCTCCGCGACAGCCTGGCGCTGGAGGTCTTGTCGGACAGCGGCACGCTCGCGGTCGAGGTCGATGGGCAGCTGGCCGCGGAGGTCGGCCCCGGCGACCGGATCGAGGTTCAGCCGCGTCCAGGCGCCGCCCATGTCGTGCGGCTCGGGCGCACGACGTTCTACGAACGGGCCAGGCGCAAGCTCCGGCTCACGGATTCGGCCGAGATCTCCCTTGACTGACGGCGCGCGCCGGTGGCAAGGCCGTAACGGACCTGCTGTGCGCAGGCTTGGCAAGCCGGACGCCGTCGAGTTGCTCGCCGATCCAGACCGCCCGAGGGCATGGACGCTGCTGGTGGGCAGCACGCCGCAGTCGTATGTTGACCTGGACGACCCGCTGTACCTCGACTTCGAGTACGTGCGCAGAATCGGGCACGTGCTCGACGTCGCCGCGCCGGCGGGCGAGCCACTGCGGGTGCTGCACCTCGGCGGCGGGGCACTGAGCCTGGCCCGGTACGTGGCAGCCAGCCGCCCCGGCTCGCGGCAGCTGGCGGTCGATGCGGACGCGGCGGTCGTCGAGCTCGTTCGCGAGCGGCTCCCGTTGCGCCAGCCAGCGCGACGCGTGGCGGCGGCCAGCCGGACGGCTGCACGCGCGGGCCGCGTGACAGTGCGCGTTGGGGACGCCAGGGCCGTTCTGGCCGACGTCCGGGCTGGCTCCTTTGACGTCGTGGTCTCCGACGTGTTCGCCGGCGCACGTACGCCCGCGCACCTAACGTCGGTTGAGTTCGCAGCGGAAGTGCGAAGCGCGCTGACTCCAGGAGGAATCTTCGCCACCAACGTCGGCGACGGGCCGCCCCTCGCACACGCGCGCGCAAGGGTCGCAGCAGCAATCGCCGTCTTCACTGATGCGTGCGCGATGGCGGATGCGGCGATACTGCGCGGTCGCCGATTCGGCAACATCGTGCTGGCCGCGTCCGACGCCGGGCTGCCTGTCGCGCGCCTGACCCGCCTCGTCGCCGCCGACCCGTTCCCAGCGCGACTGCTGCACGGCGCCGAGCTCGACCGGTTCGTGGGCGGGACCAGGCCGATCACCGACGCGACCGCGGAGCTGTCGCCGCAGCCGCCGCCCCAGGCGTTCGCACCGCCTTAGGCGAGCGTGTGCAGAAACGCGACGATCGCGTCGCTGACCTCGGCCGGCCTCTCTTGCTGGGTCCAGTGCCCGCAGCCGGAGAGGATGATCGACCCGGTCAGCCTGGGTAGCACGGCCTCGAGATCGTCGGTCTTGACGAAGCTGAGCACCGGGTCGCGGTCGCCGGCCACGAAAAGGGCCGGGACCAGCACCGGCGCGTGCTGCCAGGCGCCGGTGAGCTCCCAGTTGCGGTCCATGTTGCGGTACCAGTTGAGCGGGCCGCTGAAGCCCGCGATCGCGTACTCACTCACGTAGACGTCGATGTCGTCCTGCGTCAGCCAGCTCGGCAGCCCGGCTGGCTCCTGCGCGGCGTCCAGGAACCCGCCGCCGGGCGGGATGAGCGTCATCTGCGGGCCCTCGGCTGCCAGACTGGTCAGGATCTTGCGGAACGTAGTCTGCGGATCCCGGCTCAGTTCGGCCTCAGCCACGCCGGGGCGCTGGAAGTACACCATGTAGAAGCTCTCGCCGAACGCCTCACGGAGCGCGGCGATCGGCGCCGCGCTCCCCCGCGGCCGGTACGGGACACTGAGCCCGACGACGCCGCGGATCCGGTCCGGCCGGAACAGCGCCGTGTGCCAGGCGACGGGCGCGCCCCAGTCGTGCCCGGCGATCACCGCCTGCTCCGCGCCGAGCGCGTCCATGAGTGCGATCACGTCGCCCGTGAGATGCATGATCGTGTATTGATCGACGTCCCCGGCATGGCCGGAGCCGTCTGGCGGCCCGGTGCGACAATAACCGCGCTGATCGGGCGCGACAGCGTGGAAGCCCGCTGCCGCCAGCGCGGTGAGCTGATGCCGCCACGAGTACCAGTTCTCCGGGAAGCCGTGCAGCAGCAGCACCAGCGGGCCCCGCCCAGCCTCGGCGATGTGCATGCTCAGGCCGCCGGCCTGGACATGGCGGTGGGTGACTCCGGGGACACGGGCAGCCGGCAAGGTCATGGCCGGAGGATAACCGGCAACGGCGCTGCCTCGCTAACATCCCGCCATACCAGTCTTTCTGGCCGATTGGGTACGCAAGTGTCCTCGGTTCGGAGCATTCTTTATGGCAGTAAAGCCGTCCGGTTGTGTGTCATCGGCCGGCCAGACCGAGTTCGCCCATAGGGGGGCTAGTGAGCCGCAGGCTGCTTCGCCTGGAGATTCCGGTCTTCCCGGAGCGGCTGACGTTCCGGGTCCACGACCCTGTGGCCGAGCGTGACGATCCGGGCGCGCCGGCTGCGCCGCTGGACTCGCTCATCAGCACGAGCCGCGATCAGCTCATCATCTCGACCGCGCAAGAGCACCTTGGCGTGCAGCTAACGGTCGAGGAATGGGACGGCGCGCCGCCGCCGTTCAGCGACGGCTACGAGGACGAGGCCAAGTGCGTGCTGTAGCTGCGCGGTCAGGTCAGCGTGGACATGGGCCTGGGCGGGCGAGCCGTGCAGGCGTTGCGGCTGTCTGGTGGCGTTGGCGACTACGGGGTGCGCATCTACACCAGGAACCGGACGGCGGCGCTCCGCAGCTACGCCGAGCTGTGTCAGCAGTTCGCCGACCCGCTCAGCGATGAGTTTCAGCAGGCCCGCAAGCAGCTGGAAGGCATGGAGCAGTACCTGCTCCAGCTCTGGCGCGAATCCTGATGCAGCCGGCCTTACCGCTGCCGCCGTGACTATCCCGCGGGGCTACCTAGCCACCTGTGCCCGAGTGCGCGGTTGTCGACTTTGCCGCGGCTGAGGGCGTGCCGCGCGGCGGCGTATTGCTGTGGTGCTTAGCGTACGGACTCAGTGCGAACATCATGACCGTGACCGCCGCGATGAGGGTGAGCGCGAGGAGGCCGCTGATCGTCTTGGCTCGCGGCGAGGACAAGAAACCAGGCAGGTGCTGCTGCCCGAATGCGTTCATCCGTGCGGCAAGCCGCGGATCGTCAGCGGCCAGCGCCCGTTCCATCTCGTCAAGCATGCGCTGCTCTTCCATCGACAAGGCCACAGCGCCACCTCCGGCCGGACACAAGTGCTGCACGGGCGGCTACTGCTAGCCACCCCTTGCCATCGATTCTTTACCAGCACTTTGCGGCCGGCAAGAGGAAGTCTCTAAGCGGCTGTCGCGTCACGGCGCAGACAGGCCACCCGCTGCGCCCGCCGGCGGTCATGGTGCCTTCTGGTGCGCCGCCGATGCGAGCGTCTCGGAAGTGTATTTGAACAAATCGAATATCTATTCTAGACTCGGGACGCATGCGCTGGGATTCGTTGCGGCTCACTGGTGATGCTGGGCAGGCTGATGAGGCGGGGCAGCAGGAGCTGTTCGGCCGGGCCGCTGTCGTCACGCGGACCTTCGACACGCCCGGCTTCCGCGGGATCACGTTCCACGAGATTCATGCCCGCAGCATCATCAGCAAGGTGCCGGAGGCGTCGAGGGTCCCGTTCCGCTGGACGATCAACCCGTACCGCGGCTGCAGTCATGCGTGCGTGTACTGCTTCGCCCGGAACACTCATACCTACCTGGACTTCGATTCGGGGCGTGACTTTGACACCCAGATCGTGGTCAAAGTCAACGCGCCAGAGCTACTGCGCCGCGAGCTCAAGGCGCCGCGCTGGGCGGGCGAGCACATCGCCATGGGCACCAACGTCGACTGCTACCAGCGAGCGGAGGGGAAGTACCGGCTCATGCCGGGGATAATCACCGCGCTGACGGAGGCCGCGAACCCGTTCTCGATCCTCACCAAGGGAACGCTGGTGCTCCGGGATCTCGATCTGCTCGTCCGGGCGGCCGCCGTCACGGACGTGGGCATGAACGTGTCCGTCGGAATTGTCGATAAATCGCTATCTCGATCAATTGAGCCGGGAGCGCCCGGTCCGGAGCGGAGACTCGCCGTGTGCGCGACGCTCAGCGACCGCGGCTTGCGGTGCGGTGTCCTCATGGGACCGGTCGTGCCGTTCCTGTCCGACTCGCCCGAGCAACTAGACGCGGCGGTTCGCACGATTGCCAGGGCTGGTGCGGCGCATGTGAGTCCGATCGTGCTGCACCTGCGGCCTGGTGCCAGGGAGTGGTTCCTGCGTTGGCTCGGGCGCGAGCACCCTGAGCTGGTCGGCCCCTACCGCGGGCTGTACGGCAACCGGGCGTACGCGCCGGCGATGTATCAGCGCCAGATCGCGGAGCAGGTCGCGGCTCTAGCGCGCGAGCACGGCGTCGGCCAGACGACACCGGCGCGTGCCCGCCGCGTTACCGGCCCGAAGGTCAGGGCGGTAGACCCCGCAGGGCCGGATACGCCAGCCTCGGCTGGCGCAGCACCGGCTGGATCGGGCGCAGTGCAGCTGTCGCTGCTCTAGCGGCAGGCCGCGATCACCGGCCTCGGCGCGCAAGCGCACCTGGGGTTGCCGTCGGCAGTGTTCGCGTTGCTCGGAGCCTGGTGGCCGCCATCCTGGTCGCGTGGGTTGGTTTCCGGCTCGCGGTAGCGCTGTAGGCCGGGGTTCTGCGTGCTTGGCCTGGGCCGGTCCCCTCGGTCGGCCGGGCCGAGCTCGCACGTAGAGTGGATTGCCGTGGATGCACCGCAAACCAGCCGCGAGCGGCGCCTGCCGGACGGTCTGACTGTCACGACAGTCAGCGTCGCCGATCCCGGCGACCTGCTGGCCGGGCTGCCCAGCCCATCGGTGTCCGCCTGGATCCATCAAGGCGACGGTCTGGTCGGCTGGGGTGAGGCGGCGAGGCTGACCCTTCCGGCCGGCGAAGACAGGTTCGCGACCGGTGAGAAGTGGCTGGCCGAGCTCTTTGACGCCGCGCGGGTCACTGACGAGGTCGAGGTGCCCGGCACCGGGCCGGTGGCGTTCGGCAGCTTCACGTTCGATCCTGCCTCGGACGGCTCCGTCGTCATCGTGCCCGCGGTCATCACCGGGCGGCGAGCTGGCCTGGCGTGGCAGACGACCATTGCGCCCGACGGGGTCATGCCGCATATCCCGGGCGCCGCGGTCGCAAGCCCGGCCGAGATGCGCTGGAGCGATGGCAGCCTGACGGCGCCGCAGTGGGAACAGGCAGTCGCCGCGGCCGTCGCGCGGATTAAGGCTGGCGAGCTGCACAAGGTCGTGCTGGCCCGGGACCTGCAGGCTTATGCGTCGGCCGACATCGACGTTCGGGTGCTGCTCGCCAGGCTCGCCCGTCGCTCCCCCGGGTGTTACACGTTCGCCTGCGCCGGCCTGGTTGGCGCGACACCCGAGCTGCTGGTCCAGCGGGAAGGCCGCGACGTGAGGTCCCTGGTGCTAGCGGGGACGATGGCCCGCGGCGGCAGCAAAGCCGACGACGAGGCCCTCGCCGCCGCGCTACTCGGCTCCGCCAAGAACGCTGAGGAGCACAGGTACTCGGTCGAATCCGTGCGCGACCTGCTCGCCCCGCTGTGCGCTGAGCTCGCGGTGGATCCCGAGCCGTACCTGCTTCAGATGGCCGACTACCAGCACCTGGCGACGTCAGTTTCGGGTGTGCTCGCGCGCGACGCGTCCGCGCTTGCCCTGGCGGCCTCGCTGCATCCCACCGCAGCCATTTGCGGCACTCCGACAGACGTCGCGCTGGAGCTGATCAGGGAGCTGGAGCGCATGGATCGCGGCCGCTACTCCGGCCCGGTCGGCTGGGTCGACGCCCGCGGCAACGGCGAGTGGGGCATCGCACTGCGCTGCGGCGAGATCGACGGCAGCCGGGCGAGGCTGTTCGCCGGCTGCGGCATCGTGGCCGGCTCGCAGCCTGAGGCGGAGCTGGCCGAGACGGAGACCAAGTTCCGCCCGATGCGGCGGGCCTTGGAAGGCTGACCTCGCGGTCGTCGACGAGGAGCTGCACGCGCGGGCGCCCAGTTTCTCGATCGAGGCCAAGCACGCGACGGTATCGTCCTAGCTCGGAGGTTGGCGTGCAGTGGATCAACGAGCCGGCGCACTGGTCGGCGGCAGATGGCGTACTGACGATGACGGCGGACGGCGGCACCGACTTCTGGCGCACCACCCACTACGGGTACGTCCGCGACAACGGTCACGTGTACGGCGACGCGGTCGATGGCGACTTCGAGCTGCGCATGCTGGTCCGCGGCGCCTACGCTCAGCAGTTCGATCAGGCCGGCGCGATGGTGCGCGTCGACGAGCGGCACTGGCTCAAGACCGGGATCGAGTTTGTTGACGGCAGGATCCGGTTCAGCACGGTGATCACGATGCTGTACTCAAGCTGGACCGTTGCGGATCTGCCTGCTGGCGCCGCCGATCTCAGGCTGCAGCTCGCTCGGCGCGGCGACGCCGTCGAGATCCAGTACGGCGTTGACGGGGACGCCAGCGACTTGGCCGGGGTCGTGTACCTGCCACCCGGAAGGGCATTCGCAGGCGCGATGTGCGCGGCCCCGGAAGGCGGCGGCTTCGAGGTGTCCTTCCACGATTTCGTGATCACGCCGATCGGCCGGGCGTCCGGTCCCGAGGCACTTGCATCACCTTAGTGAGCGCCTGCGGCGCTCGCGACGAAACGTGTTACCCGCTGGCCAGCCGCCCGCATAGGAACAACCAGCCGATGCCGACCGGAATGATCGCCCACGCGGCGAGCACGGTTGCGCGGCGGCGACGGGCACTGGCGAGGCCGACACCCAAAAGAATGGCGCTGCCGATGGCGAGCACCCCATGGCCAGCGGCGGCGATCCCGAGCCACGTGCCAGCCGACGGCGGGGCACCACCCAGGTTGTTCAGGACCCCGGCGAGACCGTCACTTACCAGCAGCACGAGCGAGACAACAAAGGCCAGCACGGCAGCGACACCTATAGTCCACCGCCCCGGCGTCTTCGTCACCGTCGCGTTGGCCGGCGGCGGCTCGCGATGGCTCGCCGATGCGTCTAGCGGAGGTTTGCCGGGCGCAGGCGTCCGCGCCGAAGCCGGGTCGCCGCGGCTGGGCTGCCCTGATCCGTCCTCCTCCGAGTTATCGGCCACAACCTCAGTCTGCCCGCTTGGAATGCCTATCGGGAAGGCCGTCCAGTCCTCAAGGCTGGGCCACGTCACCGCAAAAGCCGCTGCATGCGGAACGATGTGATGTTTGCCGGCGATCGGCAGGGGCATGCCGCCATTCGGTCGCCACGCGGTCGCTCGCCGCTCGGCAACCCGACGGGAGACCCGATATCCGGCAGGCAGGCAGTAACGGCGCAGCCTGTCCAACCCGTGTTACCTTCCGTTGCCTAAGTGTTACTCTCGGTGCTTATTTGCAGCGAGCGAATTTGCTCGCGCCGCTTGGGGAGCGTGCTCGTGACGAACTGGGTGGTTAGCCGGGAAGCGGCCGCCGACGATCTGTCGCCCGGCGCCGCCCGGCGTCAATCGGACGTCGAGGCCTACCGCGAGGCGGTGAGCGACGTCTACACCGAGCTTGCCAGCCTGGGCGAATCACCCGGTGTCGCGATGGCCGAGCGCATCCTGGCGCGCCGCCTGGCCGAGCCAGAGTTCGCGATCGTGTTCTCCGCAATGCCGTCGGGGCCAGAGGCAGCCATCCAGCGCGTGCTCCGGGAGATCAGGATCTACCAGAAGAGCGCCCGCAGCGCGGCCGCCGACCTGGCCAAGATGATCAAGATCGCGCTGCTCGCGCAGGTCGACGTCCTGTGGTGGGGGCACCTGGCTCCCTACCACTCCGATGCTGATGTGCACAACGCACCAGACCTCCTTGACCTCGACGCGCTCCGGCGTGACGGGCTGCTGCTGTTTCAGTACCGGCGCCAGCCGTCGACCATGCTCGCGCGCGCGGCTCGATCAGCGGAGCGGCTCGCGGTGCCAGACCGCACGCCGCTAACAGCGGGGTTGCGTTTCCCCTGCGCCCGCGCTGAGCTGATCGTGCTGCTCAACCAGATCGCGGCTGACTTCGAGCGGCTGGCGCCGGCTGGCACGCCGCGCCTGTGGGTGACGAGCCTGGCCCGGAGCGTGTCGCATCAACGGCACCTGCGTTCGCTCGGCTACGCCGCGTTGCTCCCGAGCGCGCACTGCATCGGCTACGCGGCCGACATCGAGATGTGCTGGTTCCGCCGGTTCCAGGCCGACGGCGTGCTGCAGCGCCTGCTGCTCGACCGGCAACGGGGTGGCGAGATCAACGTGATCGACGAAGGGCAGGCCTGGCATCTGTGCGTCTGCCCCGGTGCCGGCCGCGCGCTGCGGCTGGTGCCGGATCACCACGTCGCGGACTGACCTCCGGTGTGCGGCATCGCCATGATCGTGGGTCGAGGCGCGGACCGCACGTTGTTCGGGCGGATGCTCGGCAGCATCGCCGCCCGCGGCGAGGTCGAGGAGACGCATCTGGACAACCAGCTGCTTGCGGGCACCCAGCGTCTTCGCATTGTTGACCGGGACCGGGCTGTGCAGCCCTGGCTGTCACCCGACCTGCGCTGGGTCTTGTGCTACAACGGCGAAATCTTCAACTACCGGCAGCTGCGCGCTGAGCTGATGGCGTCGGGCCGGAACTTCCGCAGCGAGAGCGACACCGAGCTCGCGCTGGAAGCATTTCTGCACTGGGGCGAGGGAGCCGTCGCCCGGTTCCGGGGGGAGTTCGCATTCGCGATTCACGACCGGCTGACGAGCACGACCTACCTCGCTCGTGACCCCGTCGGGGTGAAACCGCTGTACTGGTCCTGCCGCAGCGACCGTCTGCACGTGGCCTCGGAGATCAAGGCCCTTGTCCCGGTCGGCGCGCCGGTATCGGAGGTGCCTCCTGGTCATCACGGCTGGGCCAGCCAGCGGGCCGCGCCGCAGCTTGGCCCGTACGTCGACCTGACCCGTACCGGTGCCGACCGGTCGCAGATCGACAACCCGGCCGAGGCAGCCAAGGCGCTGCGGCTCGCCGTGGAAGACAGCATCAGGGTCCGCGTCGACACCGATCTCACCGTCGGCGTCGTGCTGTCCGGCGGCCTGGATAGCTCGATCATCTTGACGCACGTGCGCGAGATGCACCCGGACTGCGTTGCGCTGACCATCGGCGCACCCGACAGCGATGACCTGGCGTTCGCCCGCCGGCTGTGCGCCGACCTCGGCGTACCACACGAAGTCGTGACCGTCCGTCCCGGCGACATCGGCGCCAGTGACGTGCGCGAGGCGATCCGGATGTCGGAGCTCACCGAGTACGGCGACATCATCAACGCGGTCGTTTCGGTGCCGCTGTTCGCCAGAGCTAAGGCCCTGGGTCTCAAGATCGTCCTGACCGGCGACGGATCGGACGAGCTGTTCGGCGGCTACGCCATGTACGACCAGATCGGCGCCGCCGCGTCGGGCCGGCTATTCGAGCACATGATCGCGAACCTGTACCGGACGGAACTGCAGCGCGTCGACCGGGTCAGCATGGGGCAGGGCGTGGAGGCGCGCGTCCCGTACCTCGACCCCGCCCTGGTCGAGCTCGCGCTGCGCATTCCGATCGAGTTCAAGGTCAGGAACGGGCAGGACAAGTGGATCATGCGGCAGGCGTTCGCCGATATGCTGCCCGACTACATCGCCGAGCGGCCGAAGAACCCGATGTCGCATTCTTCCGGTCTCCATGAGCGCGCCAGGATGTACCGGCCGCTGTTCGCGCGGCTGCAGCGGTCGTGCGGGTACGGCCTCCGAGCGTCGGTGCGACGCGACTTCTCGGTCGTCCTCGGCGAGTGCGGTTGCGACGTTGACCTCGCGCTCGCGCAAACCAGGCTCAGACCGGACTACACCGTGATCGAGCACGCGCGCGACCTGGCCGGCGCGCTGCGCTGGAACGCGGCCGCCGCGCTCGGGAGGCGCGTTCAGCACTGATACTTCCACGAAGTGGACATTGACGATCACCTGGACGCCGGTGCCTAGTCACGGCTAGGGCGCGAATCCCCAGTAGCGGGCTTTAAACCTCTTACGCCACCTTTGGGCCTCCTGTTGCCCATGTGACACAGGTCATACGGCCATGGGGAACCTCAGGGATGCACGGCGAGCGCTCAGGCGTTAACAATCAGTAACCGATTGCACCCAGGCGCGTGATGGTTGCCCCCGAAGCAACGTGTCGCCTTGACCCGCGGCACATCCGCGTACCCCCCAAGCCGCAGCCCGGTGTAACGCCATCGGCCGGCCGAGCCTGGGTGCCCGCAGTGCGTGCCCCCCACGCCCGCCGAAAGGCTCATTGTGTTCCCCCATGTCAAAATCCCCCCATTTCGTGCTGTCCATCACCATCTCCGCGACACCTTCCAGTCGGCGAGCAGGACTACCCGGCTCGCGACAGTGACCGCTGCCGCCGCCCTGACGGCTGTGGCCGCGGGTGCTTCGGCGAGTCCCGCGATGGCCGCGACCGGCGCGCTGTCCAGCGCCAGCGCAACCACGCTGGCTGATGTCCGGACGACCAGCACCGCACCAATCCACGCCGCCACGGCGGCGAGCCACGGCGCGCCGTTTGCCTTGGATGCGACCAAGGCCGCGCCGGTCGGTGCTGTAACGGCGCCGGCCCATGTGCTGGTTGCGCCGATCGCCAAGGCGGCACCAGACGGTCCGCTGTCGCCAGTGGTCCGGCCCGCTCCGGCGGCGCCGCACAAGCTGCCTGCACCAGCGCAGCCTGTGGTGCGCGTCGGAGTGGCGAACGCCGCCAGCAAGAACGCGAGTGTCGCGCCCGCGGCTCAGCCCGCTGCACCGTCACACCCGCAGCAGCCCACTCCGCCTCCTGCGCCGGCGCCCGCTCCGAAGCCGTACCTGATCTACGACTCGGTGACCCCGCAGATGATCCCGGCGGGCCAGAACGTCGCCACCTACGCGACGGGTGGGTACGCAGTGCCCGCGTCGCAGGTGGCGGGCCGTGGCCACGTGCTGTGGATCGACACTCAAGGCACCGACCCCGCGGCTCAGGCGCTGGACGTCGAGCCGGGTGACGCGACCCCGTCCGTCGCTGCTTCGTGGGCCTTCCACAAGCTCAGCGCGACGCCGGGCGATGTCGCCCGCATCTACACGATGATCTCGGAGTGGCCGGCCGTGAAGGCGGCAATCGCCACGCTGCCGCAGCAGATGCAACCCCACATCCGGTACTGGATCGCCGACCCGACCGGCTACAACCACGTGGTCCCGGGCTCGGATGCCACTCAGTGGTACTGGGGCAAGAACTGGGACATCTCGACCGCGAACCCGAACTTCTGACGGATATCACGGCAGGCGGCCGGCCTAGGCCGGCCGCACCTGGCCCGGCGCGCTAGCGGGAGCTAGCGCGCCGGGCCCTTGCGTCATCGCACCGAGTCAGCGCGCGCCCGCGACAGCGGCCGTGCAGGCCTGCGTGATCGCCGCGCGGAGCTTCGCACCGTCGGCTCGATTGGTCACCACCTCGACGAGGCGGAGCCCTCGTCCGGCGAGGGCCGCCGGCATGTCGCCCGCGTCCGCCAGCCGCAGGTACGGCAGGCCGGCCGCGGCCGCCAGCGCCGAGAGATCGGCGCCGTGCGGCGTGCCGAACACGCGCTCAAACGAGTCGGCGAACGCCGCCTGCTCAAGCGTCGAGAAGATCCCGCCGCCGTCGTTGTTGACCACGACGATGCACAGGTCCGGCCGCGGCTCCTGCGGGCCGAGCATCAGGCCGGGCGCGTCGTGCAGCAGCGCCAGGTCCCCGAGTAGCGCCACGGCCGGCCCACCGCCCGCTCGCTGGTGCGCGAGCGCCGCGCCGATCGCCGCCGACACCAGACCGTCGATGCCGCTGGCTCCCCGGCTCGCGAGAACGCGCACGTCGGCGCGCGGCACCATGTGCCGGTCGAGGTCCCGGACCGGCATGCTCGAGGCGGCCCAGAGCAGGTTACCCGGCGCGAGCGCGGCGCTGACGTCGCGGGCCAGGAGCGGTTCGCTCAGGGTCCCGTCGGCGGCAAGCACTCCGTCGGCCGCCGCGCGGGCGGCCTCGTCGGCCGTCAGCCACGACCGCAGCCACTGTGACGCTACTGATCCGCCAGCCGCCGACGGCACGCCGCGCAGGACGAGCTGGCCGGCGACGTCGGTGGCGGTTCGCGCCGGGTCGGCCCAGCGGTCAGGTGCTTGAGCGAGCACGACGTGGCGCGGAGCGCCCCGGCGCAGGAGGCCAAGCTGACCGCGGCTCAGACCCGGGCGCCCGGCCGACACAATCACGTCGGGCTTGTGTGCGCCGGTGAACTCCGCGTCGTCCAGCAGGAATTCATACGAGGTCAGCGCCAGCGGGCCCTGGCGCGCACCCGACGACGGCTCGGCTAGCAGCGGCCAGCCGGCCTGGGCCGCGAGCCCGACCGCGCCAGCCGGGTCGGTGGCGCCGTCGCCGACTACCATCAGGCCCCGCTCGGTCCAGTCAAGCTCAAGACCTGGCGGACCGGCAGCTTGATCGCTTGCCGGGGCCACTCGTGTCCAGGGCTGGCCACCTGGCCGACCGTCGAGCTGATCATGCCAGTCAGACGGGGCGCCATCTGGTACCAGGGGTTCGCGCAACGGCAGGTTGAGATGAACGGGACCGGCACCGGCGGCCCCGTTCCCGTATGCGCGTGACCATGCCTGGCACGCCAGCGAACGCCAGTATGCAACCTGGCCCGCTCGCTCCTCGGGCACGCCGGCGTCGCAGAACCAGCGGACCGCGTTCCCATACAGCCTGATCTGGTCGATCGCCTGGTTGGCGCCGGTGCCGCGCAGCTCCGGCGGCCGGTCGGCGGTCAGCACCAGTAGCGGCACGCCCGACTCGTCCGCCTCGATGATGGCCGCGTGGAAATGCGCGGCCGCAGTGCCTGACGTACTCACCACCGCGACTGGGCGGCCGCTGGCCTTGGCGAGGCCCAGCGCGAGAAAGGACGCGGATCGCTCGTCGATCCGAACGTGCAAGCGCAGACCCGACGTCGGTGCCGACGACGCTGCGTGCAGCGCCATCGCCAGCGGCGCGCTGCGGGACCCCGGCGCGACAACGGCTTCGGCCAGCCCGCACCGGATGAGCTCATCGACCAGCACGGTGGCGAACGCGGTCGACGGGTTCACTGCCGCGTCACAGTCATCCCGGCGGTCGGCGCGACGTCGGGAAGGTACTCAGCCGCCGCCAGCAGCCGCGTCCGCCAGTCCGCTGGGTCAACCTCCCACCGGGCTAGCTCGCCCGGATCGACATCGGCGGCCCGGACTGGCAGCTCTCCTCCGGTCTCGGTGAGCGGCTCGGCTGTCACGTCGCCGGCGAGCAGGCTCATCGTCGCCAGCCCGCATGCGTAGGGTAGCTGCGGCAGCGCCGCCGCCAGCGCGACCCCGGCGGCGAGGCCCACCGACGTGTCGACCGCGCTGGACACTACGACCGGCAGGCCGCAGGCCGCCGCGATCTCGAGCGCGGCCCGGACACCGCCGAGTGGCTGGGCCTTGAGCACGACGATGTCGGCCGCCCCGGCCGCGCGCACTCGGAGCGGATCCTCGGCGCGCCGGATCGATTCGTCGGCGGCCAGCGGCACATCGACGCGGCGCCGCAGCGTAGCGAGCTCCGCCAGGCTGGCGCACGGCTGTTCCGCGTACTCGAGGTCGAACCCGGCCAGCTCCGTCAGCATCTGCTGGGCCTGGTCGACGTCCCACCTGCCGTTTGCGTCCACGCGGATGTTGCCGTCGGGACCGATCGCGTCGCGCACCGCCTCGACACGTTCGATGTCGGCGGACTCGGGCTGACCGGGCTCGGCGACCTTGACTTTCGCGGTACGGCAGCCCGACCGGGACACGATCTCGTGCGCTTGCTCGGGACCGACGGCGGGCACGGTCACGTTGACCGGCACGCTGTCACGCACTGCCGCCGGCCACCCGAACGCAGCCGACTCAAGTGCGCACGCGAGCCAGCGCGCGCACTCGCGCGGACCGTATTCGGGGAACGGGGAGAACTCGCCCCACCCGGCCGGTCCGTGCAGCAGCGCGCCCCGGCGCACGGTGGTACCGCGGAATCGCACGGGCATCGGGATCGCGAACGCCCGTAGCGTCGGCAGCAGGTCGGCCACGACATCCGCGGTCGTGGCGGTCCGCCGGGTCACGGCCGACGCGGGAACTTCGCGAAGTCAGGTGCCCGCTTCCCCACGTACGCGTCCCGGCCTTCCTGTGCTTCCTCGCTCATGTAGAACAGCATGGTCGCGTCGCCGGCGAACTGCTGCATGCCGGCGGCGCCGTCGGTCACAGCGTTGAGCGCGCCCTTGAGCATGCGCAGCGCCAGCGGCGACTTCGCGAGCATCTCGCGCGCCCAGCTGACGGTCTCCGCCTCGAGCCGGTCCAGCGGAACGACAGTGTTGACGAGGCCCATCTGCAGCGCTTCCTGGGCGTTGTACTGGCGGCACAGATACCAGATCTCGCGCGCCTTCTTGAGGCCGACGGTGGCGGCCAGTAGTGACGAGCCATAGCCGGCGTCGAACGAGCCAACCTTCGGGCCCGTCTGGCCGAAGATCGCATTGTCCGCCGCGATCGTCAGGTCGCAGCAGACGTGCAGCACGTGCCCGCCGCCGATCGCGTAGCCGGCCACCATCGCGATCACGGGCTTAGGGGTCCGCCGGATCTGGACCTGCAGGTCAAGCACGTTGAGCCGGCCGACGCCCTTGACGTCCCTGTATCCGTCGTCGCCGCGGAGCCGCTGGTCGCCGCCGGAGCAGAACGCCTTGTCGCCCTCTCCCGTCAAGATGATGACGCCAATCTCCGGGTCGTCGCGGGCGATGTTGAACGCGTGTGAGAGCTCGAACAGCGTGGTCGGGCGGAATGCGTTCCGCACCTCGGGCCGATTGATCGTGATCTTGGCGATTCCCTCGGCGGTCTCGTACCGGATGTCGGTGTACTCCTGCCCATCCGGCGGGCCTGTTGACTGCCAGTCGACCACGAGTCGCCCTCCTGCTGTCTCCCTGATCTGCCCGATTAACCTTACGACCGTGACGTCCAGGCCATTGCATGCGGTCCAGTTCGCGCCCGCGGCGGGCGAGCGAATGCTGTCGGCGCTCGCGGCTGCGCTCGACGGGACCGGCCCGGCCATACTTCCCCTCGATCCGGCGCTGCCCGAGCCCGCGCTTGCCGGCATACTCACCGCCTTCGCGCCGGCCGCTCTGCACACAATGACCGGAACGAGGTCGCTGAGACTCTCCGGCGACGGCCGGGCCGCTGCCGCGGGCGTGCGCGACGGCGGTGTTCGCGACGGCGGTGTTCGCGACGACACTGCCGTGGTCCTCGCGACATCGGGCTCGACTGGCGAGCCGAAGGCCGTCGAGCTGAGCGCCGCCGCCCTGATCGCGTCGGCGGCCGCGTCGCTGCGTCGCATCGGAGCCGGGCCGGGCGAACGGTGGCTGTGCTGCCTGCCGACATTTCACATCGCCGGCCTTGGCGTGCTTGTCCGGTCGCTCATCGCGGGGCTCGAGCCGGTGATAGTGCCAGCCGTCAGCCCCGAGATCCTGGCCGCGAGCGGCTGCGCGCATATCTCCCTCGTGCCCACCCAGCTGCGCCGTCTGCTCGACGCCGGCGCCAGCCCTGGTCCGATTGCATCGGTCCTGCTCGGCGGCGCACCCTCTGGCGATGGCCTGCTGGCCGAGGCTCGCACTGCTGGCTGGCGGGTCATCACGACCTACGGCATGAGCGAGACCTGCGGCGGGTGCGTGTACGACGGCGTGGCGCTCGATGACGTGGCCGTGCGCCTCCGCCCGGGCGGCGAAATCGAGATTTCGGGGGCAGTGCTTTTCTCGGGGTATCTCGGCGCACCCGACCTGACGGCGTCGGCCCTGCGGGACGGCTGGTTTCACAGCGCTGACCTCGGCTGGTGGCGGACCGACGGCCGCCTCGGCGTTCGAGGTCGTGCGGACGAGGTGATTAACACCGGCGGTGAGAAGGTGGTGCCCGGCGACGTCGAGGCCGCCCTGGGAACCCATAGCGGCGTCGCCGACGTTGTCGTTCTTGGATTGCCAGATCCCGAGTGGGGCGAGGCTGTAACCGCCTTCGTGGTGGCTGCGGACCCAGCCGAGCCTCCGGACCTCGCGGGCCTGCGATCCGCGGTGAGAGAGGCGGTTTCCGTGTATGCGGCGCCCAAGAGGGTAGTCGTTGTGCCAGAATTCCCCCTATTGCCGTCCGGGAAGCCGGACAGGGCGGCCTTGCGGCGATTGGGAGTCCAGGGCGCTTCGGAGCGGCCTTCAGGCCGCTGAGCAGGCGCAGTAAAGCCAGGCGGGAACATTTCACCGCCTCGTGCGTTACAAGATAGTGCCAGCGGCGCACACTGCCAAGTCTGCCGACGGTTCCCGCCCGAACTTAAGCGCGCCGGCCAGGCGCGGTGTCCAGCGCATGCCTGTTATGCGCCCACGATAGGGAGGTGTCTCATGCCGAGGACAGCGACAGTACTTGCTGCCCGCGAGGATGAGGAAACCACGACCCACGTGGACGAGCTGATCCAGCGCGGCCGCGGCCAGGGCTATCTGTCCCTGCCCGAACTTCGCGATGCCTTTGACCAGGCGCGAGTGTCCCCGTCTGAGGCCCGTTCCATCATCCGCGAGCTCACCGAGGCCGGTGTGCAGCTCGGCAACGAGCGCACCGGCGCGGTCGAGGCTGGCGTCGTCCACGCTCGGGCCGAGCTGTCCGCGTCTGCCGGCGCCGACGCTGAGCCTGAGCTCGCCGATGTTGACGCCGAGCTGGGTGAGCTGCCAGCTGAGTCGGCCGCCGCGGCCGTCGCAGCCGAGGAGGCCGCCGCCAGCGCGCCGGAGACGGACCTGGATGACCAGACCTCGGTCATGGGTGACTCGGTTCACACCTACCTGAAGTCGATCGGCCGCCGCCAGCTCCTGACCGCCGAGGAAGAGGTTGACCTCGCCAAGCGGATCGAGGCCGGCCTGTTCGCCGAGTACAAGCTGGAGACCGAGAAGCGGCTGTCCAAGCAGTACCGGGCTGAGCTGGAGGCGGTCGCGAAGGACGGCAGGCGGGCCAAGGCCCACATGCTCGAGGCCAACCTGCGCCTTGTCGTGTCGGTCGCGAAGAAGTACTCCGACCGCGGACTGTCCCTGCTCGACGTGGTCCAGGAGGGCAACCTGGGCCTCATCCGAGCCGTGGAGAAGTTCGACTACACCAAGGGCTACAAGTTCTCGACGTACGCCATGTGGTGGATCCGGCAGGCGATCCAGCGCGGGTTCGCCGACTCGGCCCGGACGATCCGGCTGCCTGTGCACGTGCTTGAGATGCTGAGCAAGCTCAGCCGGGTCGAGCGCGACATGCATCAGCGCCTCGGCCGGGAGCCCACTCCGGCGGAGCTGGCGGTCGAGCTCGACCGGACGCCTGACCAGATCGAGGAGCTACTGCGCACCAGCCGTCAGCCGATCAGCCTGGACTCCACCATCGGTGAGGACGGCGAGACCAGCATCGGTGACTTGATCGAGGATGTGGATGCGCCCGAGGCTGGTGAGCTCGTGGACCGTCAGCTGATGGCCGACCAGCTGAGGAGCGCGCTCGGCGGGCTGACGCCGCGGGAAGCGACGATCATGTCCATGCGGTTCGGCCTGTATGACGGCAATCCGCACACGCTCGACGAGATCGGCAAGGCGCTGGGCCTGACCAGGGAGCGGATCCGCCAGCTGGAGAAGCAGTCGCTGTCCAAGTTGCGGCATCCCAGCCGCGCCCAGCCGTTGCTGGACTACGCGAGCTGAGCGCGTAGCCCCCTAGACCTGCTGCCGCAGGGCGGAGGCCTTGCAGCCAGCGATCCGGCCAGTGCGGCCGAGCCCGACCCCCCGCCGGGCCTGGCCGCACTGCTGTCTTCCCGCACCGCTGTCCTCCCGCACCGCTGTCTTCGCGTTTCGGCCAACCACAAATCAGCCCGTCGGACCCGAGAAGATGCCCTATTTGCGTTATACGTTCCGAAGAGCGAAGCTCACGAGCGAACGCTTGGAACGTCTCGTGAACGATTGCATAACGAATGAGAGCGCGCCTCAGGCGCGATAGGCCGGAGATGCGGCATTATTCGTAATCGTGGACCCATCGATCAGGTTCGCGGCGCCATCTGATTACAACGTGATCGCGCCTGTCGTCGACGGCTGGTGGGGCAGGCCGGTACTAGGCTCTCTCCCCCGGCTGTTTTTCGACCTCTTCCATCGCAGTAGCTTCGTCATCGACGACGTCGGCGGACCGGCAGCGTTCCTGGTCGGCATCTTGTCGCCATCTGATCCGGCCGACGCCTACATCCATTTCGTCGGTGTGGCGCCGCACGCCCGGCGCCGGGGTTACGCCCGGCTACTCTACGAGAGGTTTATCGGGCTCGCGTGTGCCGACGGACGCAAGCGCGTCGCCGCCATCACGGCCCCGGCTAACACCGCGTCCGCGGACTTCCACCGGGCCATGGGCTTCGCGGTTAGCGGCCCCGTGGCCGGGTACAACGGGCCGAGCCACGACATGCTCGTGTTCGAGCGCACCCTGCAGGCGTCGCGATGATTGATGAACCGGACGCTCGGGTCGTAACGGCAACCTCCCTGCGCGATAAGTGCAAAGGGAGGGGATACGCCATGGACGCCGGAGTGTCGCACCGGTTCACTCGCACGAGGTACCGGGCTGGCTATTCGATGGCGGACGTGGACGCATTCTTCGACCGGGTCGAGGCGACTCTGGGCCTTCGGCCACGGTATGGACCACCGGTGACCGCGGCGGATGTGGCCGCCGCACAATTCCGGATCGTCCGGGTGCGCGCGGGCTACGATCCGCGCGAGGTCGACGAGGCGTTGGACCGTTACGAGGAGCGGCTGCGCGAGCAGGGCTGGGAGTAGCCGCCCGCGCCGGTCCGCTCATCCGCCGGAGAGTGTGTCGTCAGCCAAGTCGCTGGCGCAGCCAGCGCAGCGCCACTGCGGCGTGGGCGCGCTGAAAGGCGCGCACTGTCGGCAGCCCTGGTGGGTCTGGCCGGCCGCCGAGGTATGTCCACGTTCCAGCGAGCGCCGCGACGACAGTCGTGACCGCCGCCGGGTCGGCCTCCGCGGCCGCGGGATGCGCGGCGAGGACGTCCTCTGGCGCCGGGCCGCCGTTCATCACCACGTTGGGCAGCATCGCGACCAGGTCAAACCATGGCGGCGCGAGGCAGGCCCACGGCCAGTCGACGAACACCACCCGCTCGCGCGTCAGGAGGATGTTGTCGGCCCGGAGATCGCCGTGCGCCAGCGTGGCGCCGGATACGGCGCCATCCCAGCCTCGCTCGAGCGACGCGAGTTCGGTCAGGTGCGCTTGTACCCAGGGATCTGCTCCCGCCAGGGTTTCGGCTTCGTCGGCGAGCAGGCGCCAGCCGCGCCCGAGCGTGTGGAATCGGGTCCTTGCAGGCGGCGAGTCGATCGGGGCTGGTGTCAGCGTGCGCGCCAGGTCCCCGGTGGCCGCGAGCACCCGCGCCAGCTCGTCGGTCCGCCACGGCTGCGCGGGCAGCCGCCCGTCGACGTCCTCGAAGGCCAGCACGACCCAGCCGTCGGTATCGATGACGCCGAGCAGCCTCGGCGCCGGGGCCGTCGGAGGTAGCGCGGCCGCGATGCGTGCTTCGGCGCGGTGCAGCTTAGGGGCGTCCGGGTTGCTGTCACCCACTGCCTTGACGAACGCCCGCCGGCCATGGGCAAGCACTACTCGCGCCGCGATGCCAGGCGAGAACCCGCCTGGCTGCGTGGTTGCCGCCAGTACCTGGCCGCCCAGTAGCCGCTCGACCGCCGCCTGCAGGTGAGCGGGCATCGCGGCCCAGGGCAGCCGCCGCCCTTCGGCCCGCGGCGGCACGGTCATGCCGGCGCCGCGAGTCACAGGGCGGTCAGGATCTGCGGACCCGCCGTCGTGATCGCGACCGTGTGCTCGACGTGTGCAGCCCGGCTGCCGTCGCCGCTGCGCAGTGTCCAGCCGTCTGGGTCGACTCGGTAGGAGTCCTTACCGCCCGCCATGAACCACGGCTCGATCGCGATCACGAGGCCGGCCTCAAGCTTCATGCCGCGGCCGGCCCGGCCGTCGTTCGGCACAGACGGCGACTCGTGCATCGTCCGGCCGACGCCGTGGCCGCCGAAGTCAGTGTGCAAGCCATACCCCGCCGCCCTCGCCACCGCCCCGATGGCCGCGGAAACGTCGCCGAGCCGGCCGCTGGGCAATGCGTTGGCGATGCCCGCTGCGAGCGCTCGCTCGGCCGCATCGATCAGCCGCAGGTCCGCCGGGCGCGCTGTGCCCACCGCGAACGAGACAGCCGAATCCCCGGTCCATCCGTCCAGCGTCGCGCCGCAATCGATGCTGACCAGGTCACCGTCTGTGAGCTCGTACCTGCCGGGGATCCCGTGCAGCGCTGCGTCGTTGACCGATGCGCAGATGACTGCCGGGAACGGGGTATGCGCGAAGCTCGGCTGGTAGTTCAGAAACGGCGATGTGGCGCCGGAGGCGGCCAGCACTGACCGCGCGACCTCGTCGAGCTCCGATAGTCGCACGCCCACGCCTGCCTGCTTGCGCACCGCGGCGAGGGCGGTCGCGACGACGCGGCCAGCGGCGCGCATCGCCTCGATCTCGGCCGGCGACTTGATCTCTACCACGCGTACATGGTGTCAGCAGGCACGACGCAGGGCCAGGCCCGACTCGCTACGCACGCGCTGCGCCCTGTTCCCGGGCCGCGGCGCCGGGACCGCCGCCGGCCGGCGTGAAGACATACGGCGTCGTGGTCGCCACCGCCCGGAAGCCAAGACGCTGCAGAATCGGCTGACTGGCCGGCCGGGCGTCGACCTGGAGATACCGGTAACCGCGGGCGGCCGCCAGGCCGGCTCGGTAGACCACGAGGGCGCGGAAGATTCCCCTGCCGCGCCAGGCCGGCACCGTCCCGCCGCCCCAGAGCCCGGCGAAATCCGTGCCCGGCACGAATTCGACCCTGGCCGCGCTGACCGGTTCGTCGCCCGCCATCGCGACCACCAGCTGAAGCGAGTCCGGCGCCGTCCGCAGCTGCTCGGCCAGCCGCGGGCCCAGGTCCCCAACCGGGTCATCGAAAGCGAGTGCGTGCACTGCCAGCAGCGTCTCGAGGCCGGCCTGGTCGGTGACCGGCTCGAGGCGCACGCCGTCGGGCAGCACGACCTGCGGGCTAATCGAAGCCGTCTCCGCGACGAGCATCAGCTCCTCGGCTTGCGCCTCGTAGCCAGCCGCCAGCAGCCGCTTCGGCAAGTCAGCCGGCTGGTCGTAGTCGTAGTACTTCCACTCGACTGGCGTACCCCGGGCCGCGAAATAGGCCCGCTGCGCGGCGATCGCGGCGTCGGCCGATGCCCCCGTTAGCTGCGACCAGACGACCATAGATACTTGCGTTCCCGGCGCGACCCAGCGCAGCACGCCACCGTCCCGCTCGAAGGCGCCACCACTCGACTCGGCGTTGGTCGAGCGCCGGACCTGGGCGTCGAACGCGGCCAGCACAGCCTCGACATCCATGGCGCTCGTCTCCACGGGCTGCAGCCCACCACGGCGAGCCCGACCTGCGCAACCGCATACTCGCTCGTGGCGCCTGCCGGTCGTGACCGCCTAGCCTGGGCAGATAAACACCGTTAGTGCCGATGCGTACCGTCAGGAGAGCCGATGACGCCTGCCAGCCCGTCCGGTACTGCGGCCGGCGAGGTTAGCTTCGTGATCATCGGCGCCGGCTTCGCCGGCCTTGGCGCCGCCATCAAGCTGCGGCAGGCGGGTCACACCAGCCTTGTGATCCTGGAACGCGCGCACGACGTCGGCGGCACGTGGCGGGACAACACCTATCCGGGTTGTCGGTGCGACGTGCAGTCGAACCTGTACTCCTATTCTTTTGACCCGAAGCCCGACTGGAGCGAGACCTACCCGTCCCAGCCTGAGCTCTGGGCCTATCTGCAGCAGGTGGTCCGCAAGAACCGCCTTGGCCCCTGTCTGCGCTTCGGCCACGAGGTCGTCGCGGCCAGCCGGGATGACGCCGCCCGGCGGTGGCTGGTCCGCCCACCAAGGGGGATTTCGCGGCGCGTTACCTGATCGCCGGGGCAGGTTCACTCATCGAGCCGTCACGGCCGGGCATCCCTGGCATAGCGACGTTCGCCGGAACGATCATGCACTCGGCCCGGTGGGACCACGGCTGGCAAGCAGCGGGCAGGCGGGTCGCCGTCGTCGGCACGGGCGCTTCGGCCATCCAGATCGTGCCGTCGATCGAGCCACAGGTGCAGCACCTGACGGTGTTCCAGCGGACCGCCCCATTCGTGGTGCCGCACACGAATCACCCGGTGAAACCGGTAGTACGACCTTGGCTGCAAGCGCGTCCTGCCCTCGTACGACTTCTACCCGGCGATCGCGAAGCCGAATGTGAGCCTCGTCACGGAGAAGATCATCGAGATTCGGCCGGACTCCGTGGTGACTGCCGACGGCGCCATCCACCCGGTCGACACGGTGATCCTCGCGACCGGCTTCCACGTCACCGATAACCCGATGTTCGGCAAAATCCGCGGCCAGGGCAGTCTGCAGCTCGCGGATGCCTTCGGCACCACGTACCTCGGCACGGTCGTACCCGGCTTCCCCAACTACTTCCAGCTCACGGGTGCGAACACCGGACTCGGGCATTCGTCGATGCTGTTGATGATCGAGAGCCAGCTCAGCTTCATCGTCGACGGGATCGCCAAGGCAGAGGCCGCTGGCGGCAAATTCGAGGTCCGCCCAAAAGTAGCTGCGGCCTACAACGCCGAGCTGCAGCGCAGGCTGGCCAGGACTGTCTGGAGCTCAGGCTGCTCCAGCCGGTACCTGGACAGTGAAGGGCGCAACCTCACGCTGTGGCCGGGATTCACGTTCGAGTTCCGGCGCCGCACCCGCCAATTCCGCATCGCCGATTTCCGCCTGGGCTAACGGCTGATCCTGCTAGTAATCGGGTTGATCTTCTGAGCTTTACAGCGGCAGCAGGCTGGGCCGCTTGGGCTCGATGCCATCGCCGCTGGAGACTCCTTTGAGGCGCCGCCCGAGCCAGGGCACGGCGTACATCCTGGCCCAGCGAAGGTCCTGCCGGCGTGCGGTAACCCAGCCGGGCGGTCCCGTCGGAGGGGGCGGGAGCGGCTCGCGCCAGTCCTCGGGCGCGGGGATCCCAGCTACTTCACACGCCCGAAGCGCAACGCGCCGATGGCCGTCTGGCGCGAGGTGCAGCCTGTCCTCGCACCACACACGCGGGTCGGCGAGCGTGCGCATAGACCACAGGTCCACGTGAAGGCAGTCGTGCGTGCGCGCCACGGCCCGCAGTTGCGCATTGAACGCGGCGGCCTTGCCCCGGATGCGCCGAATCAGCGGGAAGCCGCCGGGGTCGAAGCCGGTAAACAGCATGACCTGACTGCCGGCCTTGCGTAGTGCGGCGACGGCGTCAGCAAATACGGCGGCGAGCGCATCGGGGTCGACGCCGGGCCGCAAGAGGTCGTTGCCGCCAGCTGCGATGCTGACCAGGTCGGGCGCGTAAGAGACGGCGACCGGCACCTGCTCAGCGACCACCTGGCCGAGCAGCTTGCCGCGGATGGCGAGGTTCGCATAACTAAGGCCGGGCGCAGCCGCGGCGAGGTGCGCGGCGAACCTGTCGGCCCAGCCCCGATGGCCGCCATCGGGATACTGGTCACCGACTCCCTCAGTGAAGCTGTCGCCCAAGGCGACGAAAGACCTGACTGCCAGCACCGCGACGCACGCCCTCCCCGCCAGACCGGCTGCGCGCCCGCGACGCATAGCCTGATGCTCAGCCCGGCTCCGAGGCAGGGTAGCAGCCGTCTAGGAAGGAGCGTTTCGTGTCCGATGTCGTCGTCAGGCCCGCCGGCGAAGCCGACGTGACAGTCATCGCGGCGATCACGACAGCGACAGGTCAGCACGACGAGTGGGGCGGAGCCAACCCGGCCTACGTGCACCACCTGCTGGAGCACGGCCGGGTAGTCGTCGCCGAGCTCGGCGGCGGTGTCGTTGGGTTCGGCGCCGTCCAGCAGATCGGTACCGGAGCAGGCGCGGTCAGTATGCTGTGCGACCTGTATGTCGATCCGGCGGTGCACGGCCGTGGCTCCGGCCGGGCCATGCTCACGGACTTGTGGTCGACAGCTGGCCGGCGAATGACGTTCAGCAGCCTGCACAGCAACGCGATGCCGCTCTACACCAGCTTCGGCTTGGATCCCTGGTGGCCGCTGCTGTACCTGAAGGGTTTTACCGCCAGGCTGCCTGTCATCAACGACTGGACGGTCGAGTCCGCCACGCCGGACGCGGCGGCGGCATGCGAGCTGGCCTGGACCGGTGCTGACCGGGCGGCGGAGCACCGCGCCTGGGCCGGGCGGCCAGCCGGCGAGTCCATCCTGATCAGCCGCGACGCCGGCGACGAGGTCATCGCCGCGGCCGCCGTCATGAACCGCGGTCCGGATCGCGGCATTGTGCATCTGGCGACCGCGCCTGAGGTCGATGACGGCGTCGCAGCCGGGGTGGTGCTCCAATCGCTCGCCCAGCTGGCAGGCGAACCCGGCCAGCTTGCGCACGTCTGCCTGCCCGCGCCGCATCCGGCCGTGCGCGCGCTGCTCGCGGCCGGCTGGCGCTTCGATGAGTTCGACCTGTTCATGGCGTCTGAGCCGGACGTGCTCGACCCGCGCCGGGTCGTGCCCTCTGCCGGGCAGGCCTGATGGCAGGCTAGTCATCCTGAGCTGCCCTGATCCGGAGGAAGAGCACGCATGGCGCACGATGCCGACGCGATCGTCGTGGGGGCGGGCCTGGCTGGGCTCGTCGCGGCCGCCGAACTGGCCGCGGCCGGGCGCCGGGTCATCGTGGTCGAGCAGGAACCGGAGGCCAGCCTCGGCGGCCAGGCGTTCTGGTCGTTCGGCGGGCTGTTCTTGGTCGACTCGGCCGAGCAGCGGCGCATGGGCATCCGCGACAGCTACGACCTCGCGCTGCAGGACTGGCTGGGCAGCGCCGGCTTCGACCGGCCCGACGACGAGTGGCCGCGGCGCTGGGGGCAGGCCTACGTAGCGTTCGCGGCGGGCGAGAAAAGGGCTTGGCTGCACGCCAAGGGCGTCCGGTTCTTCCCCATCGTCGGCTGGGCCGAACGCGGCGGCTACACCGCCTCCGGGCACGGCAACTCCGTCCCGCGCTTTCACATCACGTGGGGAACGGGGCCCGGCGTCGTCGAGCCCTTCGAGCGCGAGGTGCGTGCCGCCGCGGCATCAGGCCTGGTTCGCCTGCTGTTCCGGCACCGCGTCGACGAGCTTGCGGTAACCGGCGGCACAGTCGACGGCGTCCGCGGCAGCGTCCTCGCGCCGTCGGCGATCGAGCGGGGACAGCCGAGCTCGCGCGAGGTGACCGGCGATTTCGAGTTCCACGCGCAGACGGTGGTCGTCACTTCGGGCGGCATCGGCGGCGACCACGACCTGGTTCGCAGGAACTGGCCCGCTCGGCTGGGCACGCCGCCGCAGCAGCTGTTGTGCGGGGTGCCCGCGCACGTTGACGGGCGGATGCTCGCGATCAGCCAGGCCGCGGGCGCGGCAGTGATCAACTCGGACCGGATGTGGCACTACACCGAGGGCATCGCCAACTGGGTCCCGATCTGGCCGCGGCACGGGATCCGGATCCTGCCGGGTCCGTCGTCGCTGTGGCTGGACGCGCGCGGCCAGCCGCTCCCCGGACCGCTCTATCCGGGGTTTGACACGCTCGGCACGCTCGAGCACATCATGACCACCGGGCATGAGTACACCTGGTTCGTGCTGACCCAGAAGATCATAGAGCGCGAGTTCGCGCTCTCGGGGTCGGAGCAGAACCCCGACCTCACCGGCAAGAGCATCGCGAAGCTCGCCGACCGCTTGAAGGCAGGGCCGCCGGGCCCAGTGGCAGCGTTCATGCGCCACGGCGAGGACTTCATCGTCAGGAACAACCTGCCGGCGCTCGTCGCCGGCATGAACGAGCTCGCCGGCGCTGACCTCATCGATGTAGCCGAACTGACCGCGCGGATCGAGGCGCGCGACCGCGAGGTGGCCAACCCGTTTAGCAAGGACGGGCAGCTCACCGCCATCCAGGGTGCGCGGCGCTATCGCGGTGACAAGCTGATCCGGCTAGCCAAGCCGCACCGCTTCCTCGACCCGGCGGCCGGGCCGCTCATTGCCGTGCGGCTGCGCATCCTGACGCGCAAGACCCTGGGCGGGCTGCACACGAACCTCGACGGCCAGGTCCTGGACGGGGGCGGCGAGCCGATACCCGGCCTGTACGCGGCGGGCGAGGTCGCCGGCTTCGGCGGAGGCGGCATGCACGGCTACCGCGCGCTCGAAGGAACGTTCCTCGGCGGTTGCCTGTTCTCCGGCCGGCGGGCCGGCCGGAGCGCAGCCAGCGCGTCCTGACCGCGTAGACATCGGGGCTGTCGCTCAGCCGTACGGTAAATTCGCGACGTGGCCACAGTCGCCGACGTCCGCCGCATCGCGCTGAGCCTGCCGGAAACCGCTGAGCGGGAGTCGCGCCGGAATCTGCAATGGCGGGTCAAGGACAGAGTGTTCGCCTGGGAACGTCCGTTGCGCCGGGGGGACATCGACGAGCCTGGCGTCTACTTCACCACCCCGCACTTCAACGGGCATCCGGCGATCGTGTTCGAGCTGGACCGCATCACCGTCGACGAGCTGACGGAGCTGATCACCGAGGCCTGGCTCGCCCAGGCGCCGAGGAAGCTCGCCAGCGCTTTCCGGAGGAAGTGACCTCCGCCGGGTCCGGGGCCGTCGGTTGCTCAGGTAGCGCGCTTGCGGCCGACGGCGAAGTACGCGAGCGGGCCGAGCAGGTTGACCGCCATCGCTGCCCGCCATAGCGCTTTGGGGTCGCGGATCTGGCTGGCCGGCCGGCTTCTCCCGCCATTGGCACGCCTGTTCCGAAGTAGGAGTCTCGTTGTGATTCTGCCGCACCTTGGCTGACTGCTGGAGCATGAGCGTTTGCCGAAATACCTGACATAGGACGAAGAAGATCGCCCAGCAACGGGCTCTACCTGGGCGAACAACACATAGTAATGGTCTGGTCACTCTTGTAGTATCTGGCGATGGAGTCGATGTTGTGCCCCGAACTCATCGGCCGGAGCACCGAAATGCGCGCGCTGACGCAGGAGCTGGACGCGGCAGGCCACGGCGACGGTGGCGCCGTACTCGTGACGGGCGACGCGGGCGTCGGGAAATCGAGGCTCGTCCGGGAGGTCATCGCCAGCGCCGTAGCCCGCGGCTTCCTCGTTCTGACCGGCCGGGCGACCGAATCCGCGGTTCCCGTCCCGTTCCGTCCCATCAGCGAGGCGCTGATGGGCGCCGCGCGCTCGGGCCTCGTGCCGGATACGCCCGGGACCCGCGACTACCGCGCAGCGCTCGGCACCCTGGTGCCCGAGTGGAGCCGACCTGGCGACGACGCCGAAGTGTCCCCGGTCATCATCGGCGAGGCGCTGCTGCGCATGCTGTCCGTGCCCGGCTGGCCGGCCGGGCTGCTGGTACTCGAGGACCTCCACTGGGCTGACCCGGAGACGCTCGCGATCATCGAGTACTTGGCGGACAACGTCGCTGGCAGCGGGGTTCTGTGCCTTGCCACGGTGCGCGACGCAGCGCCGTCAGCGGGCCTCGACCTGCTGCGGCGCCTGAGCGCCCGGCGGGCTGTCACGGGAGTGCACGTGCCACGGCTGGCGGCCCATGCGGTTACCCGGATGGCCGCAGCGTGCCTTGATATCCCGGACGTACCGCGCACGGTCAGCAGGCTGCTCGCCGACTGCGACGGGCTGCCATTCGCCGTAGAGGAGATACTCGCCGCTGCGGTTTCGTCCGGCGAACTGGTGCACGGAGAGGCCGGCTGGCACGTCAACGATGACATCGTCACCGGCGTGCCGTCCTCGATCATCGGGTCTGTCCGCAACCGGATCGCCGGACTCGGCCGGGAGGCGCGCACGGTGATCGTGTCGGCTGCGGTGCTCGGCCGGCAGTTCGACTGGGCGCTACTGCCGCGCGTCGCCGACGTGGGCGAGTCGGAGGCGCTGGAGGCGCTGCATGAAGCGCACGAAGTCCAGCTGATCGAGCCTGTCACCCCGGACGGGACCGCGTTCCGGTTCCGGCACAGCCTTACCCGCGCCGCGATCGTCTCGGACCTGCTGCCGCCGGAGCTGGCAAGCCGATCGGCGCGCGCCGCGGCCGCGATCGAGGAGACGCATCCCGGACTTCCTGGCCCGTGGTGCGAGCTCGTGGCCGAGCTGCGGGCCGCATCGGGGCAACCGGCCTGCGCAGCGCGCATGCTGCTGACCGCGGGCCGGCGCGCCATTCGTCAGGGCGCGCTGACCAGCGCTATCGCCGTACTCCGCGACGCGGACAAGCTGCTGGCCGAGGCCGGTGCCGCGGGCCGGGGGCTAGACATCGAAGTCGACGAGGCCCGGGCCGAGGCGCTTGCGTTCTCGGGCGACTATCAGCAGCTCGGCTTGCTGGCCGAGGACCTCATCGCGCGCCTCGACTCGATCGGCCCAGACTCACGCCGGCGGCAGGCGCTGATCCGGATCAGAACGGCAAGCACCAGGCCGGAAGACAATACCGACGGCGCCGCCGCGCAGCTCGCGGCTGCGCGGGCTCTCGTCCGGCACCTCAATGACGCCGAGCTGGTGAGCCGCGTCGACGCGGTGGGTGCGCGGCACGCGCTCGTCGCAGGCGAGCTGGAGGAGGCCGGCCTGCTGGCGCACCAGTCGCTCCGTTCGGCCGAAGCCGCCGGTCTCTCGGGCTGGGCGGTAGAGGTCGCGGTCGAGTCGCTGGACGTAATCGGCCGCCGGGAGCGCGTGCGGGACATCGGCGCCGCGAGGGCCGCTTTCGAGCGCGCCCACGCGCTGGCCGATAAGCACGCGCTGGGCGTGTGGCGGATCCGGACGCTGCATGAGCTCGCCACTCTCGACATGCTTGCCGACGGTGCCACGAGCGGGCTGCTCGAGGTGCGCAAACTCGCGCATGAAGCGGGTGTCCTGTCCGTGGCGACCGTCATCGACATCCAGCTCGCCAACCTGTGGAGCCTTGGCACCGAGCTTGATCGCGCGCTCGACACAGCCCGGCACTGCGAGCGCGCGGCGACCCAACTCGGCGCGCACCGGATTGAAGTCATGTCGATCTGCCTCCAGGCGCTGGTCGCCGCCATCCAGGGTCACAGTCACGCAGCTGAGAGTCACGCCGAGCGGGCCGAGGCGATCATGCCCGACGACCCGGAGGTGATGGCGACGACCGTCGGCCAGGTCCGGGTCCTGGCGGCGCTCTTCCGGGATGACGTGGACCGAGCCATCAGGTACAGCACCGCGGCGCGTGCCCACCTCTACGAGGCGCTCCGGGCACCCGGTCGCGGGCGTGGCTTCTACTCGGCGTTGCAGGCGCCGCTGATCGCGCGCGGCCGGTCGTATGGCCTGTACGCGCTCCTGCAAGCCGCCACCGATGGTGACATCAGCGGAGCGGTCTCGCTCGCGGAGACGGCCGGCGCGGCCGTGAGCTGGAACCGAGGCTGTCTGGCCTACGCGGAAGCGGCCCTGGCGGGCAGCAGAGGGCACGCCGAGCTGGCTACGGCTCTGGCCGCCGAAGGCAGCAGCTGGCTCGCCCCGTTCGCGCCGTGGTGGAACCACCTCGCGCGCCGGCTCGTCGCCCCCGCGGCGCTCCGAGACGGCTGGGGTGAGCCTGTGAGCTGGCTACGCGACGCCGCCGCGGGCTTCGAGGCAACGGGTCACGATCGCCTCGCCGCGGCCTGCCGCGGCATACTGCGCAGAGCGGGCGAGCGCGTACCGCGGTCCGGCCGTGGCCAGGCCCAGGTGCCGGCGCAGATGCGCAGGCTGGGGGTAACGAGCCGGGAGATGGACGTTTACCTGCTCGTCGCGCAGGGATGCTCCAACGCTGAGATCGCGGCCCAGCTGTTCATCTCGCCGAAGACTGTCGAGACTCACGTAGCCAACCTGGTGGCCAAGACCGGCCGGTCTGGCCGGCGGGAACTCGTCGCCCACGCTGCGCGCTTCGCCGGGTCGCGACACCTCGGGGCAGCTTAAGTCAGGTATCTGACGTGCACTAGCTCAGGTTGCACCTGATGTGCCGATCGTCCGGATGGGCGAAGCTTACTGGCTAGTAACGCGACACCCCCGGCAACGGACTACGCATCGGCTCCCCCGCCAGTCTTGCCGCCCTGAGCCTTGACCCCGGCACGGCCGCGGGCTGACGTCACGAGGAGCCAGGTAAGGAGAACTCGTGACCGCCAACGCCGCTGCGGCCGCGGCTGCCCCCGATGGCACCAGCAACCCTCAGCTCCGAGCGCGATTTGAAACGGACGCAATCCCCCATATGCGGCAGATGTTCGCCGCGGCCTACCGACTCACACAGGACCGGTGCGACGCTGAAGATCTCGTTCAGGAGACATTCGCCCGTGCCTACGTCAAGTTCCACCAATTCGAGCCCGGAACGAACCTGCGGGCATGGCTGTACTGCATCATGTTCCGCACGTTCTACAGCTCTCGGCGCAAGCGGGGCCGTCAGCCTGTCGAGGTACTAGCCGACGATCTGCACCGCTTCCCTGGTAATCAGGCTGTGGACAGGCACGCTGGGCCCGTCCAGGCGTCGAGGTCGGCCGAGGCGGAGGCGCTCGGCGGCGTCGGCGACTCGCCCGTCATGCGGGCGCTCGCCGAGCTGCCGTCGCAGTTCAAGACCGCGCTGTACCTGGCCGACATCCAGGGCTACCAGCAGAACGACATAGCCGACATCATGGGCACGCCGGTCGGGACCGTGATGTCACGGTTGCATCGCGGCCGCGCGATGCTGCGCGCGAAACTGCGTCCCCAGGCTGCGACCAGCCGCGGACGCAATGGGCACCGCTCGGTCCCGCCGCAGTCAGCGCCGGTCACCCGAGCGCAGCAGGTAGCAGCGCCGCCGGGCGACCTGCCGCTGGCCGCGTGACCGGCCGGCGGCCTCACCTAGACGGCCCCGCGTGGGTGCGACTGCGTGCCCCCGCGGGCTCCCTGGCTTTTGCGGTGTCGCGGTTGCGTAAGAATGGTCCATGAGTAAAACCCCGGCGTCGCCGCCGCCTGGCGGCAAGCCTGTGTCGACCGCGCCGCCCCCGCCGCCAGCCTGGCGCCACTGGCTCTGGCTGCTCGTGCTCGTTGTCGCGCTTCTCTACATCGTTCCCGCCTTCGTGCGCCCCAGCTCGCAGGTCCCGCTCACCTACACCCAGTTCCAGCGTGACGTCGCCGCGCACAAGGTCAAGATCGTCGATATCCCGAGTCCGTCTTCGGCCAGCGCCAACATCACCGTGACCGGGACGCTGACCAACGGCAAGGCGTTCAACGCCGTGACGCCCCCGATCTCGCCGGGATCGCCGCTGGCGAACAGCCTGAGCGCCGCGAACGTCAACGTCTCGTACGAGTCGCCCGGCAGCTCCATCGGCAGCGTGCTGCTCACCATCCTCATCTTCGTGCTGCCTCTCCTGCTCATCTTCTTCGTGTTCCGGCGGATGGCTCGCACGGCCGGCAGCTCGTTGCAGGGCGTCATAGGTGTTGGCCGGTCGCGGGCGAAGGTCTTCGACGCCGAGCGGCCGCAGACGCGCTTCAATGACGTGGCCGGCTACGACGGGGTGAAGTCGGAGATCAGCGAGGTCGTCGATTTCCTGAAGAACCCGGACCGATACCGGCGCGCGGGCGCGATGGCGCCCCGCGGCGTGCTGATGGTCGGCCCGCCAGGAACTGGCAAGACGCTGCTGGCGCGCGCTGTCGCCGGTGAGGCCTCGGTGCCATTCTTCTCCGTGACTGGATCCAGCTTCGTTGAGCTGTTCGTGGGGGTCGGCGCCGCTCGTGTCCGCGATCTGTTCGCCGAGGCGAGGAAGCAGGCGCCGGCCATCATCTTCATCGACGAGATCGATGCCATCGGCCAGCGCCGGGCGGGCACCGGCGCCGTTGTCTCCAACGATGAGCGCGAACAAACGCTGAACCAGCTACTGGCCGAGATGGACGGCTTCGACGTCGGCACCGGGATCGTCGTGCTGGGCGCGACCAACCGGCCGGAGGTGCTGGACCCTGCGCTCCTGCGTCCTGGCCGCTTCGACCGGCAAGTGGTGATCCCGCTCCCGACGCTCGTCGAGCGCAAGGCGATCCTGGCGGTCCACAGTCGCGACAAGAAACTCGGTCCTGACGTTGACCTGCAGGTAGTCGCCCGTGGCACGCCTGGTTTCTCCGGCGCCGACCTGGCGAACCTCGCCAACGAGGCAGCGTTCTTCGCCGTGCGCGCCGGACGCGAGGTCCTGACGGCAGCCGACTTCGACAACGCCAGGGACCGGATCCTGCTCGGTCGCCGGGAGAGCTCGAACGTCCTGCTGCCAGAAGAAAAGCACGCCGTCGCGATCCACGAGGCGGGTCACGCGATCGTGGCCGCCCTGTCGGATCACGCCGACCCGGTCTCGAAAGTGACCATCCTGCCGGCGGGCCAGGCGCTCGGCGTGACGCAGCAGCTGCCGCTCGTCGAGCGGCATCTATACGGCGAGAACTATCTCACCGAATCCCTGGCCGTGCGCCTCGGCGGCCGCGCAGCGGAGCTCGTCGAGCTCGGCCAGGGATCTACCGGTGCCGCGAACGACCTGGCGTCGGCGACCGACCTGGCGACGAAGATGGTCCGCGAGTTCGGACTGTCGCCCGAGCTAGGGCCGATCGGCTATCCCGAAGGCGGTTCGGTCTTCCTCGGCGGCGGTGGCTCCGGCCTGTCCAGCCGGCCATTCGCTGAGGCGACGCAGGCAAAGATCGACGCCGAGGTCGCCAGACTGCTCCGCGAGGCGGAAGAGTCAGCTGTCTCGCTGGTCCGGACCCACCGCGATGAGCTGCACCAGCTGGTATCGCTGTTGCTGGAGGAGGAGACAGTCGACGGCTCCGAGGTCTACCGGATCGTTGGCAGGCCGGTGCCAGAACGCCGATCGGAAGAACTCACGGTCGCGCCCCACGCCGCGACGTCGGCGACCGGGGCCCCGCGCACCGTCGCCGTCGACGCCGATCCGGACCGCTAGCGCCACCATGGCCGGCGGCGCAGGCTCGCAAGCCGTGCCGCCGGCCCGGTGACGGCGGCAGCATGGGCTTCCAGCCGGTCGAGATGGAGGCCGACCCACAGGGCGTCGAGCCGGTACACGGTGCCGTCGGCGCGCGCCGCGATAGGCGCATCCCCACTACGGCTGGCGGGCAGCCGGGCCGGAGCCGGCGACGGGCCATCCCGGCCCGGCCTGGCGACTTCCGCGGCCAGGCCGTCATAGAAGGTCGCGAGCTCGGCTGCCTGACGCTGAACGGCAGTGTGCAACCCGCGGTCATCGGAATGCGGATCGGTTCGGGTCGGCAGGCTCGCCATGGAGTACGCGGTGAGCCGAAGTCGCATGGCCTCCATGACCAGGGCCCCGCGAACAGCGTCATCTGGGCGTCGCCGATGACCTCGAACGTCAGCGCGAAGAGGCACGGGATGACGATGGTCGCGCGCACTGCCCGCAGCGCGGCCGGCGCTGACCACAAGATCGGCCCCCCACCTGCGAGCCGGCCGCCTGCGCGCACCGCCGGATCCGCCGGGCTGTTCGGCGGAGCGGGCGACGGCGGTTCGACTCATGCGGGGCCAACTCTGCCACCGCCGCGGCGGGCCGTAAGTCCCGGCTGGCCGAGATCAGGTCAGGTGAGGTTAAGCGCCCTGCCTTACGCTGGCCGAGTGGCCACCACGACCCACAACAGAGATGCCGCCGCGGTGCCGGCCTCGATGCGACGCGACGTGCGAGTGCTGGGCGAGATCCTCGGTGAGGTCATCAGCGAGTCGGGCGGGAAGGATCTGCTCGACGACGTGGAGGACCTGCGCCGTCGCGTGATCGGCGCCCGCCGGGAAGACCGGGGCACCGCCGCCGACGAAGAGATAGCCGGCCTCGTGGCGAGCTGGCCGCTGACTCGTGCGGAGGCTGTCGCGCGCGCGTTCACCGTGTACTTTCACCTGGCCAACCTCGCCGAGGAGCAGCAGCGGATCCGGACGCTCCGGGAGCGCGACACCGGCGCCGAGCCAGTGCGCGAGTCGCTGGCCGCCGCCGTCTCGAGCCTGAACGAGTCGATCGGGCCTGCCAGGCGTGGTGAGCTGTTGAGCGTGCTCGAGGTGCACCCCGTGCTTACCGCCCACCCGACCGAGGCCCGGCGGCGCGCCGTCACCGAGGCACTGCGGCGCATCGGCAGTCAGCTGAGCGCCCTGGACGATGACCGTCGTGGGTCGGCGGCGCGGGCCGAGTCGCGGCGCCGGCTCCGGGAGGAGATCGACCTGCTGTGGCGGACGTCCGCGCTGCGCAGCCAGGCTATGCAGCCGCTGGATGAGGTGCGGTCGGGCGCCGCGGTCTTCGACGAGACGCTGTTCCGGCTTGCGCCGGCGGTCTACCGTGCGCTCGACACGGCGTTGCAAGGCGAGGACTCCGGTTCAGTCCCGCCGCAGGCTCCGCCGTTCCTGCGCTTCGGCAGCTGGATCGGCGCCGACCGGGACGGCAACCCGTTCGTCACGGCGACCGTGACTGAGCAGGCCGCGAGCATCCAGGCCGAGCACGCGCTGCGCGCGCTGGAGAACGCGACGATCCGGATCGGGCGATCGCTGACCATCGATTCGGCCCTGCTCATCGAGTCCGGCTCGGCCCTTGCCGAGCAGGAATCTGCTATCGCGGCGATGACGGCTGCGCTCGCGTCAGCGGCGCTCGGCCATCCGGCGATCGTCGGCGAGCTCATGTCGCGCTCGCCAGGCGAGCCGTTCCGCGCGTACCTGCTGCTCGCGGCGCAGCGGTTGCAGGCGACCCGGCTGAGGCTCACGGCCGACCCGGCCGGCGGCGGCGCCCTGGCGTACCCGGCGGCCGCCGATTTCGTCGCCGACCTGCGGCTGGCGCAGGACGCGCTAGCAGCCGCCGGGGCCGTCAGGCAGGCGTACGGCGAGCTCCAGCACCTGATCTGGCAGGCCGAGACGTTCGGGTTTCACTGGGCCGGGCTAGAGATCCGCCAGCACAGCGCCGTGCACGCGGCGGCGCTTCAGGAGTTGCGCGCGGGACCCAGCGACGGCGAGCTGTCGGCGATGACCCGTGACGTCCTCGACACGCTGGCCGCGATGGCGGCTATTCAGCGAAGGCTCGGCGTCGACGCGTGCCGCCGCTACGTGGTGAGCTTCACGACGTCGGCGGCGGATATCGCCGCCGTCCACGAACTCGCGGCCGTCGCCTGTCCTGGTGAGCTCCCGGTGCTTGATGTCGTCCCGCTCTTCGAGAGCGGCGACGACCTGGAGCGTGCTGTGCCGATCCTGGCCGACATGATCGCGCTGCCGCCGGTCGCGAAGCGTCTCGCGGAGACCGGGCGGCGGCTGGAGGTCATGCTCGGCTACTCCGACTCGGCCAAGGAACTCGGGATGGTGAGCGCGACGCTCCGGCTGTTCGACGCTCAGCTCCGGCTGGCCCGCTGGGCCGCAACCAGCGACATCGAGCTCGTGCTGTTCCACGGCCGCGGTGGTGCCCTTGGCCGCGGCGGCGGTCCAGCCGGCCGCGCCGTCCTGGCCCAGGCGCCGGGCTCTGTGGGCGGCAGGTTCAAAGTGACCGAGCAGGGCGAGGTGATCTTCGCCCGGTACGGTGACCCGGTCATCGGCCAGCGCCACCTCGAGCAGGTGACGTCTGCCGTCCTGCTCGCGACGGCCGCCGCGCCGGCGCCGCCCAGTGAAGGTGATGCCGCGGGCTCGCTGGGTCCGGTGGCATTCGGCCCGGTTGCGCGGTCCCTGGAAGCGGGCGCGCTGGCCGCGTACCGCTCGCTCGTCACGGCTGCCGGATTCGCCGAGTGGTTCGCCCGGCTGAGTCCGCTTGCGGAGATCGGCGGCATGCGGCTCGGCTCCCGGCCGGCCCGCCGCGGTCTGGCGGCACCAGTCGGCCTCGCTGACCTGCGCGCGATCCCCTGGGTGTTCGCCTGGGCCCAGACCAGGGTCAATCTCCCGGGCTGGTTCGGCCTCGGCAGCGGGCTCGCGGCCGCGGTCGATCAGGCGGGCGGCCTGTCCGAGGTCCAGGCCGCCTATCGCGACTGGCCACTGCTGGCTGTTCTCCTCGATAACGCGGAGATGAGCCTGGCTAAGACGAACCGCCGCATCGCGGTCCGTTACCTGGCCCTCGGCGGCAACGCTGACCTGACCGCGCGGGTGCTGGCCGAGTACGACCTGACCAGGCGGCTCGTTCTGGACGTCACCGGGCACGATCGCCTGCTCGCGGCCCGGCCGGTGCTAGCCCGCGCCGTCGCGCTGCGCGACCCGTACGTCGACGCCTTGTCGCACTTGCAGCTACGCTCGCTAGCCGAGTTTCGCGCGAGCGACGACCCGGCCGAGCGCGCGGCGCTCGAGCGCTTGCTGCTGCTGACCGTCAACGGGGTCGCGGCAGGTCTCCAGAACACCGGCTGACGGCACCGCCGGTGAGCAGGCCTCGGCTGGCGGCTAGACGCACCGTCGCCGCGCAGGGTTAGCTTGTCCACGTATTCTCGGTGGGCCGCAGGAAGGATCGTGATGGCGGGACAGGTGCCATACGTCGGTTATCTCAGCCTGGGCAGCGACCCGCACCTGATCGCCAACGAGTGCAGCTCGTGCGGGGCGCTGTACTTCGACCGCCGCAACGCATGCGCCAGCTGCGGAGCCCGTGACTTCGGCACCCGGCGCCTCGCCAACGACGGCGTCCTGCGCGCGTTCACCATCGTGCACCGCGCCAGCCCCGACGTTCAGGTGCCGTATATCTCGGGGATCATCGATCTCGATGGCGGCGGCGTGGTCAAGGCCAACATCGTCGGGATCGACCCGATCCCGGGCAACCTGTCGCTCGGCATGAAGCTCAAGCTCACCACGTTCCCTATCGGTACTGATTCGACGGGAACCGAGGCCGTCAGCTTCGGATACGAGCCGGCCTAGCCTTCGAGCTCAGAGCGCCGGCTGCCCGAGACTGAACGGCACGTCGGCCAGGCGTGCGGCCTGCGTCGCCAGTTCCTCGACTGTCCACTTGCCATCCTTGGTGATGCTGTCGATGACGGCGAACGGCTGGAACAGGTGGATGCCGCCGCCGGCGACGAAGAAGACGCGGCCCTGAATCGGGCAGTCCGCGGTCGCGAGGTAGGCGACGAACGGTGACACGTTCGCCGGGTCCATCGCGTCGAATCCCTCGTCGGGCACCTGCAGGATCGAGTCCGAGATGCCCGGTGTCGCGAGCGTCAGCCGGGTGCGAGCAGCCGGGGCGATGGCGTTGACCTTCACGCCGTACCGCTGCAGCTCGCGCTGAGCGATGATCGTCAGCGTCGCGATGCCGGTTTTGGCAGCGCCGTAATTGGCCTGGCCGGGGTTGTTGTAGAGCCCCGACGTCGACGTCGTGTTGATGACCGAGGGCTGGAGCGACTGCCCGGCCTTGGACTGCTCACGCCAGTAGCGGGCCGCGGCGCGTAGCGGCATGAAGTGGCCGCGCAGATGCACCCGGATGACGTCGTCCCACTCACCGTCGGTCATGTTGATGATGGTGCGGTCGCGCAGGATGCCGGCGTTGCTGACGAGGACATGCAACGCGCCGAACTCCTCGACCGCCAGCCGGGTCAGCGCCTCCGCGCCCGCGGCGGACGTGACGTCATCGCCGTTAGCGATCGCCTGGCCACCCGCTGCCCTGATCTCGTCGACCACCTGGTGCGCGGGGGTCGCGTCACTCCCGGAGCCGTCAGGCCCGCCGCCCAGGTCGTTGACGATGACCTTCGCGCCCTCGGCGGCGAACAGCAGCGCGTGCTCACGGCCAAGGCCCCGCCCAGCCCCGGTGATGATCGCAACGCGGTCGTCGAGCGCGCCCATATGCGGTCCTTTCGTCGCAGCCTGACCGCAGCGTACCGACTAATCCGGCGCCGGAGCTGACACGATGCCTTGTGATATCAATGGGCCATGCCGAGCCTGACTGACCCTGTGACCGGGACCGATGAGACGGGCCTGCCCGAGTTGCTGTCGCTCGAGCGCATCGAAGACAACCTTTTCCGGACCGTGGTGGTGAACCCAGAGCCGGCCGGGCTATTCGGCGGCCAGGTCGCGGCGCAGGCGTTGCGGGCTGCCGGAGAGACGGTGCCCGATGGCCGGCACCCGCACTCGCTGCATGGCTACTTTCTCAGCCGGGGCGACGCGTCGCGGCGGGTGCTGCTGACCGTGCACCGTGACCGGGACGGCGGCTCGTATTCCAACCGACGGGTCATCGCGGTCCAGGACGGCAAGGTCATCTTCAACCTGGCCGGGTCATTTCACGTGAGCGAGGAGGGCTCGGACTACCAGGCGCACCGGGCGCCCGACGTCGAGACGCCTGACGACCTCCCCGATGACCCGCGCTGGCACCGCATGCACGGCGTGGAGATCCGCCTTCCGAGCCAGCCGCAGCCCGCCCAGCAGTGGCCGTCTCGGCTGTGGATACGATCCAGGCACAAGCTGGACGGCGACATGATGCACGCGGGCGCGCTGGCCTACGTCTCGGATATGTTCACCGGGCTGGCGGCTGCCCCCGGCGTCGCCATCGCGGGCCCGCTCACCAGCATCGATCACTCTGTGTGGTTCTTCCGCAAGGCGGCGCTCGACGACTGGGTGCTGATGGACCTCCAGCCCGAATCCACCGCGGGCGGTCGTGGGATGTACACGGGCCGGATCTTCAGCCGGGACGGCAACCTGGCGGCAGCCATCGCGCAGGAGACACTGTTCCGGCCCGGCATCGCGCGCGACTGACTCGCTCGGCGCGGTGACCCGGGATGCCCGCCTCGCGCACCTAGGAGGGCCGGGCCCGAACCGGTAGCCTGACACGCAAGGGCCCCGACCCGGGTAACCCCCGTGCCCCGGCGCCGCTTGGCAGGAGGACCCGTCATGGCCGACTCGCTCTGGATCATCGGCGTGGCGATGACCAAGTTCATGCGCTACAAGGACAGGGACCTCATCGACCTCGGGAGCGAGGCGGCGACGGCCGCGCTCGCCGATGCTGGCCTGACGATCTTCGACGCCGACATCCTCGCGGCCGGCTGCCTGTACGACACCAACGGCATCGGCCAGCGGCTGCAGAAGCAGATCGGGCAGACAGGGATCCCGGTCTACAACGTGACCAACGCGTGCGCGACCGGCGCGACGGCGTTCCGGGTCGCGGCGATGGCGATCAAGGCTGGCGAGGCGAGCATCGGACTCGCGGTAGGCCTGGAGCAGATGGGCAAGGTCGGCCTGCTCGGCGCCCAGTCGGGAAAGAAGGACAAGCCCTACGAGCCGGCCGGCCGGTACGGGGCCGTCGGGCCGGTCGAGGGAGTCCTGGGCACCAGCCTGATGCCAGGCACGTTCGCGCAGTCCGGGATGGAGTACGCGTATCTGCACGACGGCGTCGGGTTCGAGCAGTTCGCCAAGGTAGCGGAGAAGAACCACGCGCACTCCACGCTGAACCCGCTGGCCCAGTATCAGAAGGCGTTCTCCCTCGAAGAGGTCATGACTGCCGAGATGATCGCGTACCCGAACACGCTGCTCATGTGCTGCCCCACTGGCGACGGCGCGGCCGCCGCCGTGCTCTGCAGCGGCGAACGGCTGCGGTCCATGCCGGCCGACGTCCAACGGCGGGCGGTCAAGGTATCGGCGTCGGTCATGACCAGCGACCCCTACGTCGACGGCGGGTCGGTCCAGTTCGACGTGAACACGCTGACCCGGCAGGCCGCCGACAAGGCCTACGAGCAGGCTGGCGTCGACCCGCAGGACCTGGACCTGGTCGAGCTGCACGACTGCTTCGCCACCGCCGAGCTGCGGCACTATGACAACCTGCGGCTCTGCCCTGAGGGCGGGGCCGGCGAGTGGATCGACAAGCGCGGCCCGTGGCGCGACGGCCAGATTCCGGTGAACGTGTCCGGCGGCTTGCTGTCGAAGGGACACCCGCTCGGCGCCACCGGCATCGCCAACATCTACGAGGTATCCACGCACCTGCGCGGCGAGGCTGGCGACCGGCAGATCCACGGCGCCAAGGTCGGGCTCACCCACGTCATCGGCCTCGGCAGCGCCTGCGCCGTGCACATCCTGGAAAAGTCCGCCGCATGAGCGCGGGGCCGGCCAGTGCTTCGCTCAGCCCGATTGCCGGCCGGATCCCGGACCCGGCTGGCGCGTACGACCTGGCCGCGCTCGGCTACGTCGAGCAGGAGTTCCGGCTCGACGGCACCGCGAGCAGCTACCGCCTGACGAGCGAGCGCACGGCAGACGGGCGCTGGTCCGCCGAGCCCGCCGAGCCGGCCGCGTTCGCGACCAGGGTCCTGTTGCGGCAGCCGGCGGACGACGCCCGCTTCAGCGGCACCGTCATAGTCGAGTGGCTGAACGTGTCCGGCGGACTCGACGCGGCGCCCGACTGGATGCTAACGCACACGCACCTGCTGCGCCGCGGGCACGCCTGGGCCGGGGTCTCGGCGCAGCGGGCCGGGATCGAGGGCGGCGGCCTCGTTCCTGGCCTGCACCTGAAGGCGGCGCACCCGGAGCGGTATGCGGCGTTGTCGCATCCGGGCGACGCCTGGTCGTTCGACATCTTCAGCCAGGCGGGCCGCGCGCTCGCCGCGCTGCCTGACTTGTCTCGGGCTCGCACCGGCACCTCGGTCCCGCGCCTGCTCGCGAGCGGCCATTCCCAGTCGGGCGCGTTCCTGGTCACGTACGTGAACGCCGTCGATCCGCTCGCCGTCGTGTATGACGGATTCCTCGTGCACGGGCGCACCGGCGCCGGCGCCGCGCTGGACACTGGCTTTCAGCCGGGTGCTGCCGGGGCCGAGCGCATCCGCGACGACCTGCGTGTGCCGGCGATCGTGCTGCAGACCGAAACCGACGTGACGCTGCTCGGCAGCGGCCGGGTCGAGCAGCCCGACGGCGACCTGCTGCGGAACTGGGAACTCGCCGGGGCCGCGCACGCCGACACCTACCTGCTGTTCGCCAGCGGCCAGGACGACGGCGCGCTGCCGGCCGCGCGCCTCGCCGAGCTGCTGCGGCCGACTACGGACATCCTCATGGGCCACACGGAGTTCCCGGTCAACAGCGGCCCGCAGCACCACTACGTGGAGTGCGCCGCCGTCGAGCACCTCGATGCGTGGGTCGCCGGCCGCGCGAAGCCGCCGTCGGCGCCGCGCCTGCAGGTCTCCGCCGGCCGTGACCTTCGGCGCGACGATCTTGGCGTCGCCACCGGCGGCATCCGCACGCCCTGGACCGACGTCCCTGCGGCCATCTTGTCGGGAACGGGGCAACGCGGCGAGATGTTCGCGTTCCTGTTCGGCACGACGAGAGAGCTCGGCGACGCCGATCTCGCGCGGCTGTATCCGGGCGGCAAGGCCGACTACCTCGGCAGGTTCGAGTCCTCGCTCGACGCCGCCATCGAGACCGGTTTCCTGCTGGGCGATGACCGGGCCGAGGCTCTCGCCGTCGCGGCCTGCTCCTGGCCTGGCTGATCCCGAGTCTCAGGAGATTCTGACGCTCCGTGATGGTGACATTCCAGTTTTGCGCCGTATTCTAATCTCGACGGAGTAAAAGCCCAGGTTGAAGGCGAGGCCTTGCACCAGGCGGGCACTGAGGTGGAGGTCGGATGCGCCTGGGCCGGTTCAGGATCGTTGCGTCGATTCTGGGCAGTTTCACGGCGATTGCCGGGATAAGCGCAGGCTTGGTCCTCAGTTCCGCGGCTGGCCGGGCCACCCCTGTTCCGGCGGACTCGGACAGGACGGCGTCGACCGTTGGCGCCCTGTTCCTCCGGACCCCCTCCGGGCAGCTCACGACCCATTTCTGCACCGGGAGCGTGGTCGACAGCCCGGCGGGCGACCTCGTCATCACCGCCGCCCACTGCCTCATCGGCCGGACCGCCAGCCAGGTGGCCTTCGTCCCCGGCTACGCGCATGGCAAGCGCCCCTACGGCGAGTGGATCGCCACCAAGATCATCGAAGACCCGCAGTGGCTGTCGTCGAGTGATCCCGATGACGACTTCGCGTTTCTGGTCGTCCACCAGGCGGGGTCGAACGCCGCCGTCGAGACAGTCACCGGCGGTGAGAAACTCGGCGTCGGCGTGCCGGCCGGTCAGAGGGTCAAGGTCGCCGGCTACCCCGACGCTCTGGACAACCCCATCACCTGCCACAACGCTGCGCGTGACTTCAGCCCGACGCAGTTCGAGTTCGACTGCGGCGGGTTTACTAACGGCACCAGTGGCAGCCCGCTGCTCGCCGCCGACCCGGTCACCAACGTCGATACAGTGATCGGCGTGATCGGCGGCTACCAGCAGGGCGGCCTGACCGCATCGGTCTCGTACGCAGCCAAGTTCAGCACTCGCATGGCGGCGCTCTACCAGAGCGCCCTGGCCGCGACAGGCAGCTAATGCGGGCCAGCCGCGTGTAGTGTCGGCCGCAGCGGTGCACGCACGCGACTGACCGGGGGGCATGCGCACGTGACATCCGTTGACGACATCCGCGCCCAGGCGCTCGAAGTCGCGGCCGGCTGGTCGCCGCCCGACCAGCCCGAATCCTGGCGACTGACCGCCGCGCTGTTCACCATGATCGCGAGCCACGACGAGCTGCTGGAGGCGCTGTCCGCGCTGCCGTCCGACCGGCTGCCCGCCTTGCTCGGAAGCGCCGCGGTCACCTTCCTCGTCCGGCGCGCCGAGCCGACGCCGCTGTCCCGCTACTTCCCGGTGGCTGGCCGTCCGCAGCCGCCGTTCGACGACGACTTCGGCCCTGCGGCGGCCGGCTTCGTGTCGGCCCGGCTACCGGACATCATGGCGGTCTGCGCCGGTCACCGCTATCAGATGAATGAGGTGGCCCGCAGCACGCAGCTCGCGCTCGGCATCGCGGCCCTCCATTCGAACGGGCCGATCGCGCTGATTGACCTGGGCACCGGCGCAGGCTTTGGCCTCCACCTCGAGCAGTACAAATACGAAATCGGCGGACAGGGAACGGGGCCGTCAGCCGCTGAGCTCACGCTGACGTGCGAGGTCCGGGGTGACCACCCGCCGCCGCGGCCCGAGCTGCCGCTGATCGCCAGCCGCGCCGGGATCGAGCTGAGTCCGATCGACCTGGCTGACCCGGCCGCGCGGGCGTGGCTCGAGGCGTGCTCGCCGCCGGAGGCGTCCGCTCTGACCAGGCTGGCCGCAGCGATCGAGGGGTTGCGCCGATCGCCAGCGCGGATCGTGGCCGGCGACGCCGTCGACGCGCTGCCAGGCGTTCTGGCGAGCCTGCCGCCGGACCTGCCGGTCATCGCCACAGATGCGTATTTGGCCGTGTTCCTGGCGGCCGCCCAGCGCGCCGAGCTGTTCACGATCCTGTCCGAGGCGAGCCGCTCGCGGCCGGTGACGTGGCTGTCGCTCGATCCGCTTATCCCGCTCGGGCCAGGCGGCCGCGATAGCGTGCAGGGCCTCGAAGTGCCTGGCTCACTGGTGGCCGACTACCAGGCGCATGGCGTGTTCGCCGTGCTCGGCGCCAGGACGTTCGACAAGGCCGCCGAGGGCGGCACGCTGCTCGCGCGCGCTCACCCCTCTGGTCGATGGGTCGAGTGGCTTGCCTGACGTGGGTCAGAACGGCGGCTCGGCCCGCCACGGGAACCAGTCCGGCAGGTCCGTGCCGGGCTTGAGAGTCCAGCTCGGCCGGCGCTTGGCGAGGAATGCGGCGACTCCCTCGGCGGAGTCGGCCATCCGGCCCGTGTCGTAGATGGCCCGCGAGTCGGCCCGGTGCGCCACCATCGGATGGTCGGCGCCGAGCATCTGCCAGAGCAGATGGCGCGTGATCACGGCGGACACCGGCGCGGCGTTGGCGGCGATCTCCCGGGCCAGTTCCGTGGCCAGTGGCAGGAGGTCCGCGAGCGGGCGGACAGTGCGGACCAGCCCGCCGGCGAGCGCCTCGCCGGCGCCGAACACGCGCCCGGAAAGGCACCACTCCAGCGCCTGGCTGATCCCGACGATCCGCGGCAGGAACCAGCTCGAGGCGCCGTCCGGGACAATCCCGCGCGCCGCGAAGACGAAGCCAGCGCGAGCGCTGTCGGCCATGATCCGGATGTCCATGGGCAGTGTCATCGAGATTCCGACCCCCACCGCTGGGCCGTTGATGGCGGCGATGATCGGCTTGAGCGATCGGTAGATGCGCAGCACCAGCATGCCGCCCCGGTCGCGGTGCGCCTCCGGATCCGCGTTGGCCGGGCCGTAGTCAAAGGTCTTCGCCCCGCCGCTGAGGTCGGCGCCAGCGCAAAACGCGCGGCCAGCCCCGGTGACGATCACCGCCCTGACGCTGTCATCGCCGTCGGTCTCGTCGAGTGCCGCCAGCAGCCCTCCGTACATCTCGATATTGAGCGCGTTGAGCTTGTCAGGCCGGTTCAGCGTGATCGTCGCCACGCCGTCGTCGACGCAGTACTGCACGGTCTCGGTCATGCGGAGATTCCTTCACTCGGGCGGGCAGGTCACTCGAGCTGCGCTGGCCGCTGCCAGCCAGCATCGGGCAGCGCCGGCGCGACGAGCCACAGCACCTGCGTGCGGGTCGGCATCGGCGCAGCCAGCCACTCTCCTGGCCGAGTGTGATCTCGGCACCGCGCTCGACAAGGCGGTCAGCCAGAACAACGACGTGCTCCGCGACCGGCGGCCCGAGC
>DATIOU010000178.1:0-10097 GCA_035472835.1 Streptosporangiaceae bacterium | reverse complement strand
CGTTCGAGGCGGCTGGCGAAGATCTGGGCCAGCGCGCGGACGAGGGACCCGGGGTCTTCGGCGTGGCGGGCGGCCTCGGCGACCATTTCCTCGACCTCGTCGCCGGCCCTGGCGATGGCTTCGCGGGCGAGTTCCTGCTTGCCGCCGGGGAAGTGGAAGTAGATCGATCCGCGGGGGGCGCCGCTGTCGCGGACCACGTCGGAGAAGGCGGTGGCGTTGTAGCCGCGCTGGCGGAACAGCTCGGCGGCGGCGTGGATCATCCGGGAGCGGCTGTCGGTGCGTCTCGGCATGGACCTGATTTTACCCTTGACCTATGTATGACGTCCAACCTACTGTGGAAGTAAGCCGTACGTCATAGTTAGCACGAGGTCTTGGGAGGTGGATCATGAACGCGAAGTGGACCAGCCAGGACGTGCCCGGCCAGCAGGGACGGCTCGCGGTGGTCACCGGCGCGAACACCGGCCTGGGATTCGAGACCGCCCGGGTTCTGGCCACGCGCGGCGCGCAGGTGGTGCTGGCAGTGCGCGACACCGAGAAGGGCAAGCGCGCCGCCGCCCGCATCGCGGCCGCCGCGCCGGGCGCGGACGTCGCGGTCCAGCCCCTCGACCTGACCTCGCTGGATTCCATCCGCGCCGCCGCGGGCGAACTGCGGGCCACCTACCCGCGGATCGACTTGCTGATCAACAACGCCGGGGTGATGGCCAGTAGCTCCGGGGCACTCGCTAACCAGCGACGTACCGCACCCGGAGTTTGCCGGGCGATCAATCTCCATTAAGCATCGCCTAATGATCACCACCGCCACCCCTGACCGGTTCACCGTGCTGCCGGATGACCATGGGCTCCAGGCAACGGTCGTAGCGCTGGAAGAGCACCGGTTCAGTATCGAGGTTGCTCTCGGGAATCGGCCAGTAACAAAATGCAGACGAGGTCCCTGCAGCCCGACGCAGCTGCGCACCAGGGCCGGCGCATGCCGGCCCTGGTGCGTTCTGATCGTGCGTTCTGGTTACGGGCGGACCGGTCCCGTCGGCCCGCGCCGAGGCGCAAACGACTGCATGGTCTGGAACGTGGTGGCGTAGGCGAAGACTGACTAATTTAGCTGGTGAGATTCGGCATCGCCGGTACCTTCAAAGGTGCAGGACCTTGAAGGAGGAGGAGGACGTGGTGTTCAAGAGCGCCGAGGAGCGGGCGGCCGAGCGCCAGCATCGCGAAGCAGAGCAAGCCCGCGAGCAGGCTGCTCGCGCCGAGCAGGCCAAGGCCGAGGAGGAGCAGCGGAAGCGCGACGCATTCCTGGCAACCCCGGTCGGCGCGGCCACGGCGGCAAAGGAGGCGGGACAGCAGTTCTTCGAGGTCCAGCTTGAAGTCGGCGGTCACGTCGGCAGCGCAGGGTTTGGCAGCGCTGAAGGCCATCGGACTGCCTCGAGCTCGGCTGCCATTCTGGGCGAAATCGAGAAGGTCGGCTGGCGCATGGAGCGCGCTGGGTACTTCTATATGGTTACCAGCGAAACGAGCAGCGACCGCATCTTCCTGAGCGGGCAAGCAACCGCCGTCAGCGGCGTCACAGTGGGGGTTTACCTCTTCCGCACTACCGGCGCTTGACCGACTCCGAGCGCTCCCGCCATTGTCGCAGGTGCATCCAGTCCCCCGTGCTCGCCCGAAAGACCGAGCCGTGACTGCACGGATCATGTCAGGATGCTCGGCATGTCTGAGCGCGCACTGAGCTTCGGAGTGATCGCGGCGGCATACGAACGTTTCCGTCTGGGGTATCCCGAGCGGCTAGTCGACATCGTGCTGACATACGCGGGTCAGCCGGTTCGTACTGCTCTTGAGATTGGCGCTGGGACAGGAAAGGCAACTCGTCTGTTCGCCCAACGGGGGATCGTTGTCACCGCGACGGAGCCTGACGGCGCCATGCTCGCCGAGTTGGGTAAGCACGTGCCCGCGAACCTCATCATAACGCAAGCCGCGTTTGAGGACTTGCAGCCGGGTCACAGCTACGGGCTGGTTTATGCGGCAGCGGCACTGCATTGGACGAACCCAGACGGTCGGTGGCCGCGGATCGCCGCGCTGCTGGATCCGGGTGGCGTCTTTGCCTCGTTCGGTGGACCAGTCCGATTGACTGACCCAGCTGTAGAGGAAACAGTTCGCGTGGCCCGGGCACCATTCTTGGACAGCGACGAGATTCCGCCTCCGGATGGAACGCCTTCGACAAATGACATGCAGTGGCCGGGAACGGAGCTGCAACGGTCTGAGTGGTTCTCCGAAGTTCAGCAATGGGTAATCGAGCGCCGCTTGACAATGAGCGCTCGCGACTACGTCGGCCATCTGTCGACCATCTCGGCTTATCTCGAATTGCACACCGCGGAGCGAGAGCTCGTTCTTAGCCGGATCATGCGGGTCCTGCCAGACAGAGTCGAAATCGCCGCCGACATTACCGTCCACCTCGCGCGTCGGACGGAGGCCGCCACCGATGCGGCGCCCTAGCGCCGGGCCGATCAGATCGTCGGCGGCGGGCCGAAGGCGTCCCCGACGACGGTGCATGGCCGACGGCCGACCGCGACGGAACCTACTGTTACACATTCTTCAAAGCTGTCGCCTCGCGCTTAGCAGGCTGACCTGCAGCCGACGGATTCTGGCAGCTGACGCATTAACCGACTGAGTACATCAGCCCTGTCGATCTGAGTATTCCGACCCTCGATCGGCGTTATTGCCAGGCATGAGCATGGGATCGCGGCGATGTGCCGCCCAGTGCAGAGAGGCTTTCCCATGCCTGAATCACCCGATCCTGGCACGCTGCGTGAACTATTGGCCAGGTGGACGGCGTCCGGCCTGATCGATGTGGACCAGGCAGGCCGCATCGAGGCTGCCGAGCGCGAGCGAGCCGTGACGCTGCCGCAGCGCAGACTGCCGCTCGTGGCCGAAGTTCTTGGCTACGTTGGGGCGGTCATCGCGATCACCGCCATCGTCGTGACCGTGCATCAGATCTGGAAGAACGTCCCGACATCCGTCGAGTCCGCAACCGCCGGGCTCATTGCTGTCGGCCTGTTGCTAGCCGGTGCGGCACTGCGCACCGACGCCGATCCGGCGATAGCCCGCCTGCGCAGCGTTCTCTGGCTGCTCAGCACAGCAGGTGTTGCAGCATTCGTGGCGGTGGTCAGTGACAAGTACCTTCATCTGGCGGATGCAGACGGCGCGCTCACCACGGCGGGAGCCTCGCTGGTCTATGCGGTGCCGTTGTGGTGGCGGAACAAGTCGGCGCTACAGCACCTAGCCGCCTTCGGCGCGGCAGTCGCCGTGCTCGAAACCACCATTGACCGAATCGATCCGCACGCCGGACCGTTCGCGTTCGGCATCGCCTTGTGGGTGATCGCATTGGCGTGGGGCATCCCCGTCTTTCGCGGCCTCCTGCTGCCGACGTCCGTCGGAATGCTGCTATCCGGCGCAGGCGCCCTGGCGGGCGCCATCGTAGCCATGGACCAACCAGCGGGCGTCCTGCTGGCAATGACGACCGTCGCCGCCCTGTTCGTCGGGGGGGTCCGTATGCACGAAGTGCCATTGATTGGCATCGGGGCTGCTGGCACCCTCTATGTCGTGCCCGATGTCGCCACCAGGTACCTGCCAGGCTCGGTTGCCGCGCCGCTGGCAGTCGCGATCGTCGGCGTCGTGCTGCTGGGAGTCGCGCTTTGGCTGGCAAAGCGACGCAGAAGAGAGCCCGTCGGGCACGGCGCGAATGGTCCTCCCAGCTCCGGTGATCACCCGCCTGGCTGAATGTTCAGCTATCGCGCGCGTCGAGCGGACCTTAAGCTGCGAATCTATGATCTGCCGTGTCTGGCGGGGCTGGACAACCAACGACAACGCCGCCGCGTACGAGCGCATCGTCCGCGGCGAGGTGATCCCGGGGATTGAGGCCCGCCGCATTGCTGGCTTCCACTCGATCGACCTTGTCCGCCGCGAGCGGGAGCACGACGTGGAATTCATGACCTTGATGTGGTTCGACACCCTGGAGAGCGTCAGAGCGTTCATGGGTCAGGACTATCAGGTCTCGCACGTGCCGGCCGAGGCGCAGGCAGTGCTCGCTGACTTCGACCGGCGCGCGCTGCACTATGAGGTCCTTGACCGGCGCCAACAGCCTGGCTGACTCCACATGGTCGGAATGCGGAGCTACAGGCGGGAGCGACGAGGGCGGAACTTGATCCAGGCCAGAATGCCGATGGCCACCAGCAGCCAGGGCGAGAAGATGAGGTGCATGACAAAGCCCACGACGGTCAGGGCCACGATTGCGATGAGGGCGACGGCAATGATCCAAAGCATCAGGATCGGTCTCCGTTCAGGTTCGACTGGTTGCGGTTAAGGTCTGCGGTGTTTGTCTTCCCGTCTCAACAGTGCCGCCGCCCGGGGCGTCAGTCGATCCGGATCAGCCCCTGCCTAACCCGGTCGTGCGCCTGATGAGATCAGGGTCAGCCCGGATAGCTCGCCCCTGATCGCGACCTCCGCTTCCTGTCCGTCACGGACCAGGCGCACTGTCGGCGATCGCGACAAGTTGACCCGTGGTCATTCCCCCGCCAGCCAAGATCGCGTCGGTCAGCCCCTGCTCGCGCCAGGTGATCACGCCGACGGCCGCGCGGCCTGGCAGCCCGCGTACTCGAATCGGCGTCCAGCCGCCCGTGTGCTGCAGCTGCAGGCCAGTTGCGCCCTGGATGTTGTCAAGGTAGTCCGAGCCGGTGCGCGCATGGTAAGTCTGCGTGCACGCCGCAGACTGCGGTCCATGTGGATAAGCGTCAAGCCCATCCACGGCATCAGCCCAGTTGACCTAAAGCCAGCCGGAATAGACCTTGGCCGCAGTACGAGCCGCGCGCTCAGCCACAGCGTGGGTGTCCCCGTCGCGCCGTCGACAAGCTCGCGGTGGCCGCAGGGCATCCGGGCTTAGCGGCGCAGAGTGGTCTCGCGCTCCATGCGCGACAACTTTTCCGGATTGCGCACGGCGTATAGCCCGGTGATGAGGCCCGAGTCGACGCGTACCGCAATGACCGTGTCGAGCCCGCCGTCGAGCCTCAGAATCAGCGCCGGATGGCCATTGACCTGGGCCGGATGCAGCGAGACTGCCGCGGCGGATCTACCCAGCCCGGCGGTCAGCAAGCGGGCCACTCGTCGCGCTCCCTTGACGGGCACCGGAACGGCCTGCGCGATTCCGCCGCCGTCACCAAGGAGAACAACATCGGGCGCCAGGATGTCAAGCAGGCTCTGCAGGTCGCCGGTTTCGACGGCGCGCTGGAATGCCTCGAGCGCGCCACGGGTCTCGGCCGGAGAGACGACTCCCCGCGGCCGGCGTGCAGCGACGTGAACCCGCGCCCGATGCGCGATCTGACGGACCGCGGGCGGGCTCTTGCCGACGGCTTCGGCGATCTCCTCGTAGGCCACATCGAACACCTCGCGCAGCACGAACACCGCCCTCTCGGTTGGCGTGAGGGTCTCCAGCACCAGCAACATCGCCATCGAGACGCTGTCGGCCAGCTCGATATCCTCCGCTACGTCCGGCGCCGTCAGTAGCGGCTCGGGCAGCCACGGACCGACGTACGACTCCTTACGCCGGCTGAGCGTTCGCAGCCGGCTCAGTGCCTGGCGGGTCGTGATCCGGACCAGGTACGCACGCCGATCGCGCACGTCGTCGAGGTCGACGCGGGCCCACCGCAGCCAGGTCTCCTGCAGAACGTCCTCCGCGTCGGCGGCCGAGCCGAGCATCTCGTAGGCGACGGTGAACAGCAGGTTCCGGTGCGCGAGGAAGGCCTCGGTAGCGGGGTTCGCGCGGTCGTGCCGGCTCATGCCGCCGTACTCATCAGGCTTGGCCTGCGACATGCCGGACATCGTGGCTCCTGTTCGCTCTCGGCTGGGTTACCCACGAGACACCTTGCCTCGCGGATTTGTGACGGGCACTGTCACGCGGCTCGGGTCGTCGGCGTCTCGTGTTCGTTCAGTCCAGCACGCAAAACCACGAGAGAGGACGACGCATGGGACCCCGATTCAGCATGTTCGACAACGAGATCGGCGCCAACTTCAGCAAGCGGTTCGCCAGCGCAAGCCTGGTAATCGCGCAGTCGCCGCTGCCCAAGTCAACCCAGCAGCTAGTGGCGCTGCGCGCCAGCCAGATTAACGGTTGCGGCTGGTGCATCGACCTCCACACCAAGGAGGCCGCAGCCGCTGGTGAAGCTGCTGTGCGGCTCAACCTGGTCGCCGCCTGGCGGGAGGCCACTGTGTTCACCGAGGCCGAGCAGGCCGCGCTGGCGCTGGCCGAGGAGGGCACCAGGCTTGCTGACGCCTACCCTGGCGTCTCCGAAGGGACCTGGGCGCAGGTCCGCGAGCATTACGACGACAACCAGATAGCAGCGTTGGTCTGCCTCATCGCCATGATCAACGCGGCCAATCGACTCGGCGTGATCGTACGCCAGAAGGGCGGCTCCTATGAGCCCGGCATGTTTGCGAGCATGACGAGCTGATCGCCAAGCGCCGGCGTCCTTGCACTCCGGCCAGGATCGACTTGGGCTCGATCAGTAGTTGTCGAGGAATGCCTTAACCTCGGGGCCGGCAACTTGGGCTCCGTAACCGGCGTTCACTACGAGGCAGGCGACGGCGACGTCCCTCGACGGCTCGAAGGCGATGAGCCAGCTGTTGGGCTGCCCCTGGCGGTCGACGTCCGCAGTGCCAGTCTTGGCGTAGACATCCGGGCCGAACCCGATCTGTGCGGCCGTGCCGCTCGTGACCACGGCGCGCATCATCTGCTTCAGCCAGGCGTCGGTCCTCGCTGGGAGCGGCTTCGCAGTGATCAGCGGGCCACCGGCTACCAGGAAAGGCTGGTGGAACCTCCCGCTGTCGATGGTCGCGGCGATCGACGCCATCGCTATCGGTGAAGCGGTCAGCGAGCCTTCGCCAAAGGCTTCTTGTGCCAGTTCGGAGCCGGATGCTGACGCTGGGGCGTTGAAGTAGCTCGCCGACAGCCTGCCGATACCGATGTCCCATTTCTGGTCCAGCCCGTAATAATCCTTGACTGTCTTGGCCAGCCTGCCGCCGGTCAGATGCTGCCACTGCGTACTGAAAGCGTTGTTGCAGGACTGGGCAAAGTCCGTGAGGAACGGCGTCGATGGCGGCTCAATTTCGCCTTTGTCGTTGTGGTAAGTGATCCCCTGAATCGTGAAGGTCTTTGGGCATTCAACGTGGCTTGCCGGAGTAAGCACCCCCTCGTTGAACAGTGCGGTCGACGTGATGGTCTTCATCGTCGAACCCGGCGCGACGGCTGCGGTGAGCGCGAAATCGTTGAAGCCGGCGTTGTTGGCGACAGCAAGGATCTTGCCGGTCGATGGCTGGATGACGACCATCGAGCTGTTCTTATGCCGGCTCACAGCGGCCCGGGCAGCCTGTTCCGCTGCTGGGCTGATCGTGGTGGCGAGTCCGGCGACGTTCTTTGGCCGGACAACGACGGCCCGGGTGTTGACGAGTGGCGTCCCTGTCCTGGTCTGAATCTCGACGTTCAAGCCTGGGGATCCGTACCCGGGAGGCGCGCCTGCCTCGATGCCCACGGCGATGTTGTGCAGGCCGGCGTCACCATAACCGAAAAGATCGTTTCCGCTGGCGTCCGTGACCGAGGTGACCCGGGGCGCGACAAGGGCGGTCGCGAGGTGAGTGGACGCGGTGAGGTTGGGTGCCAGGTCGTCGGGCGCCCACGCGACGTACCAGTACTGGGAGTGCTTCGCCCGATAGGTGACCAGCGAGGCGTGGTAGCGCCAGGTTCCAGTGACGGCCGCAGCGCCGTTCGGCACGCCGACGCTGGCACTGGCTGAGTAGGTGACGTTCTCCCGAGGGCTTGCCGAGCTCGATGAGACGGCGGTCGCCGTTCCCGCCGTGCTCGCAAGCTTGGTGAGGTGGAGGTACCTACCGAAAGCCGTGAGGCCGGCCCGGGCTGCGCGTGGATGATCGGTGTAGTTCGCCGCTTGCTGAAGGTGGCCCGCGTCCCAGGCGCGCAGGAAGGCACGAGCCGTCTGCTGCGCGTCCTGGCTGGGCGATGAGCCAGTCGGCAGATAACCCGTGGTCTGGGTGGACCCGTGTCGCGGCAGCACCAGCACGGCACTGATACCTGCCGCCACCGCCACCGTCACGGCGACCAGCACATACGGAAGCTTCCGCCGCTTGCTCTCCCGCCGTCCGTGCCTGCCGCGCGGTGGCCGCTGCTCGACGACCGGCGGGACCGGCGGGACCGGCGGGAACTGGGCAGCCGAAGGCTCCGGGCGGTACAACGAGTCCCACCAGGCGTTGTCTTCCGAGCTGCCGGTCACCTCTGCGACCGTACCTACTGCCCCGATCGCTGGCCAAATCATTCGCGAAACTGCCGGTGCGAAAGACGTTTCCGGAGCGTATACCTCCGGCTCGATGCTCGCACTCGGCAGGCCTGGGGCCAGCCGATAGGTTGCCCCCCGCGTAATGTCGGGCTGCAGTCCGCCGTCTGAGGGAGGGAGCCGCCGGTGGCTAACTTGGTCCTCCCGTTGCCCCTCGGCCGGGTGGCTTTAGGGCGCTCATGGCCGCAGCGCGCGGCGACAATGACATGGCTCTCTCCCTTGCCGACCGGATGGCCGCCTGGGCGGCACCCCGCAGAGCAGGCCGCGTTCATGGCCGACTCCCAGGTCCCGTGGGGCGTGAACGCGCTGAGCGGAGCGGTCACCGAGCCGGGCTGGCGGATCGAGCCCAGCTGGTATCTGGTCGCCAGCAATGACCGGATGATCCCGCCGTCGGAGCAACGGGCCATGTGCGAGCGGGCCCGATCGACCGTCGCTGTGTACTCGGGCAGCCACGCCATTTACGTGTCCCAGCCCGCCGCAATGGCCGGGCTCATCGCCCAGGCCGCCGAGGCTACCGGCCAGCAGGCCTGACGCCGGGCTCACCCGGGCCGCGCTAGCTACCCGCGGGCGAGATCGGCGCCCGACTCGGCGGACTCGTAGGCGGCGGAGAACAGGTAGCTGGTCGCCAGGCTCCAGTACGGTCGCCACGAGCCAGCTGCTGCGGCTCGAGGCCCGCGTGCCTGCGCGTGCTGTACCTGCCCGGCTGCCTGTCGGAACCGTTCTTGATGCCTGCCTTTGGCTGCGCCGGCCACTATGGTCGCCGGATCAGCGTGATTCGGGCGCGATCAACGTCCGGAGAATGCTCATCTGGCCATCCCGGACCGTGACACGCTCGGAGAAAACCTCGTTTAGGCTTCTGTGAAGCAGTTCCTTCGCGGCAGGCATGCGATTACTCCTGTCAATTTGTGCATCAAGCGCCGTACGCGGGCAGAATCGCGCCGCTCACCGGCGCGGCGGCGTCGCTGACCAGAAATGCGATGACGTCGGCGATTGCTTCGGGCGCGACCGCATGTGCCAGCATTTCCGCTGGGAACGAGGCCTGGTTTGCGGGAGTGGAAAGGAGCTGCGGGGCCACGGCGTTCACCCGGATGCCCCGCGGGCGCAGCTCGAGGTCGAGGATCCGCGTCAAATACACGAGGGCCGCCTTGCTCAGGCTGTAGGCAGCCATTCCGGCGGTCGGCTCCAGTCCCGGGCGGGCGGAGACGTGCACGATAGCGCCAGAACCTCGTCGTTGCATGTGCGGCGCTACGGCCTGGCTGAGCCACAACGCCGGGCCTAGATTGACGTCGACCATGAGATGCAGGTCTTCGGGCGTCGTGCTGACAGCGTCTCCAGGGTGGAACGACCCGATGGTGTTCACGAGTATGTCGGGCGGGCCGACGTCGCCCGCAATCCTGTCGACTGCGCTCCGCGCCGCGCTGGGGTCAGTAGCATCTGCTGCCTGCCAGGCGACACTGCCGGGGAGTTCGCGCAGCGCCTGCTCGTTCCGGTCAATCGCCACAACAGTCAGACCACGCGCAGCGAGGTTGATCGCGGTGGCTCGGCCGAGCGCACCCCCGCCGCCGGTCACGATCGCTACCTTGGCGCTCATCGGATAGTCGGTCACGGACGGACTCCTTTCTGTGACGTGCCGCCGATCGCGTCGACGACTGGATAGACCTCATACCCTTCCCGGAGAAGGTCGCGGTCCATCGAGCGACGCGTTCTGCGGCGTGAGGA
>DATIOU010000177.1:0-16171 GCA_035472835.1 Streptosporangiaceae bacterium | reverse complement strand
AAGGCGAAAGTAAGGAGCCGCCGCCTCAGCTGAAGGAACAGATGGAGGAGATGAACCAGCTCAGTGTCGGTGAGCCCGAATTCCTCGACCTTCGGCAACCATGGCTCTATGCATCCAGACAGTAGGCGAGTGCCGCACATTTCGGGCGCGCAGCGACAGCACACGTGGGTCAGCGTCGCGGGTGGATCATTCGGCCAGCGACTGGTGGTAATGCGCAGCGGTCATTCCGTCCGAGCTATCGTGAGCTAGTGGCCGAGCGATTGGTGAGTGAGCGCCTGGTGCTTCGCCGGTGGACCGCAGATGACGCCGGGGCTGCGCTGAGTTCCTACGGCGATGCTGAGGTGGCGCGGTGGCTGGCTCCGGCGATGGACCGGGTCGGCGATGAAGCGGCCATGCGCGTGGTCCTGCAGCAGTGGATGGCCGAGAACGAACGCCTGCTGACACCGGCTGGCCGGTGGGCGATCGAGCTTCGCCAGGACGAGAGCGTGATCGGCGGGGCGACTCTGCTGCCGCTGCCGCCCGATGATGAGTACGAGATCGGCTGGCAGCTGCGACGGGATGCGTGGGGACACGGCTATGCCAGCGAGACCGGCAAGGTGCTGGCGGGGTGGGCATTTGAGCAAGGCCTGGAGCAGGTCATTGCCGTGGTGCGGCCAGCGAACATGCGCGCCATGGCGACGGTACGCCGGATCGGCATGGAGTGGGTCGGCGAGACAGAGAAATACCACAACCTGCGCTTGCAGGAGTACCGTCTCCGGCCGGCGGATCTTATCCGCATCGGCGGATAGCGATGCCAGCAGGCAAGTCAGCCGTTCCGCGGCAGCCGTGTGGGGCTGAACCCTGGACGAGGGAGTGCCGACGATGGCGGTGGACAGGATCGAAGACTTCCAGGCTCTGGAGCCGTTCTTCCGGGTGATCGAGAACGGGCTTGCTGGGCTGGTCGACGGCGGCCACTTCTTCGACCTCCTGGCCAGCGATGTGGTGTTCGAGTTCGTCATCACCGTCCCGGACTACCCCCGGCGGATCGTCGGCCGCGACAACCTGATCGAGCTGTACCGCGGCTACCAGAACACATTTTTCCTCGACCGGTGCTTGGACCTTAGAACCCACCGTGCTGACGATGGCACCGTCACGCTCGAGTACGCCTCGGAGGGCAAGGCCGTTGCGACGGGACGGCCCTATGGCAACCACTACGTCTCAGTCGTCACCATCAAGGACCGCAAGATCACCCACTGGCGGGATTACCTGGACCCGCTCCGCGTTCTTGCAGCCCTAGGTGCGGACAACTGACGTCAGCTGCGCCGTCCCGGCGAAGTCGGCACTCGGTGGTTGGTCGCTGCCAGCCGAGTCATCTTGGTGCGCAGCATCATCGCGGCGCTCGGGGCAGTAATCTCGCCGGCGCAGTCGCGAACCTCCGGTCGGTTGCGCGGCGGCAGCGGCCCCGCTCGTCGCGCTCACACGGCGGATCACTCCGCAGTTTCGCGTCGGCCTGATGGCGGTAGGACCCTTGAGCATGGCGCAGGTCTTCAGCCGGAGCCGGCGCGACGAAGCCGCGCAGGCCCATAGCTCGCTTCCGGGATTGCTTGCACGCCGGTCTTTGTTATCGGAGGTGCGGGGATCTTCGATTGATCACCGTGGAGCCCACGGAAACGGAGCGGATCATGGCGGGAGCGTCTAGCCAGCCGTCCTCGCGGGGGTCACATGCCCCGGCTATGGTGGCGGACGTCATGCGGCCGGCGCTGACGACGGTCGAAGCGAGTGGTCACCTGGCCGGGGCTGCGTATCTCATGAGGCATGCGGGCGAGACCGCGCTGGTGGTTATTGACGACGAGCAGGCAATGCGGCCGATAGGCATCATCACCGATGCTGACATTGCCCAGGCGGTGGCGGATGGGAAGGACGTCAACGAGGTTCGGGTCCACGATCTCATGACCACTGACCCGACGGTCATCGTCGCCACAACCAGCATTCAGGAGGCGGCAGAAGCCATGGTGACCGGACATTTCCGCCACCTGCCAGTCATTAGCGATGTCGGCCTCATCGGGATTGTCGACATCGGCGATGTCTGTCGCTCGTTGCTCGACTCAGCCCGCGGCTAGAGCCACAGCGCCAGGGCGAGCAGCCCCGTTCCGTCCAGATCCTGGCATCAATCGACGCGACCAAGTCCCGCCTTATGGGCTCGGCTGGATCGTCTTGGCTTGCCAAGCCCTTGTCGACTTGGTCAGGGTCGGCTCGACGGGCTTGCTGGGCTGGTCGCGCTGAGTCGGTGTCGGTCGACGCGGGCATGATCGCGGAAAGAAGTGGCCGCAAGTCTAGCGAGTATGGCCACCTCCCCGACCTCGCTGCCCGCTGGCGCCACACCGGCAGGCATCGTAGTCAGCTGATGCCGACCTGCCCAGAGAGCCAGCGCGGCGGGGTAAGAACCCACCACGCCGGCCGCACCACGCCTAGCTGGTGCGCGCAGCTTCCCATAATGACGTCGACGGCCCGCAGGCGTCTGGAAGTCTGCAGGCAGGCAGCATGCTGCGCATTACAGCGTCTCGATGCCGCTCCTCGGCTGCTTACGATCCGTCGTTGAGAGCGCGCAGGTATGGCGCGCAAAGTGGCCAGCGGCGGTGTCAGACTGGAGGCCTGGGAAATGCCCTGCGACCGCATACAAGCCGGGGAGCACGATGACGTTGACGCCCGAGTACGGCGAGGAAGAGCGCATGAGGCAGCAGTCCGAGGGTCTCAGGCAGCAGTCCGAGGGCGGGCTGCCGCAAGATCGCGAAGACGCGCCTGAGCGCGAGCTGAAGGAACGCGATCGCGAGGATCGGGAGCTTGCGTACCTCGATCCAGAGGACAACGAGGCGCGGGCTCCCGGGCAGGTATGTGCGCGGTGCGGAGCAGTCATCACCGCGGATCAGGATGTGCGACTGCGAGCAGACGGCCGCTGGGTACACGAGGTGTGTCCCACAGATCTCGGCGAGGCGCCGGCAAAGAGCATGGGGCGCGGCTAGCTGCGAGTCACCCGCCGACGTTACCGAACGCATGCTTCGAGTGCCTCGTCGAGGATGCCGTTGCCATCCCAGCGTCACGGCCGCAGCCGGCTCAGGAGCCGTCCAGCAGGACGGGCATTCGCTTGATCCCGTTGAGGAAGTTGGACCGCAGCCTGCTGACCTGGCCGCCGGGCCGGATGCCCGGCGTCTTCTCGGCCAGCGCTAGGAGCAGCGTTCGCAGTTCCAGCGCGGCCAAGTGCCTGCCTAGGCAAAAGTGCGGCCCGCCGCCGAAGCCGATATGCGGATTCGGATTCCGCCCGATATCGAATAGGTGCGGGTTGGTGAACACATCCTCGTCGCGGTTGGCCGAGGCGAGGTAGGCGACCACCTTGTCGCCGGCCGGAATTCGCTGACCGGCCAGCTCGGTATCGATGACGGCCGTGCGCCTGACCAGGACTGCCGGGCTGACCCAGCGGATAACCTCCTCGGCCGCCAACGGGGCCAGCGACGGGTCTGCCACCAGCCGCTGCCACTGCCCAGGGTGGTCGAAGAACGCGAGCATGCCGCCCGCTGCAGCGTTCCTCGTGGTCTCGTTGCCCGCCACGATCAGCAGCAAGAAGAAGAAGTTGAACTCCAAGTCCGTTAGCACCCGGCCGGTATCGTCTGGCTGAAGCAGCTTGGTCACTATGTCGTCGCGTGGCTGCGCCCGGCGCTGCTGCGCTAGGTCGGTGGCATAGCCGAACATTTCCGTTACGGCGTGCGCCTGCTCGCCTGGCGAGCCGCTGAACTCCGGGTCGTCGAAGCCCACCATTCGGTTGGACAGCTCGAAGATCCGGTCCCGGTCCTCTGGTCTGGCCCCGGTCAGCTCGCAGATCACCTGCGTGGGCAACGGGGCGGCGATCTCCGCGACGAAGTCCGCCTCGCTGCGCCGAGCGACACCCTCAAGCAGATCGCGGCAGATGCCGGTGATGTGGTCCTGCAGGCCCCCGATCACGCGCGGTGTGAAGCCGCGGTTGACGAAAGCGCGCAACCGGGTGTGCTGCGGCGGATCCATGTTGATCATCATCGCTCGCATCCGCTCCACGGCTGGGTCGCTCCACTCGCGGAATGCCGCGGTGCGGGGGACCGAGGAGAAGATGTCCGGATGCCGGATTACGTCGGTGACGTCAGCGTGCCGGGTGACGGCCCAGAAGCCGGGCCATCCCGGACCGCCACCGTCCGCGTGCCAGAAGACCGGTTCGTGCTCGCGGAGCCAGGCGAGCTGCTCGTGCGGAGGCCCGCCTCGAGCGTAGACGTCGGGGTCGACCAGGTTGATCTGTGCGGCCGTTGTCATCGGCTGCCTCGCGTGCTCCAAAAGACGATAGACACGACGATACGGGCAATGCCAGCGAGAACAACCCAGCAGGGTTCGCCGACGGGCACGCCTGCGGCACGGTGACCCGACGAGGACTACCGGCGGACCGGATATGGCCGCGCGTCCACCTAGCCTCCTGTCGGAACCTCGACATGGCGAGCCGGGCAAGTCCATCGCCCAGACGGGGCTACATCCGGAAGAGGCCTCTGAGTGCGGGCTTCGCTCTCCGTCGCGAGAGAGCTACGGCCCCTTCGCTGGGCTGAGAGCGGAACAGCCTGTCGCCCGGAACCCTGGCCGCTGAATGGCGGCTACCGGCCTTTGCGTTGCCCTCGCCCTGACTGGCCAGCCCTGCTCGGCGCGCGCTTGAGGGCTCGGGTAGATGCGGCCAGGCGCCGAACGCCCTGGTGACGCGCGGTCCGCTCGGACTGCTGCGAAGCGCGGTGCTCGCTCTCGTACTGCTGGATGACCTCGCGGGGCAAGCGCCCGCGTTCTGAGACGTCCAAGCCCTGCTCCTCCGCCCAGGCGCGTATCTGGCGACTGCGTGCCCGGTTTGCCAGCGTCCGGACCGGCGGGCGTCGATGCGCCGGCCGGACCAGGCTTGCGTGCTCGAGAAAACGCGCGAGCTGGCGGCGAAGGTCGGCGGCATGCCGGGCGTTAAGGTCAATCTCGTAAGAGCGGCCATCGATACCAAACTTGACTGTCTCGTCGGCTGGGCCGCCAGTAAGGTCGTCCTCCAGTCGCACATCGACCCGTTGCATTACGCTCCCCCGACGCGCAGAGTGCTGTGGCCCGCCTGGATCTGACATTGCAGGCGGCGGATCTCGGTCATTCCCATATTCCGAACGATCTAATGCTGTCAGCGGAGGGCCTTAGGCGAACTTGGCCCCGACCCAACGATCGGACGCCGAGTGGTGGTCGGCCTTTCACATCCTCCGATCGGCCGACGACACGCTCTAAGCGGACAAAATCACCAGAACTAAGTGATCGCCAGTCACTTGGCTAGAGCCCAAATTTGGCCGAGGCCACTTCTTACGCGAGTACGGTGACGCCGACAGCTGGTCACGATTAGCGGCGCGTCGGCGCTGGATGGGTAACGAGCCTCCGGAGGGGAACAAAGCATGACATCCGTACGCGTGGTAGGACTGGGCGGCTCGCTACGGGAGATGTCCACCAGCCGGACTGCCCTGGAGGTCGCCATGGAGGGAGCTGCCGCCAACAGTGCCGAGGTCGTGCTGATCTGGGTCCGGGACCTCAGCCTGCCGCTGTCTAGCGACGAGCACGCGCCGCCGCCGGCCGCTCATCAGCTGGCGCGGGCCGTGTACCAGGCTGACGCGCTGATCTGGTCGAGCCCCCCACGTACCACGGGTCGGTGAGCGGCGCATTCAAGAAGGCGCTGGACTGGCTGATCCTGTTGGCCGAGAACGATCCGCCGTACGTGGCCAACAAGCCGATCGGCCTGGTCACCACAGCGGGAGGGGTGCAGAGGCTGCAGGCGATCAACACGATGGACTTCATCGCCCGGTCCCTTCGTGGCTGGAGCGTACCGCTCGTCCTGCCGGTGGCCCAGTCGTGGCAGTCTTTCGACCCGGACGGCCAGCTTAAGGGTGAGGCCGTCGCAGTCCAGCTGCTCAAGCCCGGCGCCGAGGTGGTCCGCGCGGCCCGCCAGTTCCAGGCCGACGGCACCTGCGACTACGCCGAGGGCGCGGCGTTTCCGATGACCCGGCGAAGTCGGTGACGTTCTCGGTTACATCTGCGCGGCCTTCGGCGCGGGCCGTAGCCGCGACTTGGGTGTCCGGGGCGCCGCGCAGTCCGTTCTCGGTGCCGTGGACGGCGTCGTGACCGTACTTGCCCCGCAGGCTCGCGGCAGCTGCGCGGAACATCCGCTGCGCCGCTCCACGGCGGCAAATGCGCCTGCGGCGGTCACGCTGACCGCCGCAGCTGGCCGCTGACTGGGGGATGCCGTTTGTGCGCGTGCAGCCTGTTCCCCCGGACCCAACTCAGTGTCTCGCCGCCCAAGAGGACTCGTTCGTCCTCCTAACCGTCGCCAAGCAGCAGTGATGCAGCGCAACTAGGCTCGCCCGCGTGCTTGATCTGTCGGCGCTGCTGGACGTACTTGAAGAGTCGAGCGCCCACCCGAAGCCAATAGATTGCGCGTCCTGACCACACCGGGCTATGCGTTCTTACTCGGCCAGCTATCGACAAGCTCAGGCCGGGGCCGGCGCATCGCTGCCAGTCAAGGTGCCCGGGCTGAAGCGGGCCAGCCAGTTGTTACGCCGTCACGGCCAGACCATCTGCCGGCGGAGCATGGCGTGCTCGGCCTGCGCCATCGCTGCGGACTCCCCGAGCGTCGGCCGGGCTCGACGCTGTACTGATCAAATCAAGGACTGAAGGGTCGCGCGTGCCCCGCGCTGGTGCAGAGAGGCCAGCGCTGAACGGTAGGCAGTGACGAATCGCTCGTCCTCGGCCAGGTCCCCGAACAAGTACCTGTTGCCAATGAACGCGTCGGGGTCGTCCCGCTGGCATCGAGCGAGCCGCGTCAGGTTCGGCCCGAGGCGGTCGACGACCTCAATGGGGTCGCCCCGCTCATCGACGCCTTCCGCGTAGCGCGCCCAACTCGCCACTACCGCAGCCGAGCGCCTGATCTCGCCCCCGGTGACCAGTTGCTGGCGGAGCACTGGGAGCAGCCACTTCGGGATCCGATCCGAGCTCTGCGCACACAACCGCGTGATGGTATCGCGGACTTCCGGGTTGGCGAAGCGGTCGATGAGCATGTGCTTGTAGCCGCTCAGATCCACTCCTGGCACCGGTGCGAGCGTCGGCGTAGCTTCCTCGTCCATGTAACCGAGCAAGAAGGCCCGAAACAGAGGGTCTTGCGCCGCCTCATGCACCAGCCGATAGCCAACCAGGTAGGCGAAATAGCACATGGCCTGGTGGCTTCCGTTCAGCAGTCGCAGCTTCATAAGCTCATACGGCTCGACCCGGTCAACGACCTGGGCGCCCGCCTCCTCGTACCGCGGCCGGCCGGCGGTGAAGGCGTCCTCGAGAACCCACTGGCTGTAGGGCTCACAGACGACCGGCCAGCGGTCGTCCAGCCCGAACCGCTCCCTGATCTCGGCCCGGTCGGCGTCAGTCGTCACCGGCGTGATGCGGTCGACCATCGAGTTTGGAAACCGCACCTCATGCTCGACCCAGTCCCCGAGCTCGGGATCCCGGAGCCTGGCGAAGGCAGTGAATACCTGCCGCGTCAGATCGCCATTGCCCTGCAGGTTGTCGCAGGACATGACCGTGAACGGCGGGAGGCCGGCCTTCCTGCGGCGCCACAGGGCCTCGGTGATCAGGCCGAAGGTTGTTCGCGGGACCGCGCCGGGCTCAAGATCATGGAGCACATCCGGGTTGGCCGCATCGAACTCTCCCGTGGCGTCATGAACGTTGTAGCCGCCTTCGGTGATCGTCAGCGACACGATCCGCGTCGATACGGCGGCCATCTTCCTGATGACCGCTTCTGGGTCATCGGGGGCGTATAGATACTGGACGATCGAGCCGATCACCCGCGCCTCATACCTGCCGTCACCATGCTTCAGCACCAGTGTGTAGAGGCCATCCTGGGCGTCCAGCACCTCCTTCATCAAGCGGTCGGCCGCCATCACCCCGACTCCGCAGATTCCCCAGTCCAGTGCGTTGCCCTTATTCATGAGGAGGTCGTGGTACATGGCCTGATGTGCTCGATGGAATCCGCCGACGCCGACGTGCACGACGCCGGGCGTGACGCGGTCACGATCGTAGGACGGGGCTGGCAGCCTGCTGCGCCAGTAGGGCAGGGTCTTTGCGGTAAGCGGCTGCGGCGATACTAGATCGGGCATTTCACGCCTCCGCGGGGCCGGGTGTGCTGCAACACTTCTTGCCTGCGGCTAGGCCGCGAGGCGGTCGCCAGTGCTCGGGTGGAACGCGAAGACGTCATCCGGCTGGACGTGGAACGTCACGTGTTGTCCACGAGCCGGGGGCCTGCGTCCTTCGGTCCGCGCGACCATGGCCTGACCGCCGCCCGCGAGCCGAACATGAAGGAGTGCGTCCGCGCCCAGCTCTTCAACCAGCAGCACCTCACCGGGCAACTCACCCGCACCGTCCGCAAGGTGCAGGTGCTCGGGCCTGATGCCGAGCACCAGCTCCCTGAGGCCTGACTCGAGCGCGGCGGTCCGCACTAGCAGGGGAAGGGGCAGCGTAGTGCCCGCTATGTGCACCCCGCCCTCGACGAGCGGGACGGTCTGCAGGTTCATCGCGGGCGAGCCGATGAACCCAGCGACGAACTGGTTCACGGGGTCGTCGTAGAGCTCGCGCGGCGTCGCGCATTGCTGCAACTTTCCGCCGTTCAGCACTGCCACCCGGTGGCCCATCGTCATGGCTTCGACCTGGTCGTGCGTGACGTAGACGGTTGTGACGCCGAGCCGGCGCTGCAGCTCGGCGATCTGGGCGCGGGTCTGTACTCGCAGCTTCGCGTCCAAATTAGATAGCGGTTCATCCATCAGGAAGACCTTGGGCTCGCGCACGATGGCCCGGCCCATGGCCACGCGCTGCCGTTGCCCGCCGGAGAGCTGCTTAGGCTTGCGGCCCAGCAGGTTATCGTCGAGGTCCAGCAGCCGCGCTGCCTCCCGCACCCGCCGGGCTCGATCGTCCTTGGGCACGCCCTGCATCTTGAGTGCGAAGCCCATGTTCTCGGCGACCGTCTTCTGCGGGTACAAGGCGTAGTTCTGGAACACCATGGCGATGTCGCGATCCTTCGGCGGAGCGAAAGTGACATCGCGTTCGCCGATCTCGACGCGCCCGCCGTCGAGTGGCTCGAGTCCCGCGAGCATCCGAAGTGCGGTGGTTTTGCCTGACCCGGACGGCCCGACGAGAACCATGAACTCGCCATCGTCGATATCCAGGTCGAGCGCATCGACCGCTGGAGGCGCGTCCTTGGCAAAAACCCGGCTCGCCGATACGTATTTCACCTGAGCCATCGAAGACCTCCCGCCTTTCCGCCGGCGCGTGCGCGACCACTCACTTGATTGCCCCCATAGCAAGACCACGGACCAGCGACCGCTGGGCGATCCAGCCGACAAGGATCACCGGGACCGAGGCGACCGTGGCGGCCGCAGAAAGATGGGCGATGTACAACCCTTCCTGCGGAACGGAGCTGATCAGGAACATCGGCATGGTGGCCGCGTTCGTGACGGTCAGGTTGATCGCCAGGAATAGCTCGTTCCACGCGAAGATGACGCAAATCAGCGCCGTCGATACCAACCCCGGCGTGACGATCGGCAAAATAACGCTGGCGATCTCCCTAATACGGCCGGCCCCGTCCAAGCGCGCAGCCTCCAGCAGTTCGCTCGGGACCTCTAGCATGAAGGAGCGGATCATCCAGATCGCTAGCGGCAAGTTCATTGCGGTGTAGAGGATGATCAGCAGCCAGATGGAGTCCAGCAAGTGCGCGTGCAGGGCAATCACGTACAGGGGCCCGATCGCGGCCACAATCGGCAGCATCTTCGTCGAGATGAAGAAGAACAGGCCGTCGCGCCACCGCTTGATCGGGTGCACCGACAGTGCATACGCGGCCGGAATGCCGAGCACGAGCACGAGGATCGTCGAGCCGACCGTCGCGATCACCGAGTGGGTGAGGAAGGGGCCCATGCCAGAGAAGACCAGGCGGAACTCCGCGAGCGTCGGGGTGAAGACGAACTTAGGCGGCCAGGTCTCGGCGGCTGACTCCGGCTTAAAGGCCGTGATGACCATCCATAGGACCGGCAAGAAAAACCCGATCGCCACGACCCATGCGACGATCCCCCACCCTACGCGACCCGACAGCGTACGCAGCTGGCCTGGCCGACTCCCAGCGCGAATCGGTAGCGCGGTCATCGTGCCGCCTCCTCGAACTGGAAGACCCTCGCGAACATGCGCAGCGCGAACGTGGCCACGATGATCGTCAAGATGACTGTCACGACTCCTGTGGCGGCCGCACCGCCGACGTCATAGGCGTAGTTGACCTGCTGGTACAAATAGAACGGCAGATTGGTGGTCGCTGTACCCGGGCCGCCGTTGGTCATCAGCCTGACCGCGTCGAATGAGTTGACCAGATAGATCGAGCCGAGGAGGATGCCTAGCTCGATATAGGGCCGCAGATGAGGGAGCGTCAGCTCGCGGAACGTAGCCCAGGCGCCGGCGCCATCAACCTTGGCTGCCTCGAGCGTGTCTGGCGGCTGGCTCTGTAGCCCTGCCAGGACAATGAGCGTCATGAACGGTGTCCACTGCCAGATCATCACCACGATCACCGAGACGAGCGGGTACGTGCTGAGCCACGCGACATGGTTGACGCCAAACGGTGCAAGCAGGTAGTTCACCAACCCGAAGTTCGGGTCGAGCATCGGCGATGCCCACACCAAAGCCGCTGCGGCCGGCATTACCAGGAATGGGGTTATGATCAGCGTCCGCACGATGCTCCGGCCGAGGAACTTGCGGTCTAGCAGGACCGCGAGCGCGATGCCAAGGATCATGGCCACGATCACGGCGATCGCCGTCATGAACACCGAGCGCAGGAGCGATCCCCGGAATGCGGCGTTGGTGAAGACGGTCTTGTAGTTGTTCAGCCCATTGAAATGCGCACCAGCCGGAACGTCCCAGAAATAACTCTGGAAGCTGTACCAGAGCGTGACCACGAACGGGATCTGGGTGATGACTACGACGTAGATCAGCGCTGGCAGCAGTGGGATACGACGTAGCCACCACTCCCGTCGGCTCACTGCGCGCGGCCGGACTTCGATCTTGGGAGGCGGCGCCGCGACTCCTTCGAGTACCGTCACGGAATAGCCCTTCTGACGATGTCGCGTGGCTGATGGGGTCCCGCTCAGGTTGATCCCCGCCGGGACCCCATCCTTGCTCGCTAGCCTCCCGCTAGTTGTGCCGGTGTGTACGCCGCCGCGGCAGCCTGACTCGCCTTCAGGGCCTGACTGACGGTCTCCGTGCCGGCGATCGCGCCAGCTATCTGCTGGGCTACCTGCAACCCCAGGCTCTCGAATTGCGGGATATCCACGTACTGGATGCCGACATAGGGGACCGGGTTCAGGGTCGGGTGTTCAGGGTCGGTGGAGTCAATCGAGGCCAAAGTGATGCCAGCGAATGCCTTGGCTGCCTGCTGATACTGCGGTGTGTTGTACAGCGACGTCCTGGTGCCTGGCGGCACCGCGGCCCAGCCATACTTCGCTGCGACGAGCTGGTCGTAGGACTTCCCGGTTGCCCAGGACACGAACTTCCAGGCGGCACCCTCGTTGGCTGTGCCCTGTGGCACGCCGAGCGACCAGGTCCACAGCCAGCCAGACGACTTGGTGAGTTTTACCGGCGCGAACGCATAGCCGGTCTGAGCCGCCACTGACGGGTAGGCGGTAGCGATCGACGTCGCGGCGACCGTGGCGTCGTACCACATCGCGCACTTGCTCTGCCCGTACAGCGTCAGCAGCTGGTTAAAGCTGTCGTTGGATGCACCCGGCTCGCCGTACTTGCGCACGAGGTTGACGTAGAAGTTTGTGGCGTTCTCGAACGCCGGCGAGGTGAGCTGCGGTTGCCAGGCCTTGTTGAACCATTCGCCGCCGAAGGTGTTGACCACGGTATCGAGTGCTGCCATGTTGTCGCCCCAGCCAGCCAGACCGCGCAGGCAGATCCCGGAAACCCTTCCTGGCTGGTTGAGCTTCGCGGCGAAGCCCTGGACCTGCGCCCAGGTCGGGTGCGTCGGCATAGTGAGCCCGGCGTTCGCGAACATGTCCTTGCGGTAGTACACCATCGATGACTCGCCGTAGAACGGCACCGCGTACAGGTCGCCCTTGTAGGACAGCGCTTTTGCGATTGGCGGCAGGAGGTCACCGGCGTCGTAGCTGGGGTCCTTCGCGATGAACTGCGTGGACAGATTGGTCAGCCAGCCGTTCTTGGCGAACAGCGGTGTCTCGTACGGGCCGATCATGATGACGTTGAACGCATTGCTGTGCGTGCTGACGTTCTTCTCGATTGCCGCCCGCAGGTCCCCCTCGGTGTAGGTGGCGAACTTGACCGTGATCCCTGGGTACTTCTTCTCGAAGTTCGACTTGGTCAGCGGGATCATCTGGTTGGTGATCAGCGGGTTCGAAACTACGGCCACTGTGACCACGCCGGAGTTGCTGTTGGTGGTGCTGCCGCCGCTGGTGGAGCATGCGGCCATAGCCAGCAATCCGGCCACACCGAGTGCGCCGAGCGCGCGGAGCCTTAACGCGTACGAACTCATGGGATGTACCTCCGCAACGATGAGTGATGTGGCGGGAGCTGGCAGGCTTCCTAGCTGCCAGGAACTGCGTCAAGCGGTTGCTCATCTGAGCGGAGTACGCTCAGATATGAACAGAGTGATCGGCCTTCTGGGCAAAGTCAAGAAATGCTGCCAATATGAGATCTGGGGGCTCAAATGAGCGGCCAGTTCAGGATGGACTGGAGGGGATTATGACCGGATTGTCGGCGGATCGGCCGTCGGAGGTCGTACTCGCCGCGCGGGTGGCGCGGCAGTTCTACCTCGAGGGCGTGTCCAAGGTCGACATCGCCGACCGACTTGGCATCAGCCGGTTCCGGGTGGCTCGTTTGCTCGACTCGGCCCGCGAAACCGGTATGGTTCGCATCGAGATCGGGCTCCCCGGCGGCAGCCTGGACGCGGGGTTGTCGGCCGAGCTGTGCTCGGCATTCGGCCTCAAGCACGCGTTCGTCTTCGACTTCCCGGAAGCCAGTGCCGATGCGGGCGCCGACGGCGAAGGTGCGCTGCGCCGCCGGCTAGGCGAAGCTGCGGGTCAGGCGCTGATGGACATCATCACGCCCGATGATGTGCTGGGCATGTCCTGGTCGCGCGCGCTGAGCGCCCTTGCGGCCGCGTTGACCCAGCTGCCGCCTTGCCCGATCGTCCAGCTGACCGGGGCCGTGCCGCCGCCGGACGGCCGGGACTTGCTTGACCTGGTCCGTGCCGTGGCACGCATTGGCGGCGGCCCCGCGCACGTCTTCTATGCGCCGATGATCCTGGACGATGCCCAGTCAGCAGCGGCGATCAGGCGACAGGCCGACATAGCCGGGGCGTTCTCGCTGGTGCCATCCGTAACCATAGCCGTCGTTGCGATCGGCGCCTGGGCGGCCGGCTTGTCAACGATTTATGACGCGATCACTCCGGCGGAGCGCGACGCCCTTGCCGACCTTGGGGTATGCGCCGAGATGGCCGGGGTCTTTATCGGGGCGGACGGCAGACCTGTGCCGACGCCGCTCGACAGCCGCATGATTGTGACGCCAGGATCGGCGCTCGAAAGAATCCCGCTCGTCCTAGCCGTGGCTTATGGCGTTGCTAAGAGCCCTGCGGTCTACGCCGCGATCCGAGGGGAAATGGTCCATGGCCTTGTCACCCACGCGAGCCTCGCCCGCGCGCTACTCAGCATCGCTGACCGAAGGATCGCTAGCGGCACGAGCGCTGACGGCAGCATCACCGACCGTTAGCCAACATGCCCATCGCGAACACGGCCCGACATGCAGGGGCGCGCCTCTGCCAGGCGGCACGGCCAACCGAGGCCTTGTCGTGCGAGTTGGGGACACTGTCATCAGGCCGACTGCCCCTTGTCAGCCCGGAACCCACGCGTTGCTTGTTCACCTCGCGGCTGTTGGTTTCGACGGCGCGCCAAGAGTCCTGGCGTTCAACGCGGCTACCGAGGTGCTGACCTACATAAACGGCCACGCGGCGGTCCCGCCGCTGCCCGCCGATACTCTCACCGACGCCGCCCTCTTGAGCGTGGCCACATTAGTGCGCCGTTATCACCGGGCCGCGGCGTCCTTCGACCCGGCCGGTTACGAATGGCCACGGCCGATCCCGGCCCCGTTCCGAGCCGGTCTGGTCAGCCACAATGATGTGCACCCAGCCAATCTGGTGTTCCGTGACGGCGAAGCCGTGGCCCTGATCGACTTCGATCTGGCTGGTCCTGGTAGCGCAGTCTGGGATGTGGCCGCAGCGGCGCGCTATTGGGCTCCGCTCATGGACGACATCGACATCACTGACGGCCGACAGGGCCGCGCTCTGGAACGGTTCAGCATCTTCGTCGAAGCCTGCGGGCTGACTCGCGCCGAGCGCAGGCTCGTGGCCGAGGCTGTTGTCCCCAATCACGACTGGACCTACGCCATTGTTACCGAAGCCGCCGCCGCCGGACACCAGGGCTTTGCCGATCACTGGCGCGCGGTTGCGGCGCCAGCAGGCCGAGCCCGGCGCTGGTGCCAGCGGCATCGGCGCGATCTGCTCGCCGCGGTGCGCTGACTGGCACGACACCCGCGCGGTTACGGCGGGGAGACGGCTGGCGTACCGCCCTTGGGTGCAGCTGGAGGAGGTCAGAGATAGCTCAGGACCGGCGTGATGAGTCGAACGATCTTGTGGAGTTCGAGGTCGTTGACGTTACGGACACGCTCCGCCAGGAGCCGACGTCGCGGCCGATTGGCCCCCGGGTTGTCCTCGAATTATCTGGGTCGATGGTGATGGGCTGGTCAGGCTTCCGCGTCTACTACCCGTGGTCTTGCCCGTGGTCTCCCCGCTCATCCCGGAGCCGGAGGTCGCCGCCGGAGGCACCGGGTTTCGTCCGCGGTCTTGGCCTAATTGACTGCGGCTCGAGGTCAGCCCGACGGCGTGACCGGAGACCACATGCCGAGCCACTGCTCGGCACCCCATGCCTCGAACCGCTCTGCTTCGGTGAACCCCGGCTTCGCCGCGAGGCGCATTGAGCGGACGTTGGTGGTCTGGGTGGCGAGCATCACCGGCTCGCCGGGAAGCGCGTCGGCGAGCCAGCCGAGTGCCGCCGCGCACGCCTCGGCGGCGTACCCGAATCCCCACGCCTCCGGTAGGAACAGGTAACCAAGATCGGCCTTCTCGGCAGCTGCCGGGCGAATCAACGCGTTCCTCCTGAGCAGGATCTGGCCGATCATCGCCCCGTCGAGATCGACCACGAAATGCCCGGGGCGCCGCTCGGGCACCTCAGGCGTCTCGCGCTCAAGCTCGTCACGCGCGCGGGGACCGCCGAGGTAGGTGTGCACCTCTGGCGAGGCAAGCAGCTCGATGTATGCGGCACGGTCCCGAGCCTCGGGCGCACGGAGCACGAGCCTCTCGGTCCTGATCGGGGCAGGCGGCCAGGCGACGGATCCGAGCTCAGTCATGGCGGGCAAATTTTATCGCGGGCCCGCCGGGTGGGACGGTGCTAAGCCGTGTTCTGCCGATCTTGTGGTGAGGGGAGACGATGGTCTACGGATCTGGGCAGCAGCGGCTCCCGTATCCTGCGACTTCCGAATGGCAAGTCGGGTGCGCCCGGCGCCCTGTCTGCATACAGTCCGGGTGTGGTCCACACATACCCTCCGCTGAACCTTGAGGTGCGGACGCCGCGGCTGACGTTGGCCGGGGCAACGGATGAGTTGCTGGAGCGGCTGGTCCCGGTTGTCCGCGCCGGCGTTGCCGATGCCGCGCCGTGGCCGTTCGACGACCCGATGTCGTTGTACGCGGACAGTCCCGACCGCGAGTGGCGGTGGCTGCGGGCTATCTGGGCGGGGCGTGCCCGCGTGGACCAGAGCTTCTGGCGGCTGTACTTCGTGGTGCTGCTGGACGGCGAGCCGATCGGAATGCAGGAACCTGAAAGGGTCCGAGTTCACCAAGTTCGGGACGGCTTCCACCTTCTCGTGGCTGGCGCCGGGCCGGCGTGGGATTGGGATCGGGACGGAGATGCGCGCGGCCGTACTGCACCTGGCATTCGCCGGGCTGGGCGCACGCGAGGCCGAGAGCGACGCCTTCACCGAC
>DATIOU010000176.1:0-2957 GCA_035472835.1 Streptosporangiaceae bacterium | reverse complement strand
ATGTCGTGAGCGCGCCGGAGCCTCGCTACTGGCCAGCCGGGAGCTGGTCGCGGCCGGCTAGAAGCGCCAGCACCTCGCCTACCGTCCGCTCCTGGCTGCTGGGTTCGGGCAAGGGCAGGTCCGCCTCGATCCTGTAGCGGTTACGGCGGCCGTCTTTCTCCTTGATGATGTATCCGGCCTCGGCGAGATCCTGCACGATGCTGTAGGCGCTGCGCTCAGTGATGCCAGCTCTGTCGGCGATGTCGCGCAGCCGCATCCCGGGGTCGCCTGAGATGCACAAGAGAACTCGTGCGTGGTTGGTGAGGAACGTCCAGCTCGTTGCCATGTTCCGCGATTCCAGAATCAGCTTGCTAGTAATGTTCGCCAGCATACCGTGAAGAGTGCGGGATGAAACCGACCCCGGCCGAGACAACCGGCCACCCCGGGTCGTGCCAGCTGAGCACGCGCCTGCCGGCCCACTTCTTCGATAGCCGTCACACCGCCCTGGTGTTCCCGCGCGGACGCGGTCATCGAGCATCCAAGCACCGGTCCGGGCACCAGTCTCGGCTAGGCCATGGCCACATCGACGCCTTGCTGCGATGATGCCGGCATGGCCGCGCTTACGCTAGAGGAGATAGAAGCGAAGATCGCAACGGCAGAGCGCGGGTTTGCCGCGGCAACGTCGCAGTACGACCGGAACGTGTTCGCGCAGATCCGGGACGAGTACAAGCGTTACGCGGAGGAGCGCGCCAAGGAGGTAGCAAAGCAGGCTGCTGTGGCGAGTTCTTCTGGATCGTGACGATATTGCGTTGTCGTGAAGTACCAATCGTTGCTTACGCTGTCGGCAACCGCGCTCGCCCCCGCGCCCCGCGCAGCAACTTGGGCGATCCGTCATCGAGCGGCACCGACCGGTCGCCTTTGTCCGGTGCAGGCTTTTGTGTTGTGGTGTCACGCGTCGGATTGCTCGCGGTGCCTGATCACGGCCGGCCTTTTGGCGCACCGACGCCGGTCGGCTGATACGGCAAAGCCTGCAACGAGAACAGCTCCGCGTACGTCCCCTCGGCTGCCAGCAGCTCCTCGTGCGTCCCCGATTCCACTAGGCACCCCTCGTTCAGTACGTAAATCCGGTCCGCCGAGCGCACTGTCGAGAACCTGTGTGAGATCAACAGCACGGAACGATCCGCAAAGAGCTCCCCGATCCGCGCAAACAACTCATGTTCCGCTTTGGCATCGAGCGCCGCCGTCGGCTCGTCCAAGATCACTAACGGCGCGTCCCGGAAGAACGTTCGCGCTAGCGCTACCCGCTGCCACTGCCCCGTCGACAGATCGGTCCCATCGATAAACGCCGGCCCCAGCAGCGTCTGATACCCGTCAGCCAACCCGGCGATATCCTTGGCCGCCCCGGCCTGCTCGGCCGCCTGCACGATAGCTGCGGTATCACCGGCCCGCTCGTGCCGCCCGAGCGCGATGTTGTCGCCAGCCGACAGCGCGTACTGGATGAAATCCTGGAACACCACCGCGGTGTGCGCCAGCAGCTTACGTCGGTCCACGTCCCGCGTGTCCCGCCCGTCCCAGCAGACCCGTCCCTCGCTGGGCAGGTACAGCCCCGCGAGCAGCTTGGCCAGCGTGGTCTTGCCCGAGCCGTTGGCCCCCACCAGTGCCACCACCTCGCCGGGTTCGATGCGCAGCGAGACGCCGCGCAGCGCGACTCGCTCCGACCCCGGATAGCTGAATGTCACCCCCTGTGCCTCGATCGGGCCGAACAGACCCGAACTCGGCTCAGGCGGCGCGGCCTGGCGCGATTCCAGGCGCGGCGCTTGCTCAGTGAACGCGAGGAAGTCGTCGATGAACATCGCCGATTCCTGCAGTGTCCCGGCGCTCTGCCCGGCGAAGGCCAGCCGCTGGCCGAGCAGGACCAGCGCGGCCGCGCCCGCGGCCGCAGAGGACAGCGCCAGGTGGTGCGAGGCGGCCAGCCACAAGATGCCCGCGATCGTGGCACCGATCGTGGCCGCGCTGGCCAGGTCGGCGACCGCCATGACCCGCAGCTGCTGGCCTGAGATGCGGCGCATCTGCGCGATCCGCTCGTCGTAGAGCCGGTCATGGCGGGCGCGCAGGAAGCCGGCCAGGCCAAATGCCCGGACCTCTTTCGCCGGATCCCGCGCGGTCAGCAGACTGGCGAGGTAGGAGCGTTCGCGGTCGCGGGGGGTCATGACGAAGCCGAAGTGATAGAAGGCCCGGCCCCGATGGTGGCTGGCCAGCCAGCCGGGGATTAGCGCCAGCAGCGCTATGGGCACCAGGAGCGGCGCCACTGCGAGCAACGCGGCCCCAGCGCCGATCGCGCCGGCCATCGACCGCCCGAGCCCCTGCAACCCGAACACCATTTGCGGCGCCCTCATCACCCCCGCCTGCGCCCGGGCGACCCGGTCGTGGAAGTCCGGCTGGTCGAAGGCCCCCAGCTCGACCGCGCAGGTCACGTCGAGGATCCGATCCTGGGCGTAGCGCGAGACGAGTTCGGACAGCATCCGCTGCTGCTCGCGCAGCACCACCCCGGCGATGCCAAGGACCGCCGTGATGACGGCGAGCAGAGCGAAACTCGGCCAGACGCTGGCCAGGCCAGCGCTGGTGTGCTGGGCGGCCAGGATCGCCCCCAGCACGCGCCGGCCCACCACCAACTCGGCCGCGACACCAATCCCGGACAGCACTTCGAGTGCCGTCATCGTAATGAGCTCGCGCCGCCCCGCGCACCAAGTGATCGCCAGCCCGGCCCCGACCAGCCGTGGGATCTCCCGCGAGGAGCGTCCATCACCGGAAGCGTTCAGCTCGTAGATAGTCGGGCCTGCCCTCTTGCCGCTGCTTGATCGCGACCCGCCGAGCACGTACATGCCATCCATAATTCCACGCCGTCAGCCCTGGCAAATCCCTGAGAACGACGAGTGTCGGCGACAACGAGCGCCGTCAGCGCGCCGTGCCCGCAGTCC
>DATIOU010000175.1:0-103434 GCA_035472835.1 Streptosporangiaceae bacterium | reverse complement strand
GCGTCGACGCGCACGGCGTCGTTCGACTTGTCGCCCACGTCGGCGTTCGACTGGCTGGTCGCCTTGACGTAGGTACCGATGCCGCCGTTCCAGAGCAGGTCGACCGGCGCGGTCAAGATGGCCGAGATCAGCAGGTCAGGCGCCAGCGCGGTCTCGCTGTCGCTCAGGCCGAGCGCCATCCGAGCCTGCGGCGACAAGGGAATCGACTTCGCTGACCGCGGCCACACGCCGCCGCCAGCCGAGATCAGCGCCTTGTCGTAGTCCGCCCAGGACGACCGGGCCAGGTGGAACATCCGCTCGCGTTCGGCGAAGCTGGCCGCCGGATCGGGGTCCGGGTCCAGGAACACGTGCCGGTGGTCGAACGCAGCGATGAGCTTGATGTGCCGCGACAGCAGCATCCCGTTGCCGAACACGTCACCAGACATGTCACCGATGCCGACCACCGTGAAGTCATCAGCGTCCACGTCCACGCCGCGGGTCCGGAAGTGGAACTTCACCGACTCCCACGCACCGCGCGCGGTGATGCCCATCTTCTTATGGTCGTAGCCCTCCGAGCCACCGGAGGCGAACGCATCCCCCAGCCAGAAGCCGCGGCTCATCGCGATCTCGTTCGCCGTGTCCGAGAACGTCGCCGTCCCCTTGTCCGCGGCGACGACCAGGTACGGGTCGTCCGCGTCGTGCCGCACCACGTGCTCGGGCGGGATGACCTGACCAGCCTCGAGGTTGTCGGCGACGTCCAGCATCGCCGAGATGAACATCCGGTAGCAGGCGAGCACCTCGCCCTGGTACGCCTCCCGGCCAGCCGGATCGGGCAGCTGCTTGCACACGAAGCCGCCCTTGGCCCCGGACGGCACGATGACCGAGTTCTTGACCTCCTGCGCTTTCGCCAGGCCGAGGATCTCGGTGCGGAAGTCCTCGCGGCGATCCGACCAGCGCAGCCCGCCCCGCGCGACGCTAGCGAACCGCAGGTGCACTCCCTCGAATTGCGGCGAGTACACGAACATCTCGAACTTCGGGCGCGGCGCCGGCAGATCTGGCACCCGCTGGGCGTCCAGTTTGAACACAAGATAGGGAACGGGGCCGAAAGCCGTACTGAAGTAGTTGGTGCGCAGCGTCGCCATGATGAGCCCCAGATACGACCGCAGGATGCGGTCCTCATCGAGACTGGCGACGTTGTCGAGCGCCCCGGCGATCTCTTCGGTGAGCGCGTCGCTCCGCTCGGCCTCGCCGGCCTGCTTGGTCGGGTCGAACCGGGACTCGAACAACATGATGAGCAGCCGCGCTATCGGGGCGTTCGATCGCAGCACGCCCTCGATGTAGTCCTGGCTGAAAGTGATGTTGGCCTGCCGCAGATACTTTGCGTACGCGCGCAGCACTGCGACCTGGCGCCACGTGAGTTGCGCGTCAAGGACGAGCGCGTTGAAGCCATCGTCCTCGATCAGGCCGTCCCACAGCGCCGCGAGCGCGCCTTCGACCTGCTCACGGGTGCGCTGTTGCGAGATCAGGTCGCCCTGCGCACCGGCGAGCGCGTCGGCAACTGGCTTGCGTCGCAAGCCGAAGTCGTAGATCCAGAACGGCTCAGCAGCCGCGAATTCGTAGGGATGCTCGTCGACGACGTCGACGCCCATGTGCTGCAGTCGCGGCAACACATCGGTGAGCGTGATCGGCCCGCTGGTCCGGTAGATCGTCAGCCGCCACACGCGCTTGACGGTGTCGGGCACGTCGTCGTCTGGCTCGATCGGCACGCCGCCGACGTAGTCTTCGGACTCCCAGAGCTCGAAGTCGATGGTGCGGTCGGAGTCCCGCAGCTTGAGGATCCGGGCGAAGTCAGTGACCGCCGCTGACGCCGGCACGTCTGTCTTGTACGTCTCGGGGATCGCGCCGCCGATCTGATTGAGAAGTTGCCGTGCCCGCGCTGGTCCGAGCGCGGCGACGGCCTCAGCGGCCACATCGTCGTCCCAGGACCGGACCGCGGCGGCCACGGCGCGCTCGAGCGTCGCCGGGTCGGCATCCGGTAGCTGCCGGCCACGGTCGGCGCGCACCACGAGGTGCAGCCTGGCGACCGGAGACTCGCCGACCTGGACGCTGTACTCGACCTGCGACGCGCCGCCGAAGGCACGCTGCATGATCTCCTGGGCCCGCAGCCGCACTTGCGTCGTGTAGCGGTCGCGCGGGAGGTAGATCAGGCAGGACACATACCGGCCGTACACGTCCTTGCGCAGGAAGAGCCGGGTCTGGCGGCGCTCGCGCAGCGCATGCACGCCCGCCGTGATCTCGGCGAGGTCGGCAGCCGACGTCATGAACAGCTCTTCGCGCGGGTAGAAGTCGAGCACCTCGGCGACTTCCTTGCCGTCGTGGCTGTCGGGGGCCATCCCGGACAGCTCGAGTACCTGGGCAAGCTTGCGCCGCAGCACCGGAATGCCCTTGATGCTCTCGGAGAACGCGGCGTGCGTGTAGAGCCCGAGGAAGCGGTACTCGCCGACGATCTCGCCCGCTGGTGACAGCCGCTTGACGGCGACGTAGTCGAGGTAACTCGGCCGGTGGACGGTGGACCTCGAGTTGGCCTTGGTGACGATGAGCCGCTGCGGTTCCAGGGCCCGGGCCTTCACTTCTTCAGGCAGCAGCGCGAACGAGCCAGGACCGACCCGGTCATGCCGCAAGATGCCGAGGCCGGTGCCGGGGACCAAGCTCAGCGCCATCCCGTCGGGACCAGTCACCAGGTCGTACTCCCGGTGCCCGAGGAACGTGAAATGACCGTCGCCCAGCCAGCGCAGGAGTTCGGCGATCTCCGCGGGCGCGTCAGCCCCGGAGTCAGGCGCGCCCGCCTCAGCACCGCCTGAGCCGGCGATAACGAACCCCTGGCCAGTCGGCGACAAGAGATCGTCGGCCAGCGCGAGCGCCCGGCTGCGCATCCGGCCGTAATCCTCGACCGCGACCCGCACGTCCCCGAGAACCCGGCGCAGGTCAGCGGTTAGCGCTTCGTCTTCGCCGGCGGCCAGCGGCGGGATCTCGATGTGCGTCCACGACTCGGCCAGCTCATCGTGACTGGACCCGTCATCCTTGAGCTGCCCGGCGCTCGCCTGGCCCACGATCTCGCGCAGGGCGCCGGTCACATCCCGGCGGACGCGAAGCTGCGGGTGCACGACTAGCTTGGCCGCCAGACCGTGGTTAGCCAGCTCCATCGTCACCGAGTCGACCAGGAACGGCATGTCGTCCGTAACGATGTCGACGACGTCGGCCGGCGGGTCAAGCACAGCGTCGCCACCGCGTCTTATCTCGACGAGAGCGCGGCCTTGCGGACGGTACGTGGCGAGCTGCGCATGCCTGGCCGTAACGGCAGCCAGGCGCTCGGGCCCGGCTGCCGACAGGTCGTCGACCGCGACATGCCGGTAGTACGCCTTGAGGCACACGGAGACGTCACCGACGCCGGGAAGGCGGCCAGCGCATTCTGCTGCCTTCGACAGCAGTGCTGGCTTGTCTGGGCCATGCTTGCCGTCGGCCTTCGCAACGCCCGCACTGTCCGACATGTTTCCCACTCCTTCTCCGGCTTCGCTGCCGTTTCCAGCATGGTTGCACCTGTTACAACGGACTGGCCATCACAACGAGTCCCGCAGTTCCCACAGCAGCGGGTAGTAGCGCAAGGGCACCCGCCGGTGCAGGTAGGGGGCTCCCGTGGAGCCGCCAGTCCCGGACTTGGTACCGATCTGCCGCTCGACCATCTGGACGTGCCGGGCCCGCCACAGCCCGGCTAGCTCATCGTGGGTTAGCAGATCCTCGGCGAGCTGCCATAGGTCGTCGTGGTGCGGCCGGTCGCGCGCAATGCTGACTAGGGCCGCGAGCATCTGCTTGTCATCGCCGACGGGCAGCCCGCGCGCGGCGAGCAGATCGACGTAGGCGTCCCACAGCGACGGCTCGGCGAGCCGGGCCGTCAGCCGGTCACGCTCTTCCGGGGTAAGGGCCCGGAACCTGCGGACAAAGTCAGGATCCTTGGCGCCGGACAGGAACTCCAGCTCCCGGAACTGCACGGACTGGAATCCGCTCGCTGGCGCGAGCGCCGCCCGGAACTCGAGAAAGTCCTGCGGTGTCATCGTCTCGAGCACGTCGATCTGGCTCACCAGCAGTCGCTCGATCACGTGCACGCGGTGCAGCAAGTGCCGCGCTAGCCGCGTCTGCCTGCCGTCGTCGGCCTGCGCGTGGCCGCCGGCCTGGCCCGGGCGCGGCAGCATTGCATCCCGGACCGCGGTCAGCTCATGCAGGAGCTGCTTGAACCACAGCTCATACGTCTGGTGAACGATGATGAATAGGAGCTCGTCGTGGGCGGGCGGGGTCACCTCGGGTAGCTGCTGGGCTAGCAGCTGCGGGAGTCGCAGGTACGTGCCGTAGGTAAGCCGGCCGCCTTCCTCGCCGAAGCTCCGCCCGCTTGACTCGGTCACACCGCGCCCCCGGGTGCGAAGTACCTGAGCACGTCGGGGTTGGCCAGCGCGTCGGGATCGGCGGCCACGGCGACCGGGGTGCCGAGCAGGATCCTGCGCACCGGTACCTCGAGCTTCTTGCCGGACAGCGTGCGCGGGATGCCGGGCACCTGATTGATCTCGTCCGGCACGTGGCGCGGTGACAGCTCGGTCCGCAGCAGCGACCTGATCGCCCTGATCAGCACGTCGTCGACGATGTGCCCGTCCGCTGGCACGACATAGAGGATCAGGCGCCCCTCCTGACCGAGCTGCCCGGTGTCGACGACGAGGCTGTCGGCGACCTCCGGGAGCCGCTCGACCACCCGGTAGAACTCGCTCGTGCCCATCCGGACGCCGCCGCGGTTCAGCGTGGCGTCCGACCGGCCGTAGATCACGCAGCCGCCGTCCGGCAGGATCATGATCCAGTCGCCATGTCGCCAGACACCCGGGTAATCGGCAAAGTAACTGGCCCGGTACCTGGCGCCATCCGGGTCGTTCCAGAACCCGACCGGCATGGACGGCATCGGCAGCGTCAGGACCAGCTCCCCGACCTCGCCGACGACCGGCTGCCCGGCCGCATCGAACGCTTCGACTCTCGCGCCAAGGCATGGCCCGGAGATCACGCCAGCCCGGACGGGCAACAGCGGCGACGGGCCGACGAAACCGGTGCACAGATCGGTGCCGCCAGAAAACGAGCCGAGAATGAGGCCAGACGACCCCGTTCCCAGCTCTTGGTAGACCCACCGGAAGCCTTCGGGCGGTAGCGGCGAGCCGGTGGAGCCGACGCCGCGCAACGCCGAGAGATCATGCTCGGCGGCGGGCCGCAGACCTTCCTTCATGCAGGCCAGCAGGTACGGCGCGCCGGTGCCTGCGTAGGTCACGCCAGCCTCCGCTACCAGCCGCCACAGCGCGCCGGTATCCGGATAGCCGGCGCTGCCGTCATAGAGCACGACGGTGGCGCCGGTCAGCAGCCCGCCGACCAGGTAGTTCCACATCATCCAGCCGGTGGTGGTGTACCAGAAGAACGTGTCCGCGCTGGTCAGATCCTGGTGCAGGGCCAACGCCTTGAGATGCTCCAAGACGATGCCGCCGTGGCTGTGGATGATCGGCTTCGGCAGACCTGTGGTGCCGGAGGAGTACAGCACCCACAGCGGGTGGCCGAATGGCACGTCGGTGAAGCCAAGCTCGACTGTGCCGGCCGAACTGGCCGCGGCCGCGCCAAGCTCGGCCCAGTCCAGCAGCGCGACCCCAGTCGGCAGCCTCAGGTCACTGGCGCCGGTACCGAGGTAGTCGACCAGGATGACCGCCTGCAGGCCGGGCAGCTCGTTAGCGATGGCGGCCAGCTCCGGCCGGCGGTCGAACTGCTTGCCGCCGTAGACGTAGCCGTCGACGCCGAGCAAGACCTTCGGCGAGATCTGGGCGAACCTGTCGATGACGCTGTGCGGCCCGAAGTCGGGAGAGCAGGACGTCCAGATCGCGCCGAGGCTCGCCGTGGCGAGCATGGCGATAAGTGCTTCGGGGGCGTTCGGGAGGTAGGCGGCGACTCGGTCACCCAGACCGACGCCGAGTTCGGCCAGGCCGGCCCGCAGGCGGGCGACGTGCGCACGGAGCTCGCCGTAGCTAAGCTCGCCGCGGCGGCCGGCCTCCGAGCTGTACTTGACGGCGGTGCTGGCGGGATCGACGCCGGCCCGGTGGAGGGCGTTCCGTGCATAGTTGAGGCTGGCTCCGCCGAACCAGCTGACATCGGGCATCTGCCCGGTCAGAACCGGACCGCCGCCGCGAGTCCCGAGAACCCCGAAGAAGTCCCAGATGGAGGACCAGAAAGCGGCTGGTTCGTCGACCGACCACTGCCAGAGGTCGCCGTACGAGGGCACGCCGCCCGGCGCGCCGACTACTGGGCCGCCGTGATCGGCGAGCCATCCCACGTACCTGGTGACGACGGCGCGGGCCGCCGACTGCGTCGAAGGCTGCCAGAGGGTGTCGCCGTAATCTCGGCCGGCTGACGCCAGCCCAGCCGCCTCGCCTTGCTCGCGCCCGGCGGCTGGCGCCAGGTCGCTACCCACGCCCTACGCCCCCCAACCTGGTTGGCAATCCGTCATCGTCGACTGGACTGTTATATACCAGTATGCGGCTCCCCGAGCCCTGGCATCCCTTCATCCATTGTGACTATGCCACACAGACCGGGCGATCCCCCTTGAGGTTCTGCCTGGCAGGCCGGCGCACCGCTCACGCGGTCCCTGATCGCATGCGGCCGGCGCTGACTTGCCCGGATCCCGGCGCGCCACCAAGGAAGATGGGAGCGTGACTGAGGTCTACCTGGAGGCCGGTGAGCGGCGGGTCTTCGCGTGTGCGCTGCAATGGCCCGGCTGGTGCCGGCCGGGCCGGGACGAGCAGGCCGCACTCTCGGCGCTGGCGGCCGCGGCGCCGCGATACGCGCAGGTATGCGCCGCGGCCAGCGTCCCGTTTGATCCTGTGCAGGCGGTGGCGAGTTTCCAGGTTCTGGAGCGGGTCGCCGGGTCGGCGACGACCGACTTCGGGGCCCTCGACGTCGCACCCGCTCTGGACGGCGAGCCGGTAGCGGCCCAGGAAGCTGAGCGGCTCGTGACGCTGATCCGGACGGCCTGGAACGTGTTTGAGCAGACAGCCGCCGCCGCACCACCAGTGCTGCGCAAGGGGCCGCGCGGCGGCGGCCGGGATCGCGATCAGATCGTGGCTCATGTGCGGGAAACCGAGGCCGTGCACGCGCGGATGCTCGGGCTCAAGGCGCGGCCCTTCCCGCCAGCGGACGTGGCCGCTTTAGCCCACGTCAGGGCGAGGATTCTCGCGGAGATCCAGGTCAGCGCCGGTGCCCGTCCGCTACAGGAGCTACCCCGCTCGCGGCGCCCCGCCGGTTTCGTCGGCCGCCGCGCCGCGTGGCACGCCCTCGATCATGCCTGGGAGATCCTGGACAAGTCCTAGCGGTTAGCCGGCACCATGGTCAGCCGATCGATCGCCGCGATCACCTGGCCGGTGTCCGCCAGGTCAGGCAGGACGACATCCGCCCCGGCGTCGTGCAGCTCGGCGGCCATATCCCGACCGGTCGCGACGGCGATGCACCGGGCGCCTCCGGTGGCCGCGGCCGCCACGTCGCGCACACTATCCGCGACGTACACCACCCGGTCATCGCTCACCGGGCGGCCGTACTTGTGCCCGGCGTCCCCCTTGACCAGCAGGAGCAGGGATCCCCGCGGGTAGGCGTCCGAGCCGTAGCCGCCGATCTCGAGGTCAAAGAACCCGTCGAGGCCGAAGGCCCTGAGCTTGGCCACCGCGTTGGGCTTGATCGTGCCGGTCAGGACCGTCTGGACCACGCCCGGCAGCGTCGCCGTCGCCTGCACCGCGGCCAGCGCGCCGGAGAGCAGCCGCCCCTGGCGGAGCAGTTCGTCCTGGCGCAGCGTGAAGGCCGCTTCCAGCTCCCAGCAGTACCGGCTGAGTAGCTCACCGTCGGCAACCTCGTCGGTACCGGTCGGCACGTCGTTCAGGTACAGCGACTCGAAGAAGATCTCGGTATCGCTGCGACCCACGAGCTGGGGCAAGGCGGCAAGCGGACGGCCGGTCACCCGGCCGAAGGCGTCGGCGTAAGCATCGCGTGACACCCTGCCGACGTCGAGCAGGGTGAGATCGATGTTCCAGAGGACCAAGCGGTCCATGGCCCACCTCCGGACGAGCTAGCCGTTCATTTCGAGCGTACCCGCCGGATCGGACAATGATGCAACAAACTCAGGATTCGCCCGAATCACCCATCGGCGCAACTTGATTGGTTTGCATCGGCACTGGAGCAAGGTCCCGGGTGGCCGGGGCGAGGTCCCTCGTGGCCGGGGCGAGGTCCCTCGTGGCCGGCACCAGGCTCCTGCTTGTTATGTCAGTGGCGCCTGCGCGACTCGGCCCTGCGCTGCCAGCGCCCTGGCTGCCCTGGCTGGCACCGGCGCTGGTGTCCGCTCCGCTGGGAGATTCATCGCCCGCCCCCGGCGCCGGGCGTGACCCTGGCCGCGACACCGCCCGTGAGTACGCGTCCCGGACCTTGGCGACTTCGGCGTCTGGATCCCCGAACCAGTTCGTCGACCACAACCTGTGGTAACGCCAACCGAGCCGCTGCAGGTGCTCTCCGCGCAGCCGGTCCCGGTCCCGGACGCTGCCGGACTGCCAGTAGGTCGCACCGTCAGCCTCGATGGCGAGCACCATTCGGCCTGGATCCTCCGGGTGCATGGCGGCGAAGTCCACTCGGTATCCGCCGACGCCATACTGCGGGACCACGGTGATGCCGGCTGCCGCCAGCCGGTCGCGCACGTCGGCCTCGAAGGAGTCGAGCTCGGCGGCACCTGTCGCCTCTTGCGCCGAGCCACCGGAACTCGCGTACTCCAGGTAGTCGGCGAGCATCCTCGCGCCGGCTTTCCTGACCCGGTCAGGGTCCACGTCGTGCCCGGAAAACGAGCTGACGAGCGTCAGCCTGTGCTTCGCGCGGGTTGCCGCCACGTTGAGCCGCCGCTCGCCGCCATCGCGCAACAGTGGCCCCCATTGGTATCGCATCCGGCCGTCGGGGTGCTTGCCGTATCCGATCGACAAGATGATGGCGTCTCGCTCGTCGCCCTGAACCCGTTCAAGGTTCTTGACGAAGAACGGCTCGGACACGTCCTCGGCGAAGAACGCTTCCAGCCTGTCGTTATCCCGATGGGCGACCGCAGGAAGGCCGCTTGGCCGATCTGGCTCTTGATGGCTGGCCAGGACGCTGAGATTTGCGAGCGCGGTCCGGAGCGCGGCGTCGATACGCTCAGCGTGCTTGATGCCGAGCGCGATCACGCCCAGCGACTCGGCGGGGTGGTTGCGCGCATGCTCGAGTATCAGCGCCACCACCTTCTCCACTTCCGCGTCAACGGAAGTCTCCTGACCAGAGCCAGGACCCTGGGCCACGACGACGTGCCGCAGGCAGTCGTCGCGGAGTACACCAGGGAATGTCGTGAGCGCGCCGCCATAGATGCGGCTGTTCGAGAACGCAACCAGGCGCTCGTCGCGGCTTCGGTAGTGCCACGTCAGCGGCGCGGTCGGGAGCAGCGGCCGGAGCGCATCCAGCACCGATTCGAAACCAGCGCCGAATGACACGAACGTCTCGTCCTCCTCATCGCCGTCGTCGTCCGGGTCGCCGACCTGGCGGAAGAAGTTGGTCGGCGGCAGCTGCCGGTCGTCCCCGGCGACCACGATCTGGTGGCCACGCATGATCGCCGGAATGGCATCGGCGGGCACAATCTGGCTCGCTTCGTCGAAGATCACCACGTCGAACACCCTGGCGGCGGGCAGCACCTGACTGACCATCAGCGGTGACATCGCCCAGCACGGTTTGATCGCGAAAAGTATGTCGCTGGCCTGGTCGAGCAGCCGCCGCAGCGGCAGATGACGACGCCGGAGGGCCGCTTGCTTGCGCACGACCCTGGCTTGCAGCGGATGGTGGTCACAGGCCTCGAGCAGGGACTCTGCCCAAGCCCGCCGCACCCTCGCGCGGTTAGCGACGAGGTGCTCGACGTCGTGCACGCGGAAGTCGCCGGCGATTTCGTCCAGGGCGTCGCCGCGATCAGCCGCGTAGCGCGGGTCCAGTACCCGCATGTGGTCGAGGATCGCCGAGTACCAAGCGTGCTCGAAGGCGCCCGCGGCGAGGTCTGGCCCAGCCTCACGGCGAGCCAGCTCATCGATCAGCGCCCCCAGATACAAGTCCCCGAATGTGTTGGCCAGCTCGTAGAGTCTCGGCAGCCGCCACGCCGTGTCCTGATCGGCCGCGAGCTCCGCCAGCAGCGGCGCCGGATCCGCGGGCAGACTCACGACCTCACCGAGAGCGTCGAGCTGACCCTGGCAATCGGCAAACAGCGTCACCAGCTCAGGCATGTGTCGTGGCAGTCGCGGCAGGCCGCCGTCGGTCCGCAGCTCCAGCCATTCGCGTAGCTCACCGGCTGCAGTTGACAGCACGGCTGACAGCTGCTGATCGGTCAGCTCTCCTGTTGGCCCAGACCGCCCGGAGGCGAGGGCGCCTGCGCCCGCGAGCGCCCGGGCCTGCTTGCGCAGTGCGCGCCGTTCGCGGAAATTGAGGCCAGCCCCGTCGCTAGTCGCGGCCGCCAGCCGGGCCGGATCGGCGGCGTAGACGCTAACGCCGAATAGTCGCGCAGTTGCCTGAACGCTGGCAAGCAGCAGCATCACTGCCGCCGCATCCGGATACGCACGTGGCGGCCGCAGGCCGACTTCCGCCGCCGCCTTGGCGACGCGATCCAGCAGCAATGGCAAGCTTCGACTGCTGAGGCGGACGGCCAGCTCGCACGCGCGCCGCGCATCCTCGCGGTCGCGCAGCCTGGCACCGAACCACGGCGTGGTGCCCGGCCGAAGCGCGAACCCGCCCAGATGGGCGAACTCCCGGATCTCGTCTCGGATTCGGTCGGCCTGCTCCTTGCCGATCTGCTCAGGATTGGCAAGTCGCACGTTAACGCGAGCCTCGGCAGGCACGCCGAGGAGCGCCGACTGGACCTGGAACGGGGTCAGGCCCCACGGCTGGTGCAGCTGGTGCAAGGCAGACACGTGGCGGGCCAGGCGCTTGTGCCGGTCGGTCAGCCGACGATGCAGATCGCCGACGTCCGGCTCCGGCGTGCGCTGGGCCTCATCGAGCGCGTCGCCGAGTTCTCTCGCGATGCGCACGCGATCCTTGGTCCCCTCGTGAATATCGAGGACCACCTCGCCCAGGCTGGCTCCCTTCAGACGCGACAGCACGGCGTCAATGGCCGCTCGCTTCTCGGCTACGAACAGCACCTTCCGGCCCCTCGCCACTAGCGCGGCGATGAGGTTAGCGATGGTCTGGCTCTTGCCGGTACCGGGTGGTCCGTGGATGACCAGGCTGCGGCCGGCCAGAACGGCGTCGATCGCGTTGCGCTGCGACGAGTCCGCGTCCAGCACCGAGTAGTCACGCTCGGGCGAGTCCACTGCCTGCGGTGCGCTGTCGTCGGCCCGTAGGGACTCCTGCGCCTCCGAATCGCCAGCGATGGCCGCCACCACGTCGCTGTCGCCGAGCAACTCCCCCGCGACCTGCAAATCCTGGACCATCGGCAGCTTGGCGTATGTGAAGGTGCCGACGACCATGCGGTTCGTGATGCGAAAGCCGGGCACCTCGGCGTCGCCAGCTGCCCTGGCTAGCAGCTCCTCGATCTTGTCCGGGTCCGCCTTCGCAAGGTCGTCTGTTGCGGCGCCGAACGCGCTAGCAAGCTTGTGCAGCAGCACCGGGTTGAGCTCGTAGTCGTCGTCCAGAACGAGATCGAAGTCGTCGTGCCGGGCCCTCGTCGGATTGATCGTCAGGCCGCGTAGCAGCACGGGAGCGCACGGCTCGAGGAAGAGCTCATCCCAGCGCGCCATGCCGACGGCGAGGAAGCCGACCCGGATGCCCCGCTCTTCCTGGAGCTCGCGGGCCTTGCGGTAAATGACCTGGACTCGGCGAATCGCATCGGCTCGGGCGTCGACGTCGTGGAACAGGCGCGTGAGCCGGGCTGAACCGGTCCGCAGGAACCGGTCAAGCACCGTCGGATCGGCGGCACCGAGGTCGAGTGTGCCCGCCCGCCGATCCTTGTAGTACAGGAGCGTGTTGCGGCCACCGAGATCGGTCAGCGCATCGATCCACCCCGCCTGCGCCGCGGCGATCAAGTGCGTTCGGCGGTCATCGTGGCCAGAACCGCCCTGCTCGCCGTCTCCGTTCTCCGAGGCATCCGCAGCCTCTTCGGCGCCATCCGGCGCGTCCTCCGCGCCATGATCCGTGGCCTGGGCTTGATCTAGCCCAGAACCGTGCACGTAGTCGGTCATGCGTCTCCTCCACTGCGCGCAGCCGGGCCGGCGCCTGAGGCCCGAACGACCCAAATTCAACTGCCCACGCACGAGGCAAACATGCGAGCCGCTCGGCGCCAGCCCGCGCTGCGGGTGCTGGCGGTCGACTAACGCAAGGTACGCCGCATTAGTTCCACTCACCGCCAGCACGCACGCCCGGTAATCACGACCGCAGGTTCTAGGCCATGTGCGGGTACCGGTGGTCCGCCGGCGGCACGAAGGTCTCCTTGATGGTCCGGGCGTTGACCCAGCGAATGAGGTTGAAGATCGAGCCGGCCTTGTCGTTGGTCCCGCTCGCCCGCGCGCCGCCAAACGGCTGCTGTCCAACGACCGCCCCAGTCGGCTTGTCGTTGATGTAGAAGTTGCCGGCCGAGTATCGCAGCGCCTCGGTCGCGCGCGCGATGGCGCCGCGGTCCTGAGCGATGATCGACCCGGTCAGCGCGTATGGCGCGATGTCGGCTGCTTGCGTCACCACCGCGTCATACTGCGAGTCATCGAAGACGTGCACACCGAGAATCGGGCCGAAGTACTCGCGAGTGAAAACCTCGTCTGTCGGGTCGCTCGACGTCAGCACCGTCGGCCGCACGAAGTACCCTTCGGAATCGTCGGTAGTTCCGCCGGTGAGCACCGAGATGGCCGGCCGGATAGCGGCTCGCGCCAGAGCGTCGCGATGCCGACCGAATGCCCGCTCGTCGATCACCGCGCCCATGAACAGCGACAGGTCAGCGGCTACATCTCCCATCGTCAGGGACTGCGCTGTGTCGATGAGCTGATCCTTCATCCGATCCCAGACGCTGCGAGCCACATAGGCCCGGGACGCCGCCGAGCACTTCTGGCCCTGGTACTCAAAAGCACCACGAACGAGCGCCGTGACCAGGACGCCTGGGTCTGCTGACGGGTGCGCGATCACGAAGTCCTTGCCACCCGTCTCGCCGACCAGCCGGGGATAGCCACGGTAGGCGGCGATGTTCTCCCCCACGGTCCGCCAGAGGTGCTGGAACGTACCGGTCGACCCAGTGAAGTGGATCCCGGCCAGGTCCGGATGACGAAGCGCGACGTTCGACACGGCGGCGCCGTCGCCCGTCACCATGTTGATCACGCCGGGCGGCAGGCCTGCCGCCTCCAGGAGCCGCATCAGGTAGTGCGCCGAGAGTTGCTGCGTGGGCGACGGCTTCCAGATCACCACGTCGCCCATCAGCGCCGGAGCCGACGGGAGGTTCCCAGCGATCGACGTGAAATTGAACGGGGTGATGGCCAGCACGAACCCCTCGAGCGGGCGGTACTCCATCCGGTTCCAGGTGCCGGGGGAGTTCGCGGGCTGCTCAGACAGCAGGCGCCGGCCGTAGTGCGCGTTGTAGCGCCAGAAGTCGATCAGCTCGCAGGCAGCGTCGATCTCGGCCTGGAACACCGACTTGGACTGGCCGAGGATCGTCGAGGCGTTGATCACCTGCCGCCACGGGCCCGCCAGCAGGTCAGCGGCCTTGAGGAAGATCGCAGCCCGGTCGTCGAAGGAGAGCGCCCGCCAGCCCGGCGCGGCCGCCCTGGCCGCTTCGATCGCGGCAGTCACTTCCGCATCGGTCGCATTCCGGAGCTGTCCGAGCACGTGCCGGTGATTGTGTGGCTGGACGACGTCGATCGTCGCACCGCCGCCGTGCACCTGACGCCCGCCGATCGTCATGGTGAGGTCGGCGCGCTCGCCCGCCAGGTCCTTAATCGTCTGCTCTAGCGTGGCGCGTTCGGCGCTGCCAGGGGCGTATCCCTTGACCGCCTCGTTGCCCGGAACCGGGACATTCGTGACAGCATCCATGGCCAGCGCTCCTTGCGAATCCGACGACAGTGGCGGCATACCCATGGTGCCATGACCACCCAAATCTGCCAGCGCTGGTCGGCCTGCTCATCGGCCTCTGGGCGGGGCTGCCGGGCGCTCCGAGCCGCCGCGGTTATCCTGGAAGCGGGCCGAAAGCGCGCCCGGCAGCTTGAGTCACACGCGGCTAACGGGGAGGCGCCATGACTCAGCTCGTGCGGCCAGTCCACGCGCCCAGCCGGATCGCGGGGGACGGCGATACACCTCGTTCAGCGGGTACGTCGGCTGAATTGACCGAATTGCCCAGGTCTGGCGCTCGACGGCCTACGCATACGGCAGCCTTTGCGCTCGGCCTTAGCCCTTCGGTCCGCGGCTGGACAGTTGCCTCAGCCGCGTTGTGCCCGGTGTTGCTCGTAGGTGGCTGGCTTGTGGGCGGCGCGTTGCAGCCGACCTCCTACAACCCCGTACAGCAGACCATGAGCGTGCTGGCCGGAGAGCCTGGCACCCATCCTTGGATCATGACCGCGGCGCTGGTCCTGGTGGGGGCGACCCAGCTCGTCACGGCCGCCGGGCTGCGTCAAGTGGGCATGCCCGCTCGCGTTCTCCTGGTCGTGACCGGGCTATGCACGTTCGGCGTGGCGAGCACGCCTGAGCCCGCAGCCGGTCCGTCGCCACTCCACCTCGCTTTCGCGACGAGTTGCGTCTTCACCACGGCGATCTGGCCTATCTTCGTCGCGAGGCGCCCGCCGGCGCCGTCGTGGGCCGTGAGCAGCTACGGCTGCACGGCTGTGACGGCGTTCTTCGCCGTCTTGTCGGGCTGGGTGCTGTTCGCCAGCTTTGGCGGCGGCGACCTCGGCCTGGCCGAACGCGTCACATCGACCGCTCTAGGGCTATTTCCGCTGATCGTCGCCCTCGGCTTGCGGGGCGCCAGACAACCAGCGGCAGCCAGCTCGACCCGGCTCACAGCGGCTGGCGGGTGAGTTTCAGGACGTGAGGTCGCCAAGCTCCTGAGTTGCGTACCACTGGAGCTCGTGCCCGTCGGCGCCATCCACGATGAACTGGGCGTCCTCGTCCCCCGCCGCGGCGCTGGGCAGCGCCGCGATCGCGTCGGCGAGGTTGGCGGCGGCCGCTGAGTCATCAACCAGCCCGGAGGCTACCGCACGAACCGGGACTGGCCCGCTCAGCTGGACCTGACCCGGCTCGTCAAACCCCGCCGCGGCCATCACCTCGGCATCGCGGACATCCACCGCTAGGACGACCCGGCGCCGTGGCGCGCGCGGATCCGCGGCGAGCAGTCGCAGTGAATCCCTGGCCGCGTGCATCATGGCGACATACTCAAGTTCCTCGATATCACCGCTTGAGTACCACTCCCGCAGCGCGGGCGTGACTGCATAGCCGCGGACCGGCGATCCATGGATCTCGCCGGCGCGCAGCATCTCGGCCACGGCCGGCAAGGTAGCAGGCACATAGACGCGCACGACAGGCCCCGAAGCGCTACGGAATAGACCTATGAGTGTGCCAGGCTGGCCATCCCCCGTTCAGCTAATCCCCGCATCTGAGCCAGCAAGCGCGGCGACGACGGCTGCGACAGCCGAGTCCAGCGACTCATGCTCCCAGACGCGCACGACGCTCCAGCCCGCAGCTTCGAGGGCAGCGTCGGCCGCGCGGTCACGGGCCACGTTCCTGGCCAGCTTCGGCTGCCAGTACCACGTGTTAGCGGCCGGCTGACTGCCGTGCTGCGGGCAGCAGTGCCAGAAACAGCCATCGACGAAAACCGCGACCCGCCGGGCTGTGAATGCAATGTCGGGCCGCACCCGCGCACCGGCCAGATCCACGCGGTAGTCCTTGCGATAGCGGTAGCCCTGCCTATGGAGCGCCCGGCGCAACGCCAATTCGGGCTTGGTGTCCTTGCGCCGGTTGGCCCGCATATTGGCTGAACGGCCCGGGCTAGCCGGGTGCGGATAGTCAGCCACAAGCGCCAAGGCTAGCCAAATTCGGCCCGGAACGGGGTCGCTCTTGCCCGCGGTCGCGCTGGGCTGGGCCGCCTACCCGAGCGCGGCGCCGAGCAGGTCCGCTACCTGCTGCGCCGTGTCCGCGGCCGCGCTGTGCAGCACTCCGGTGAAGCCGAGCTGTTCGGCCGCCGTGATGTTCGCGTGGATGTCGTCGATGAACACGCACTCCTCGGGCGCCACGTCAAGCAACTGCGCCGCGTGCAGGAAGATGCGCGGCTCGGGCTTGCGCATCCCCACCTCACCCGAGATCACTACCGCGTCGAACATGTCAGGGAACAGCTCGGTCGGATAACCGCCGCCCCACGAGTTCGATAGCAGCCCCGTCGGCACGCCGCTGGCCTTCAGCTTGCGGAACAGGGCGAGCATCGCCTCGTCGAGCGTCTGCCCAGCGAACATGCGGGCGAGCAGCCCCGGACCGGCGACCGGGCCGCCGTTCTCCAGCACAAGCTCCCTGGCCAGCGCCAGCTCGAATTCGTCGTCCGTCCAGTCGCCGCGCTCGAGCGCGTGGATCGGGTTGTGATCTTCGCCGTCGGAGTAAGCCTGCTTCAGCCACTGCCGCATGACCGCGACGTAACTCTCGCGGTCGATGCCGTCGGCGGTCAGCCAGGCATTGACGCTGTCGGCAATGGGGCTGGTCATCACGCCGCCCCAATCAGTGATCACGCCCCGGAGTGCTGCCACGGTTTGATCGTAAACGAGGTCAGCCGTGCTCTTGCCCGACCTACTGACGGGCCTGCTCGGCCTGCTGACAGAATCGCCGCATGGATCGGGTAGCAGTCGTCACGGGAGCAAGTAGCGGCATCGGCGCCGCCTCGGCCGTCGGGCTCGCGGCAGCGGGCTACCACGTCGCGCTGACCGCGCGCCGTGTTGATCGGCTCGCCGACGTCGCTGCGCAGATCGGCGCCAATGGCGGCAGCGCTGCCGTGCACGAGCTCGATGTCACCGACCGTCCGGCCGTCGACGCGTTCGCCGCGTCGCTGGACCGATGCGATGTCCTGCTCGCCAATGCTGGCGGGGCGGTCGGCGCCGACACCGTGGCAGCGAGCTCACCGGCCGACTGGCAAGCCATGTACGACGTGAACGTCCTGGGCACGCTGAACGTGACACAGGCGCTCCTGCGCCTGCTGATCCGGAGCGGGGCCGGAACTGTCGTGCTGATGGGCTCGACCGCGGGGCTCATCAGCTACGAAGGCGGCGGAGGCTACGCGGTGGCGAAGCACGGCACGCACGCTTTCGCCGAGACGCTGCGCCTGGAACTATTCGACCAGCCCGTCCGCGTCATCGAGATAGCGCCTGGCATGGTGAAGACCGACGAGTTCGCGATCAACCGGTTCCGCGGCGACGCCGACAAGGCCGCGGCCGTGTACGCGGGCGTTGCTGAGCCCCTGACCGCCGACGATGTCGCGGACGCCGTCGTCTGGTCTGTCACGCGGCCCGCTCATTTCAACGTCGACCTCATGGTGATCCGGCCGCGCGCGCAGGCCGCGCAGTACAAGGTCCACCGGGTCTTTGACGTACCCGCCCAGGCAGGGAGCTGAAGCCAGCCACGTGCTGGCCTGGTGTTAATAAACTACGGCGGTGCAGAGCGGGACGACGGCGGACGAAGCAGCAGCCCGTTCCCGATTGCTCACGGTCGAGTCCTACTCGGTTTTCCTCGACCTGACCCACGGCGGCGACAGCGCCTGGTCGCGGACCGAGGTCAGGTTCCGTTGCCGCGAGCCAGGCGCGACGACGTTCGCGAACCTGGACGCTGCCGCCGTGCCCGAGATGATCCTGAACGGCAGGCGACTCGACCCTAAGTCCCTTTCGCTCGGCCGCGTCCCGCTCACCGACCTGACGGCCGAGAACACGCTGGTGGTCAGCGCGTGGGTGCACTTGTCTCGCAGCGGCAGCGGTCTGACGCAGTACACCGACCACGCTGACGGCACCAGCTATGTGCTGGCGAATTGCTTCCCGACTGCGGCGCCCACCGTCTTCTGCTGCTTCGACCAGCCCGATCTGCGAGCTCCGATCACCCTCATCGTGACGCTGCCGGCCGGCTGGACGTGCATATCCAACGGCGAGGTGCTGCACAGCCCCGCCGACCGCGCGGCCGGCGTATGGCGCTTCGCGACCGTCGTCTCGATGAAGCCGTACGAGTTCACACTGTGTGCGGGTCCGTACGTGACCGCGCCCGCCGCCATCGACGGCGGCGCAGACGGGACGCAGCTCAGCGTCCACTGCCGTCCGGCGCTGACAGGCTCGCCAGGCCTGGCCCGGACCGCGGGCCTGGTAGCCGCGGCCCTGCGTCACTACGAGCAGACCCTGGGTGTCGCGTGCCCCTACCGCAAGCTCGACATCGTGTTCGTCCCCGAGTTCGCGGTCAGGGCGATGCAGCTGCCTGCCGTCATGTACGTCAGTGAGTCGCTGCTGCAGCGCGCCGCAGATCCCGAAGATCACTTCGTCGGCATGATCCTCGCGCACGAGGTCGCGCATTTGTGGTTCGGCTGCCTCGTCGAGGGCCGCTGGTGGGATGACTTGTGGCTAGCCGAAGCGCTCGCCACGTACCTGAGCATCGGCGCGGTGAGTCAGGCACAGGGCGCGGATGCCGCTTGGGCCGAATTCGGCATGAGCAGCAAGGCGTCGGCGTACCTGGCCGACGGGCTCCCGAGGGCCCAGCCGGTCTCCTCGCCGGTCGACTCTGCCGCCGACGCTCTCACCAGGCCAACCGCAATCACGTACGCCAAAGGGGCCAGCGCGCTTCGGCAGCTCGCTGCGCTCATTGGCCCAGACGCCATGCAGGCGGGACTGCGCGACTACCTGACGAGCTTTGGGTGGCTGACCACGACGCTCACCGACCTGATCGACTGCTGGTCGCGCGCCAGCGGCCGTGACCTAACGGGCTGGGCGGAGCAGTGGCTGCGCCAGCCTGGCGTGAACACGCTGCGCCCTGAGATGACCGTCGGCCCGGACGGGGTGATCACGTCCTTCGCCGTCGTCGAGGACCCGCCACAGTCCGACGACGGCGGGCCGCTGCGCACCCACACGCTGACCATCGGCCTGTACGAGCAGGGCGAGGCTGGGCTCGCCTGTCGGCGCCGCCTAGCCGTGACAGTCGACGACCACTGGACGCACGTCCCCGAGCTGTCGGGCACGCCGATGCCCGCAGCGATCATCCTGAACGACGCCGACCTGACGTTCGCCGCGATCAAGCTCGACCCCGGCTCGTGGCGCACGCTGGTCGCGGCCGCGATGGATACGGGCGATCAGCTGGCGGAGTCGGTCTGCTGGAATGCCGCCTTCCACATGGTGCAGTCGGCCGAGCTGGACGCGGCCGAGTTCGCGGCGATCGTCGCGCGCAGGATGACGACCCGGCGGCCGGTCCTGGGCCTGGACGAGCTGCTCGACCGCGCAGGAATAGTGGCTGACTTCTTCACGGATGCCGCCGGACGGGCCGCGGCGCGCCGCCAGCTCGCGGCCGCCGCGCTAACCGCCGCCGAGCTGGCGCAACCGGCCAGCCGGGATCAGCGCATCCTGGCCCGGGGCTTCGCCGCGTCGGCGAACAGCCCGGCGCAGCGCGACTTGCTGCGGTTCTGGCTCGACGGTCGCTCCCTGCCGACCGGACTCGTCGTCGATCTCGAGCTCCGCGCCAAGATCCTGACCACACTGGCCGCTCACGGCCAGGCAACCGACGCGGACCTGGCCGCGTACGCCGCCGACGACCCGGTCGCCGGTGACGCCGTGCGCGCGACGTGCAGCGCGCGACATCCGAGTACCGCGGCCAAGCAGGCAGCGTGGGCAGCGGCACTGTCTGCCGAGCATCCGCCGCGTCTCGCGCTCGCCTACGCGCGGGGCTTCTGGGTGCCGGGCCAGGAGGAGCTGCTCGAGGGATTCCGCGAGCGGTACTTCGCCGAGGCGCTGCCGGCCTTGCGGCGTACTGCGCGGCTTGAGCGGTGGACGATGCAGCGGCTGGCCAGGGCGCTCTACCCGGCGCCGCTGGCCGACAAAGCCACGCTCGCCGCGACAGACGCCGAACTGGACCGGCTAGCGCCCGACGATGCGCTCGCTACAGTCCTCCTGGAGCAGCGCACCCTGCTTAGCCGCGCCATGACGGCGCGCGGCGCTAGTCCGTCTGCGTGACCTTGGACAGACCTCGCGGCTGGTCCGGGTTGATGCCAAGCCGCCGGGCCAGCGCCTCAGTCAACAGCTGGCCAGGCACGATCAGGCCGATCGGCGCCAGCCACTCGGGCAGCCGCGGCCCAGGCAGGGCCAGCGTGCACGCCTCGGCCAGCGCCGCCCCGCCGCCGATCCCGAACGCGCTCGCGCCAGCTCCGGTCACCCGCCGCGCGAGGTCGACGGAGCCTGCCAGCGTCGGCCCGGAATCCGCGGCGACTACGATGGCCGGCGTCTGCGCATCGACCACAGCAATGGGCCCGTGCAGCAGATCGGCGTAGGACAAGCCCATCGCGTGTAGGTAACACGCTTCCTTCAGCTTGATCGCCAGCTCCAGCGCGGCCGCGTAGGCCATGCCTCGCCCCGACACCACGACGCCGTGCACCTTTGCGAGCTGAGCCACGATCGGCTCGAGCTCGAGCGGCGTCGCGAGCAGCGAGGAGATCGCGTCCGGGACGGCCACTAGCTCGGCCGGGTCGAGCGGCGCGCCGAGACCAAGCGCCAGCACCGCGAGCGCCGCAAGCTGCGTGGTAAACGTCTTCGTCGCCGGGACCGCCCGCTCGACGCCCGCTTCGGTTACGAACGCGACCTCGGCCGCCAGCGCGAGCGGCGACGACGCGCCGCCGTTGGTGATCGCGAGTGTCCGCGCGCCGCATGCCTTGGCCCACTCCAGGGTCTCGACGATCTCCGCGGTGCGGCCCGACTGCGAGAGCGCGACCGCGAGCACCCCGTCGAGGTCAACCCGAGCCCGGTAGGTAGTCGCGATCGACGGCGCGGCCAGCGAGGCCAGCCGGCCCGCGTGGGCTTGGATCAGGTAGCTGCCGTAGACGGCCGCGTTGTCCGAGGTCCCGCGCGCGATAAACAGCACCGCCTTGGTGTTCGCCGCGAGGGCGGTGACCTCGTCGCGACGCGGCAGCAGCGCATCGATGGTGGCGCTGAGCGCCTCCGGCTGCTGCGCAATCTCCTGGCGCATCAGCGACGGGCCAACCCCGTTCCCCGCTTGCATGTCGTCCTGATCCCTTCGGTCACGCCCGCAGCGACGCCAGGGTGGCGTCGGCGCCATCTGTATACACCAGGCGGCCGCCTCGCCACGTCGCGCGGGGACGGAGCTCGGGGCTGAGCCAGATCAGGTCGGCACTCGCGCCAGGGACGAGGCGACCGAGGTCGGGCCTGCCGATGAGGTCGGCCGGGACGCGGGTCGCGGCGGCGACAGCGGCGCCAAGGGGAACGCCACAGGTGACCGCGTTCGCAACCGCGATGTCCATCCGCAGCGCCGAGCCGGCCAGCGTGCCGTTATTGCGCACGGGCGGGGCGCCCGCGGTCGGCGGCAGCGTGATCGGCTCGCCGCCGAGCAGATACTCCCCTGGCCGCATGCCCGCAGGCGCTGCCGCGTCGGTGACCAGCGCGATCCGCCCGGGTGCCGCCCGGAACGCCAGGCCGCAGACCGCACCGGCCACGTGATACAGGTCGACGATTAGTCCACTGGTCAGCCGCTCATCGACTAGCGCCTGCCCGACGACGCCGGGTTCCCGGTGGCCGAGCGGCCGCTGGGCGTTGAACAGGTGGGTCACCATCCGCGCGCCACGGCCAGCCGCGGCCCCGACCTCTGCCGCGGTTGCGTTGCTGTGCCCGACGCTGACCAGCACGCCGGCCGCGACAAGCTGCTCGACGGCGGCGAGCGCGCCGGGACGTTCCGGCGCGAGCGTAAGCAGCCGCAGCAGGCCGCGCCCACCCTCGATAAGCGCGGCCACTGCCGCAGGCGTCGGGTCGGTGATCCAAGCCGGGTTGTGCGCGCCACGGCGGTCCGGCGAGATGAACGGGCCTTCCACGTGCACCCCGAGCATGCGCGCGCCACTGTCTGGCAGGTCACCGGCGAACTCGGCCGCGGCCGACAGCGTCGCCACGAGGCTGTCGACCGGGGCGGTGATCAGCGTGGGCAGGAATGCCGTCGTCCCCGTCGCCGGGAGCTTGCGCGCGACATCGGCCCAGCTGGCCGCGTCCGCGGTCTGGAACTCGACGCCGAAGTAGCCGTTCACCTGCAGGTCGACGAAGCCTGGCACCAGATACCCGTCGGCCAAGGTGACATCAAGTCTCGGCGGCGGCCCCTGGCCGACGCGGCTGATGAGTCCGTCGGCTACTTCGACAAACCCTTGGCTGGGAACGGGGTCAGACCCATCGGCAGCCGTAATCAGCTGCGCGGCCGCGATGAGCACTCCGACGCCTCAGCTGCCGACGCGGTCGAGCGCACCACCGCGGCTCGACTCGGCGCGGGCCGCGGCGGCGATGAATTCCTGCATCTCCGCGGCGACGAGGTCCGGCCGCTCCATCATGGCGACGTGCCCGATACGCGGCAGCACGACTGCGCGGCCATACCGGAAGGATCGCGCGGCCCGGGCCGCGGTGGCCGGGTTCACGAGCCGGTCGTGGCTGCCGTGGATGACCAGCGTCGGGGCGGCGACGCGAGCCGCGTCGCGCCACAGCGAACCTGGTCCGGGCCGCGCGTACTCGCTGACCAGCGCCCGGCCCGACTTCAGCAGCGCATCGCTGGCGTAATCGAGTCCGTCGCGCCGGACCACTTCGGCCACGGCTTCAGCGCGCCGGTCGCGATGCATGAGGCTCGGGTCGGCGAAGAGGTCATTGATCGTCATGTCCGTCCGGCGCTCCGGCGGGATCGCCTGGAGGCGTCGCAGCACCCTCGTGCCGATGCCCGGCGCGCTGACCAGCGCAAGCCGAATCGGCAGCAATCGCGGCCGAAGGTCGGGCAGCGCGGGCGAGATCAGCGTGAGCGTGCGGACTAGGTCGGGCCGGCGGGCGGCGATGCGCGTGCAGATCGCGCCGCCGAGCGAGTTCCCGACGAGGTGCACCGGCCGCATGCCGATGTTCTCGATCAGCGAGATAACGGCCGCGGCGCGTGCATCCAGCGAGTAATCCCCGTTGCGCGGCGGCGGCGAAAAGCCGAAGCCAGGTAGGTCGATGGCCGCACTGTCGAGCGCGGGCGCGCCGCGTTCAGCGTGCCCGAGCAGGCCCATGAGGTCGGTCCAGTTCGTCGCCGAGCCGCCGAGGCCGTGCACGAAGACGCCTGGCTCGCTGGTCGCATCCGAGTCGGCTGGTGGTGACCGGACGAAAACCTCGCCAATGTCCAGCCTGACGAAATCACCGGGCCAGTGCGCGATCGGGCGGCCCTGCGGCGGGTTGCCGCCCGCCTTCCGGGCGAGCGCTGAGCCGTTGGCGTGGGCCGTTCCTGAGCCGTTGACCTGCGCGAATGGCGCATCAGGCTGGATTTGGTCAGTCATGCCGTCCAAGGGTACTCGCAGGTACACGCCCGCATCAGGTGACCACCTGCAGCAAGCCGTGCACAAACGTCAGGCACTGACCGTCCACGCGGATGAGCCACCTGGACGGAATGCCAGGGTCCTCCTGCTGCGCCGCCGGGTGGCGGGCGAGCACGTCGCCGATGACGCACGACCAAGGATCGAGCCTGTCCAATGCCGGGACGGGAGCGCCTGCGGCGCGGACGAGACAGCCGTTGAGGACGACCTCGCCGAAGCCGACCATCAGCTCCCACCGCAGTTCGGGCCAGAGGCGAGCCAGCGGCCACGTCAGGGCGGTGAGCGTGACGTCGCCGACAGCTTCCTGGCGCTCGGCCTCGGGCGGACCCAGGACGGCTTCGTAGAGGGCAAGGCCTTGCGGCGCGCCCGGCGAGCGCAAGAGCGACACCCACCGGTTATGTGCGGCCAGGTACTCGGACCGCGTCGCGCCCGCCTTCGCGATAGCACGAATGACCAGTTCGGGCTGGAAGTCCGCCATCCGGCGAAGCAACATGAGCTGGAACTCGCGCCTCGCGAAGCCCCTCACCGCGGCGTTGGACTACATGCCCTTCATGAGCCCGACTGTGTTCCCCGCGGGGTCGATGAAGAACGCGATTGTCGGCCCGTTCGGCACGTCCATCGGAGGCATCGCGGTCTGGCCACCGAGCTTGCCGATCTTGTCGAGCGCGTCCTGCACGTCGTCGACCGTCACGTAGAACGTGGCGTGCGCCGAGCCATCCGGGGTCGGGCCCACGCCACCCGCGATGCCGCCATCGCTCGCCGTCACCATGCCGTAGTTCTGCTCGTTGTCGGCGTCGATCTGCCAGTCAAAAGCCTGGGCGTAGAACGTCTGCAATGCTCCTGCGTCCGGACCAGCTATCTCGAACCATGCGACTGGGTTCGCCATGACTCCTCCTTGAGTTACTCGTCTGCACATCGCCCGTCAGCGACGCGGCTCATCATGCGATTGCTTGTCGGCGAGCCGCGGTGCGCACGGCATCCGCACAGCCCTGCGTTGCGGCGGCGCTGGCGTCCACCGCCTGCCAATTCATCGGCCCCGGATCTCGCGGCCCCGGCCAAGTTCTACCCGCCAGTCGCGCTGACTCCAGCATCTCAGCATTGACGTCGGCCGCCCGCCGATCGGCCACATTCGCTGTGCTCGATTCCCGCAGTAAGCCCGCGCGTAGCCAGGATCAGCCTGCGCGCTTCCTCGGCCGGGCCGCCGTCTCCTCGTCCTTCGCCGCAGCGGTCAGCCCGCGCGCTTCCTCGGCCGGGCCGCTGTCTCCTCGTCCTTCGCCGCCGCGGTCAGCCCGCGCGCTTCCTCGGCCGGGCCGCCGTCTCCTCGTCCTTCGCCGCCTTGCCCCTGGCCGTCGACGTCTTGCTCCCGGCCGCGGTCTTGGGCTTGGCCGCGGCGGCCTTGCCACCAGCGGGCTTGGCACCAGCGGGCTTGGCAGCCGCGGACCTCGCGGTTCCGGTCCGCGCCGCCGACGTTTTCGTCGCGCTTGGTTTCGTGGTTGCCCTTCCGGCGGCCGCCTGCTGACCGCTTGCGCGGCCCCGACCGGCCGGCGCTTCTTCCTCCGCGTCGGCGGCCTCGCGCTGGTCGGGAACGGCGCCGAGCCGACCGCCCTTCGCGGCCGCAAGGCTGGCCCGCAGCGCGTCTGCCAAGCTCGACGTGTCGCCAGTGTCGGTCGGCGGAGCTTCGATCTGGAGCACCTCGCGGCCCTCGGTCTTGGCGGCTACCAGTTCCAGCACTGCCTCCCGGTAGCTGTCGTGGTACTCGTCAGGGTCGAAGTCGACGGTCATGGATTCGATCAGCGACTCGGCCATCCGCAGCTCCTGCGGGCGGACCTCAATGTCCTCATCCAGGAAGCCGAAGTCAGGCGTGCGCACCTCATCCGGCCAGAGCAGCGTCTCGAGGACGATGACGCCGTCTCGGACGCGGAGGATGGCTAGCGACTCACGCTGACGGAGGGCGACTTGTGCGATAGCGATCTTCCCCGATTCCTCGAGGGCGTCGCGCAGCAGGCTGTAGGCCCGCGTCCCGGCCGCCTCCGGCTCGACGTAGTAACTCTTGTTGAACAGGATCGGGTCGAGCTGATCGGCTGGGCAGAACTGGACGACCTCGACGTTCTTCGTGGTCGGCAGCGGCAGATCGGCCATGTCCTCCTCGGTCAGCACTATCACCTGGCCGTCCGGAAGCTCGTAGCCCTTGGCGATGTCCTCGTAGGGCACTTCCTGATCATCGAGCGTGCAGAACCGGCGGAACCTGATGCGGCCCCCGTCTTCGCGGTGTACCTGCCGGAAGGCGATGTCCTTCTGCTCGGTGGCGGTATAGAGCCTCACGGGGATCATCACGAGGCCGAAGGAGACGGCACCCTTCCACATACTGCGCATGGCATCTCCCTACCCCAAGCCGGTCTGGGTACTAATTCTCACCTTGGTCGGGCGCGAATGACAGCCGGGGTTCGGGTAGTGATAGAAGCAGTGTTGTCCGCATTCTGTGATTCGGCAATATGTTCGAGTGCCGATTTCGCCTAGGAGGTGCCGCAATGAGCGACATGGGCCTTGAAGAACCGGACATTGAGGCACCGGACGCCGACGCCGCGGAGCAGCACCAGGATGTGATACCCGAGCCGGACGCCAATGGCGAGCCTGCAGAAGTGGAGGAACCCCCGTTTGAGGCGGATACGGCTGACGCTGCGGAGCAAGCCCGGGTGGTCATCCCCGATGACGACGAATACCGCTAATCGGGCTACGCCAGGTGGCTCGTCGTAAGATTGCCTGCGACACGCAGCCGGCCAATATCGCCGGCCAGCCGCAAAGACATTTTCCTGGAGTGATCATTGACCGTTTCGCCACAGGCCAAGTCCGGCAGTACGCGACTGCCGCGCCCCGCGCGCAGGCTGCAGTTGCTGGGGGCTGCCCGTGACGTGTTCGTCGCCCAGGGCTACCACGCAGCCGCGATGGACGAGATCGCCGAGCGCGCTGGCGTCAGCAAGCCCGTTCTCTACCAGCATTTCCCTGGCAAGCTCGAGCTTTACCTTGCGCTCCTCGATGAGAGCGTGGACGAGCTTGTCCGGATCGTGAGTGAGGCCCTCTCCTCTACGACGGATAACCGAGAGCGCGTCCCCGCTACGGTCAAGGCGTTCTACGACTTCGTCGCTGGCACGAGCGAGGCGTTCCGCCTGGTCTTCGAGTCCGACCTCAGCAACGAGCCCGCCGTACGCGGGCGCGTCGACAAGGCCATCTACGAATGCGCGGATATGGTCAGCCAGTTCATCCGCGAGGACGCAGGCGTCAGCGACGCCGAGGCGCACCTGCTAGGCGTCGCGCTGGTGGGAATGGCCCAGGTCAGCGCCCGGTACTGGCTGAGCACCGATCAGGAGATCCCGAAGGACGCGGCTGAGCAGCTCATCGCCAAGCTGGCCTGGCGCGGCATCAGCGGCTGGCCCCTCGCAGCCGACCACCCGGACGCCTGAAGCGTGCGGGCTGGCTGGTAGGCGCCACATGTACGTATGCGCCACACTGCACAGGTTTAAGCGATCTTGTGTGCCAGTTTGCTCGGGTTTGTGGTCGACGAAACTGTGCAATGTCGGAGACGGCGGACCTGCTGACAATCACTAGGAGAGATGTGGAAGTCAAGATCGGCATTCAGTCGGCGCCGCGTGAGCTGGTGGTCGAGACAGACGCGGAGGCCGACGAGGTTGAGGCGGCGCTCAGGGCCGCTGTCGACAGCAGCGCCGGCGTCTTTGTGCTCACAAACGCCAAAGGCGGGCGCGTCATCGTGCCAGCGGCGAAGATCGCTTACCTCGAGCTCGCTGGCAACGAGCAACGCCGGGTCGGCTTCAGCAGCCTCTGATCCTCGCCTGGCATCGGCTTCGGCCCGAACCAGCTACGAGGCGTCCAGCCCCAGGGCCGCCATCCGCGCAGCATGCGCGTCCGTTAGCTGAGCGAACATCCGTCCGATGTCGCCGAGCTGGCTGGTCGCGTCGCCGCCCAGCAACCTGGCCAGCGGTTCCCGCTCGGCCGCGACGCGCTGTGCCTGTCCCAGCGCCTCTCCGACGAGTCGCCTGGCCCACAGTGCCAGCCGTCCGGCGACGCGCGCGTCAAGCTCCGTCGCCTCGCGCACCCTGGCGATCACGAACTCTGAATGGCCGGCGTCGGCCAGGACAGTCAGCACAAGGTCCCGGGTGGGCGGATCTAGCACCTGGGCCACCGCCCGGTAGAAATCCTCGGCGATCCCGTCGCCGACGTAAGCCTTGACGAGGCCCTCAAGCCAGTCAGCCGGGGCCGTTCTGGCGTGGAAAGCGTCGACCGCGGCGACGAACGGCTGCATCACGGCTTGCGGGTCGGTCGACATCTCTTCGATCCGGCCCCGGAGCAACTGGAAGTGCCCGAACTCGACGACGGCCATCTCCGCGAGTGCGGTCTTGTCGGCCAGCGAGATCGCCAGGGCCGCATCGTCGGACAGCCGGAAGAACGCGGTCAGCGACGCATAAGCGAGGAGGCCTAGGAGGTCGAGCACCCCGTCCTGGGAAGACCCGCCGGGCACTGGACCGCTGGCCTCGCCTTCAGCGTTGGTCACGACCGCAGAGTAAGGCACGACCGCAGCGGCACGCCATGCGAGGCTCGGCGGCTACGAAGATCGGCTTGCCAAGACGCGCTCGCACGCCACGCGACGCAGGTAGCGGGCCCATCTCGCTCGGCTTGCTAGACTGACTCGCGATCCACAGAGGAATGTGGTCTCCCCCGACCGCGTTACACAGATCGTAAGCGCGACGAACTTCCTGCAGCTTGATGCGGGGACGAATGGAGCGCTGCTTCTCCTCCGCGAGAGCGTGGCCAGTGCCGCGCAATGACGAAGCCCGTCCCGCCGGAGGGGTCACTTGCCAGCCCCTGGCAATCTCTGCCCAGGCGCACTTCGCGCCAGGCTGCCACGGGCCTAGATAGAGGCGGAAGCCCTGACGACATTGACAGCGAGCATGGACGACAGCTCAGAGATCGAACTGACGGCGCCAGTGGGCGCCAAGACATTCCGGGACTTCGGTATCGCCGAGCCCATCTGCGCGGCCCTCGAGGCCGAGGGCATCACGACAGCATTCCCGATTCAGGCGCTGACCCTCCCGGTCGCGCTAGACGGCCATGACCTCATCGGCCAGGCTCGCACGGGGACCGGCAAGACACTGGCCTTCGGGATCCCGATTCTTGAGCGCCTGGACACGACGCACCGCGAGAATGCGTCACCCCGTTCGCTGATCGTCGTGCCGACCCGGGAGCTCGCGATCCAGGTCGCCGACGACCTCAGGCTTGCGGGTAGCCGGCTGGATGCGAAGGTAGTGACGCTCTACGGCGGGAGGGCGTACGAGCCGCAGATCGACGCACTGGCCAGCGTCGACATCGTTGTCGGGACGCCGGGCCGGCTGCTCGACCTCGCGCGGCAGGGCCACTTGAAGCTCGGCAAGGTCGCGACGCTCGTCCTCGACGAGGCCGACAAGATGCTTGACCTCGGCTTCCTTCCAGATGTCGAGCGCATCCTCCAGCTGACGCCGGCGAGCCGGCAGACCATGCTGTTCTCTGCGACGATGCCTGGCGAGATCGTGACGCTCGCGCGGCGACACCTGAGCCGCCCGATGCACATCCGGGCCGAACAGCACGATGAGCCGCAGCACGTGCCGTCTACGCAGCAGCATGTGTTTCGAGCGCACCAGATGGACAAACTCGAGGTACTCGCCCGGATCCTGCAGGCCGAGGGTCGCGGCCTGACGATCGTGTTCTGCCGGACCAAACGATCCTGTGACCAGGTCGCTACCACCCTGACGACTAAGGGCTTTGCGGCCGGAGCCGTGCACGGTGACCTCGGCCAGAGTCAGCGTGAGCGGGCTATGCGAGCGTTCCGGGCAGGCAAGGTCGACGTGCTGGTTGCCACCGATGTCGCTGCTCGCGGCCTAGACGTTGACGACGTGACCCACGTGGTCAACTACGAGTGTCCCGAGGACGAAAAGGCGTATCTGCACCGCATCGGCCGGACGGGCCGGGCCGGCCGCGACGGCGTGGCAGTGACGTTCGTCGACTGGGCTGACCTCAGCCGCTGGAAGACGATCAACGACGTCCTGCACCTTGACTTCCCTGAACCACTAGAGACGTACTCCACCTCCGAGCACTTGTACGCCGCCCTGAACATCCCAGCCGCCGCCAAGGGCGTGCTGCCAAGGGATCAGCGCGGACGCGCCGGCCTCGAGGCCGAGAAGCTGGAAGACATCGGCGAGACGGGCAAGATGCGGTCGCGGTCTTCGGCGGGCGGCGCGCGCGGACGCGAGCTTCGACCTGGCTCGACCAGTTCACGAACGCGCGGCCACACCGGCGACGGCGACGGGCGAGAGGCTGGGCCGCGGAAACCCCGTTCCCGGCGTCGTACCCGAGCCGGCCAGACCGCTGCCGGTAACGCGGCGGCACCTGATGCGTTCGGCTCGCCCGATTCAGATGACCGGGGCGGCGCTGTGGACGTTGGCCAGGCGGCGGCAAGCGGCTCTGCCGCGGCTGGTGACCAGGCCTCCGCCCGAAAGTCGCGCCGGCGGCCGTCGTCGCGGGGTCGCGGCGTAGCTCGGCCCGCCGCCAGCGAAGCCGCCGCCAGCGAAACCACCGCCAGCGAAACCACCGCCAGCGACTAGGCCCGTCAGGCCAGCTGGCGATGTGCTCGCGGAGTCGGCGCGGTTCTTCTTGCTCGCCGTGTTAACAGCACGTGACGAGTTGATGTCGCTGGTTTTCGCCGGATTTCTACCGGGCATCATGCGGTCGGCGCCGGAACACTCTCAGCTGATCCTGCGTTATTTGACTGTTACATTCCAGCTATCTCTCGATAGGCTGCCACCTCGTGAGCACACCCCGGTCTCTGGAAATGCCAGACCACGTCCGGTCAGCGACACTGCAGACGGCTCGCGGTACCTTCGCGGTTCTGGAGGCTCAGCCCTGCCGGGGGGTGAGCTACCGAAGGCCGGCCATCCTGGTGCCAGGCTTCACGGGCAGCAAGGAAGACTTCCTCGCCATCCTGGAACCACTCGCCTCGGCGGGCCGCCACGTGTACGCCATCGATCAGCGCGGTCAGTTTCAGAGCCCGCATGCCGCGGACCGAGCGGGCTACTCGGCGCCGCAGCTGGCGGCCGACGTACTCGCGATCGCTGATGCAGTCGCGCCCGACGCCGATGGCATGCACCTCGTGGGCCACTCCATGGGCGGGCTCATCGCACGCGAAGCGGTGCTGACGCGAGCGGCGTCGTTCTTGTCGCTGACCTTGCTCGGGTCTGGGCCTGGTGCGCTCGGCGGCCAGCGGGCCGCGACCCTGACTGAGCTGCTATCGGTGCTCGACCAGGGCGACGGGGATAGCACGGAGGACCGAGTGCGGCTCGCCGGCCTGGTCCGGCTCATCTGGCGCGATCAGCTGGAGCCGCAGGCCCGCGCTGACGGCACGGACGATCACATCATCGCGTTCTTGCGAGAGCGGACGCTCCGCACTTGCCCGATCCACTACATCGCGATCGCGCGGTACCTGCTCACCTGCGCCGACCGCACCGACGAGCTTGCGGATGCCGCGGCCATCGCGAACCTGTCGACGATGGTGGTCTACGGCGAGAATGACGATGCTTGGCCGACCGAAGAGCAAGACCAGATGGCCAAGCGCCTTGGCGCCGAGCGCGCTTGCATCCCCGGCGCCGCCCACTCGCCTGCCGTTGAAGCACCGGTGACGACATCCAGCATCCTGACGCAGTTCTGGAACGCCGCCGAACGCCGCCAGCCGACAATTCACTCGTGCGGCCGGAGCCGTCGCGCCGCGTCATGACGTTTGAGATCTCCTAAGCGGCTCCGGCCGCTCGATGGCGGACTCCGTCAGCGCTTGGCGTAATCGGCGAAGCCCTGCCAGTCGATGACGACGCAGGGTTCGTCGCCCACGATCCATGCGTCGTGTCCGGGCGGGATAATCGCGAAGTCGCCCGGCTCGAACACCATCTCCTCGCCGTCGTCCATGACGACGTCCATACGCCCAGAGACGAAGTAGCCCAGATGCGATGCCTGGCAGCTGTCCGTGTGTGCGATCGGCTTGACGTGCTCCGACCAGCGCCAGCCAGGCTGGAAAGTCGCCCGGCCCACAGGGCCCGTCTCGGTGGCGACTAGCTCGACCTGACCGGTGCCGCCCTCAAACGGGCGGGTCTCATCAGGCGTGTCCAGGCTCTTCCGCGTCATCGCAGCCATCTGTCCCCCCGGCTCTCTTGCCCAGTGGCTTTGATTACGGAGTGTAACGGACAAGTAACGATCTGCCCTTACCGGCCCAGCCTTCACTGCCGTTGCTTGCTATGAAGGAACCGATCAGGCCGGACTGGCGGCAACGGCCACCCTGGCGTCTCCCCCGGTCTGCGGGATGATGCCGTCCCACGGCCGCCGCTGTTGAGTGGCGGCTGCGCCTTCGGGACAACTGCCGCGGAAGTCGCACCAGCCGCAGCCGATGGTGGGCCGAGGCTGGAACATCTCATCGGCTGCGAGGCCGACGGCGGCCGCAGTCTTGTACTGCTCGTCAGCCTGAGCGCACTCCCCGGCGATCGCCTCGGCCCGGCCGAGGTGCCTGGCGAGCGACTCGGGCGTGTGCTCCCAGGCGAGGACATTGCCGGTCGGTAGGTGGTGCAGTTCGACTCGCCGGCATGGCCGGCGCATCACTCGCTCGGCGGCCTGCGCGTACAGGGCCAGCGCAAGCGACGTCCGCGCGTCGTCCACGGTAAGCAGGTGGCGACCTGTCTTGTAGTCCACCACGACGAGCTCCCTGGACAGGCCGTCATCCGACAGCCGATCGTCTAGCCGGTCGATCCGGCCGGAGACAGCGATCAGCTCAGACCGCGTCGCGACCGTGCGCTCGACCCCGACCGGCTCGCGAGCCGGGTCAAGTCTCGCCACGTAGTCCTCGACCATTTGCCGGCACCGGACCCGGTGCTCCAGCGACTGCGCATCATCGGCGAAACCGTCGGTAAGCCAGCCGCTCTCCAGCAGATCCCCGGCCGCCGTCACGGTCCGTTCCCGCCGCGGCAGTCGCCACCATCCAGCGAGCGCGTTGTGGACGCTGGCGCCAAGACTGTTGTGCGCCCACGGCGGCCCCTTCGGCGGCGGGGGGCGGTCCAGGTAGGCGAACCGATACTTCCGCGGGCAGTCCAGCCAGGTAGCTAGCCGGGTCGGTGTGCACGCATAAAGCCGCCGCGGCATGCCGTCAAGGCCGAGCTGCTCCATACGGCCATCTTCGCTCATGCCACTGACACTGCCGAGCCGCCACTCGGCGCGGCGCGAAGCTATTCGGCGTCGGTATCGACCGGTACCGAGCCGGTGTCGCCGAAGCCATCGGCCAGGTAGTCCTGATCCGGGCCGGCCGCCACCCAGGTGTTAAACCGCTTCTCAGCGATCGCCACGGTCAGCTCGTCGCCGTGGCCTGGGAGTATCCGCGTATCCGGTGGCAGAGTGAGAATCTGGGCGCCGATGGCGTCCAGCTGCTTAGCCCAGTTCGGAAAGCCCTCGCGACGGGGAACGGGGCCGTGCTCGCCCACCACGTCGCCGGCGAAGACGACGTCCAGATCCTCCGAATACAGGCAGCACGACCCGCGGCTGTGGCCAGGTGCGTGCAGCACCTCCAGCGCGACGTCCGCGACCTCGAAGATGCCGCCATCCTCTATGTCGATCTCGGGATCACCGCCTGAATGCACCTCGCGCCACGCCAGCCGCTCCGCGGGGTGCAAGGCCACGGGCGCCTCGTCGCGCTTGGCCACCTCGACTGCTGCACCGGTGTGCCCAACGTGGCCGTGCGTGCAGATCACCGCGAGGACTTCCCGTTCGCCGACGGCGTCGAGCACAGCGGCGGCGTCCTCACCAGGATCTATGACGATGACCTCGGCATCGTCACCGACGATCCACGTATTGGCCCGGCCGGTGACAAGTTCGATTCGCACGCCTTCTGCTGCCATGAAGGAACTGCCTTCCGTGCTCTGCTGACTCGGCTTAATAGCTCTGGAGCACGATAGTCCGTTCCGGGCGCGGACGAACCAAGCTCACGGGCCAGGCCTATCCGCGGCTTGCGGATTAGCTGCCGGTCACCGGTGCGGCGCCGGTGGCGTGGGCGATGAGCTGCTGGTAGCCGCCCTCGGGCGCCACCTCGGCTCCGATTCGGAAACCGGTCAGCGCGCCGTGATCGTCGCTCCCGCCCGAGGCAACGAGCCCGAGCCTTGCGGCTAGCTCGGTGAGGCGGCCCCGTTCCTGCTCATTGTGCTGGGGGTGGTTGATCTCAATCCCGGTCAGGCCTGTCGCGGCGAGCTCGGTGATGACGTCGTCCGGGATCTGCCAGCCGCGCGTCGCGCCGCGCGGGTGCGCGAGAACGGTCACTCCGCCGGCCGCGCGGACGAGGCGGATGGCCTTCGCCGGGTCGAGCGCGTACCGCGACACGTGGGCGCGGCCGCTGGGCCCGATCCACTCTGGCGAGAACGCCTCTTCGATGCTGGACACCACGCCGGCGTCGATCATTGCGCGGGCGATGTGCGGCCGGCCCACCACGCCGCCGCCAGCGATCTCGCTCACCTGTTCCCACGAGATGGGAACGCCCAGCTCGTTCAGCTTCCTGACCATGGCGCGCGCACGGTGCAGCCTGCTCTCCCTGATCTCGGCCATCTCGCCGGCCAGATCGTCATTTTCGGGGTCGAACAGGTAGGCCAGCACGTGCACGCTGTGGCCGTTCATGCGACAGGAGATCTCGGAACCTGGTAGCAGCGTCAGTCCTGGCGGGAGGGCGCTCGCCGCTTCGCGCTGGCCAGCCAGCGTGTCGTGATCGGTCAGCGCGACGACATCCAGGCCAGCTTCCGCGGCGCGGCGGACGACCACAGCTGGCGGCTCCGTGCCGTCAGAGACACTGCTGTGGTTGTGCAGGTCCGCGCGCACACTGCGACATTAGCCTGGTAGCAGCGGCGACGGCGCGCCGAACGGCAGGTCAATGTCCTGGCCCGGGTCACGGAGGTCCCGCAGCTCCAGCGGTTCAGCCATCATCATGCCGGCCGTGTCTGGCCACATCACCAGCCAGAACCAGCTGCCTGATACCTCGCCGGCGAACGCAGCGCAGTCTTTCGCGTCAACATGCCATAGCGGGAACTCGTGATGCGAGACCTCCACCACGCCCGCGGGCTGGCCCGCCGGGAACTCCATGCCTGGATCGGGGCCGTCGAGCCCGGCGAACCTCGCCCCGAGGCCAACGCCCGGCTCCTCGGAGATGAGCATCATGTCGGCTGGCCCGCCCATCGGGTTCGGCCCTGACAGGACCACGGAGCAGCCGCGGGTCCCGGTTCGCTCATCTCCGGCGGCGGCGAAACCGGTGACCAGCCAGCCCTGTGGCAGTGGCCAGGGAACCCAGACCGGAACATCCGCTCCTCTCAGCACGCCCTGGAGGCCCTCCGGCGAAGGCCTGAATCCCGACCGGAGAGGGTAAACATTGCCGTGCTGCTGACACCGATACGAGCTCGACCAGATATTCGGCGAGTGCAGGCCTGACTCACAGCGCGGACACATGAGTTCCTGGCTCATCTCACTTAGAGTGATTCCCTGATTCGCCAGCGTCAACTACCTACCGGCGAGTATCTAGCCAGCTTGGGACATAATGGCCAGATGCCAGGCTTCAGTCAGCCGGAGAGATCGCTCCCGGACGGTACCGAGTCCGGCACTCCACCGGCCGCTGATTGTCGCCGAATCTCGTGCGTCGGCGCCGTGATCTTGGATGATGCCGGGCGGATGCTGCTCATCCTCCGCGGCCACGATCCGGGCAAGGGCCTCTGGTCGATACCAGGCGGCCGCATCGAACCGGGCGAGACCGATGCGGAAGCTGTCGTCCGGGAGGTCAGCGAGGAGACCAGCCTCGCGGTCACGTGCGGCGCCATGCTCGGATCCGTCGAGCGGCCAGGCGGGGCGGGCGCCGTCCTTGAGATCCGGGACTACTACGCCGTGCCGGTCAGCGGACAGCTAGCCGCCGGTGACGACGCAAACGACGCCCGCTGGGTCCCGCCAGCCGAGATCGCGGCCCTCGACGGCAGCGGCCTGCTGACACCGGGCCTGCTGCCGACGCTCCGCGAGTGGGGCGTGTTGAGCTGACGCTCTGCGAGTCGGCCGCGCTGAGCCGACGCTCCGGGACTGGCAACTTAGCGGAACGCGGTCCTCGTCCAGTGCAAGCCGCCATCGGTGGTGGTCCAGACAGCATGTGGATCGCCGAGCCATTGGCCGACTAGCGGCGTTTCGAAGTCGAGCCAGGCCAGGGCGCTGCCGTTGGTCGGATTCTGCGTGTCAGTGGCGGCGATGGCCCAACGCCGGCCGCCATCAGTTGTCTCGAACAGCTGAGCGGTGTTGGTTCCGCTCCCGCCGAGCGCAGTGCTGGCGACGGCGATCGTGGTGGCATTCGCCGCCGCGACGACGCCGAGCAAGTGGCCGGGCGGCTGGGAAACGGTCGGGCGCCACGTCGCGCCCGCGTCGGCAGACGTGATGACAAACGTGCTCGTGATCTGGTGCGGCGCGCACAGGCCGGCAAAGAAGCCGCCGGGCGCCGCGGCGAGCCCGATTAGGTCCTCCTCCTGCTTGGGACCGTTCGGACCAAGCCCGCCGCAGGGGTCTCCTGCCCGCCGCCACGTGCCGCCACCGTCAGCTGATCGGTAGACGACAGCCTGCGCCGGAACCGGTCCGGCGAGGCTGCCGTACATCGCGACGAGCACATCCGGACCGGAACCGACGATCTGGGCCGAGCTGCTACGGCCCGGCTCGGCGAGCTGGCCAATCAGCGTCCGCCAGTTCGTAGACCCAGTTGACGCTTCTTGCAGGGACGGCTGGCAGGGACCAGGACAACCGCCGTGGCCGTAAACGAGGCGGTAGACCTGGCCGCCGGCGATGGTCAGCGTCTCCGTTTGCGGACCTGGCTGGGCATGCCAGCTCAGGCCGCCGTCGGTAGTCATCAGCAGCGCGGGCCCGTAGAGGTAGCCGATTCCAGGGCTGGCGAAGGTGACCTGGCTAACGCAGGCTTGGACCGAGCAGCCGACCATGCCGTCCTGGATTTTGGCCGGTGGATCGGGCAGCACGTGCCAGTGCAGCCCGGCGTCGGTGGTACGCGCGAACCGGGTGCAGGTGCCGCTTGCACATGGCTGGCCGGCCAGTGCCCAGGCTGCGGTGGCGCTGAGCCAGCTCGTGCTGAGCAGCGAGGAGTACGCCAGGTTTGTGACCGTGCCGCCGGACGTCGCAAACGCTAGCCGCGCACGGGCGGTCGGCTCCGGCACCACGCTGGCGCCGACGGATTCCTTGACGGTCACGGCGACCAGGTCGCACTGACGGTGGCACTGAGTCGGCGCGCTGCTAGTGCCGATTTGTAGCGAGGGCTGCGCGATAAAGGTGATCGATGCGCTGCCGGCGCGGCTGGCGCCGGTATAGGACGCGGCGGCTGTGTCGCAGGCGCTCACTGCCGCACACTCGTAAAGCTCGATGGTTGAGTCCGGCGGGAACCCCGTCATCCGTACCCGGAGCGGCTGGCCGCCCGTCACCGCGGTGGCCGGCATGACGGTCATGGCCGGGCCGGCAGCAGCCGGAGACGCACGGCCTCCGCCTGAGCCCGCGGGCACGCTGCCGCAGGCCGCGGCGAGCAGCGACAGGCCGACAGCAAGCACCGAGCGCGTCCAGATCGCCACGGCCAGCCTCCGATCTCCGCCCACCTCAACGACAAAGGCGGCACAGCCTTGAGACGGAGAACGCGGCCCGCGGGTTGTGGCGTCAGGTTCGGTTTAGGCCTCGCGGGACCCGGCCCAGTATTCCTTCGAAACCTTGGACTCGGCGAGCAGCTCGGGAGTCTCGAAGCCTGGCGCCATTGAGGCCGTCGTGCCAGCCATGACCTCGTGGTGCTCGATATCTAGCAAGCGCAGCCAGCTCTGCTGGCCCATCGTCAGCGCGATGAAACAGCCAAGCTCCACGAGCTCCGGCTCGGAGAAATGCCCATGCAGCCGCTCCCACATCTCGTCGGTCGGCTCCAGCCGCCAGGTAATCGCCTCGGCGTACGCAAGAGCTGCCTTCTCGCGGTCACCGAGCTGCGCGGATTTCTCGAAGTTGAGCAGGTCGTCGTACTGGCCCTCGGTAAGCCCCCGCGCCCTGGCTTTCTCCGAGCGCTGGTTCCCGCAGTACTCACACTTGACCGACCGCGAAACGTAGACGCGGCACAGCTCCTTGATGGCGTGATCGCAGACCCCATCGCGAAAGATTCCCTGCCAGGAGTCGGCGAACGCCCAGAACGCCGCCGGTACGTGCGCGCGCACGGCCGAGCTTTCCGGCCGTGGTGTGCCTTCTCGCTGGCATCGCTCCATCTCCGCCCTCATTCGGGCGTCCATTGCATCGAGCGGCACGTAGCTGATCCTCGGCCTGCGTTTCATAGGTCACCTCGAGCGCACCAAAACCGCGATTGTCCCGTCAGGTAATCACACGTCTGCTGACGCCGCCACAGGTCTGATGCTGCGGCGCGCGGTAATCCAGGAGGCCCGTTAAAACGTCGAAAGATACGACAAGCCCCGGATGGCCGGGGACCGCGCACGCGGGAGGTTGCTGCGATGTTCACGATCGACAGGCTGGGCTCATGAGCCGGCCCGCCGCAGCCGCCTGGCTCGCGGCTATCTTCGCAGCTACGGCCATTGCTGGGTGCTCGCAGGGCGCGGCGAGCGTTGCGATCCCGGTGCTCGGCCGGCCGGCCGGAGATTTCGCCCACGGAACCGGCTGGGGCAAGGTCAGGCCCACCGAGATCTTCAACGGCGGCGACCCTACCGGGCTCGTGACACACATCCGCTGGTCCGGTTGGGGCGCCGGCAGCATCACGGGCACAGGAATCAGCGACTGGCCATATCCCAGCGTCGCGGCCGGAAAGAAAGAGCCCGTCAAGATCGTCGCCTTCAATCTTGGCACCTGCGCCGGCAAACTCATGTACATGGCAGTTGAGTGGTACTTCCCGCAGCACGGCCAGGCCTTCAAGGCCAATCAGTACGAGAACGTCTGCGCCGGCCGCTACGTCGGCAGGTGACGGACGGCCATCAGCGGGCATTCCGGGCCTTGAGCTCGCGCTCGACCAAGGCGATAAGGTCCGGGTGTTCGCTCAGCGCTCGCAGCACGTCCGGCGACAGTCCGAGCTGTCGCGCCGCCGCCTCCACCACGGACTGGGCCATGCCGAGGAACCTGGCGAGCGTCTCGTCCCTGGCAAACGATGGTGGCAGCTGATCCAGCCGCAGGTCCGCTGGCTTGCACCACGACCCGTCCGGACCCGGCAGCCACGCCGCCGTCGTCGCTACGACGCCGATCGTCGACATCGCGTCGCTGAACTGCGAATCGGCGAACGCTTCCCGGTGCGAGCTTTCGACCACGCCGCCGACCAGGCGGGAATTCGGCACGAGCAGCACATTCCAGACGAACACGGCGCGAGCATGGCTCGGATTGTTCAGGGCGAGCTCCAGGCCGTCGATCTCCGCCGCTGGATCGAACCCTTCGACGCCGCGCTCGTGCCGCGCGAACTCGTCCGCGATCAGCACGTACCCCAGCGGGTCCCGCGGTCGCGCTCGCACCTCGACGTTCGCCCGGACACCCATCGCACGCAGCTGCACGAGCCAGGGCCCGTAGACATCGTCGGCGAACCACGTATCCGCGTTCCCATCGAAGTACAGCTCGAGCTCCTTCGACCGCTGGTAAAGGCTGCCAGGCGTCATCAGCCGCCGCTCACCGGTCGCGGCGTTCTCCCCGACGAGGAACGTCGTCACGCGTAGCCCGCCAAGCAACCGTTCGCGCCGCTCGCCGCCGGCGTCGGCCATCGCGCGCGCGACGATCTCAAGGTCAGCGTCGTGCTGGGCGGCGTCCAGCTCGGCCACGTCCAGGCCTCCGTACCGCGGGAAGATGCCCGCCAGCACTTCATCCACGATGTCTGGCTCCGTCAGCCCGAGCGCGTCTAGAAACTGACGGGCAGCGGCGACGCTGGCGATAGACCTTCGGACAGCCGGGAACGGGGTCGTTGCAGTATTCGGCAGAAACACGGCTGCGCGGCCGTCAGCGCGGAACGGCCTGACCTGGCTCCCGTCTTCGAGCCGGATCACTGGCCGCGTCCTGGCTACCCCGAGCCCGTCCGCGGCTGATTCCGCTTGGCTCGGTTCGCGCCATAGCGCCGAGTGCCGGTACAAGAACGCATAGAGATCGGCGATCCACTCGTCGGACTGCGCTGTCATGAACTCGGCCGTCAGTTTGCCGACGACAGATGCCGGCGTGACCTCCTCGATGCCGATCTCATCCCGGAGGTAGCGCCACAGCGTAGGCGTGCCGTCGGCCGAGATGGACTCGCTCACGAACCCGAGCGGTCGGACCTCGCCGTATACGGCCCTAAGCTGATCCGGCGCGAACAGCTCGCGCAGCCCGGCGCCGCCGGCGAGCTTAAGCTCCGCGGCCATGCTGTAACGTCCATCGTCGGCGGCGATGAACGCCTCGGCAGTCAGCGCGGAGCGGACCGACTCGAACAACGGCCGCCACATCGTGCCCGGCTGGAACCACGCGGCGGCTATCGGCATTGCCGCCAGAACCTCTGCTGTTAGCAGGTCCTCGTCCCGAAGCTCGCGGAGAACATCGCGAAGGAGCGCGGCGGTCTCCTGCACCAGTGCCTGATTGGCGGGATCGTGCTCCGGCACGTTGTCTCGCGCAGGCGTCGTCCGGTACGGGCCGTGGACCAGGAAACCGAGGTACGTCTCCTTTTCCGTCGGGAAGTACACGACCAGCGGCGAGCCGTCGCGTCGCACAAGCCGGCGCCCGCCATCTGGTCCTGGCGCGGTCCGGAACGCGATCTCGACGCGCAGCCCCGGCTCGCCGCCACCGGCGACCGGACGCTGCCAGATCACGAACTCCTCGTCGCGGCTGGTGTCCGTGGTCAGCGTGACGCGGCGCCGCGTTTCGCTCAGGCTCATGGTCGAGCGCGTCAGCACGGCGTCCTCGACGCCAAATCCGCGGACGCCCAGACGCTCGATGCTCCGCAGGAACAGCAGCGTCTCTGGCTCGATCGCGGTCAAGGCGGCGGCGATCTCCGCCACAGCGGTGAGCGCCGGAACGCTCGGCACGTCGAAGCGGAAGACAAACAAAGTGCCGAGGTCGGGCACGGCGACCGGGTCGGTGGCGACCGGTCGGACGTAATTCTCGATGCGGAAGGCCTCGTCGCCGCTGTAAATGCGCGGGCTGTTCGTGTACGCATAGACCGACTTGAACCCGATGCCGAACGTGCCGATCTTCGTCAAGTCCCCGGACTTAGCGGTCGCGCCAACGCCGCACACACCCCGAACGTCCGCGTCGTCGAAGGGCCGGCCATCATGCCGCAGCTCAAGGCGATCCTCGAATAGCTCGAAGACCACATCTGTAGCGCCAGCGTCCTCGGCGTTCTGTATCAGCTCGAAGATGAAGTGCGTGCGCTGGCTGTACAGATGGCCAAGCAGGTCGAGAACTGCCGTGTCCCAGCCGTAACGCGCGATGTTCTCGGCTCTGATCTTCTCGTAATCGGCGGGCACTAGATCATCCTGCTCTACCCGCAATGGCCGTCGGAACCGGGCTGCCGCCCGGCGACTACCGCGCCGCGTCGCCCATGCGGTAGCGGTGGGTGACTTCGTCGAGGCGCCGCTTCACATCGTGGTCGAGCCTGACGACGGCCGCCGCCAGGCTGTCGTCCAGCTGCTCGGGCCGGCTGGCGCCGATTATCGGCGCGGTGATCACCTTGTTCGCCAGCACCCAGGCCACCGCCATCGTCACCAGGCTCATGCCAGCCTCAGCGGCCAGGCCGCGCAGCTGCTCGACCGTGTCAAACTCCTGGTCGTGCCAGTACCTGTCCTGGTACAGGCTGCCGGCGTTGCCGAGCGTGAAGCGGCTGCCCGCTGGCGGCGGGGCAGTGCGCGAATGCCCGCCCGACAGCAGACCGCCGGCGATGGGGTTGTACGGAATGACGCCCACGCCTTCCTCATCGCAGAACTGCAGCATTTCCCGCTCGATCTGGCGGAAGAGCAGGTTGTACCGAGGCTGGACGGAGTCAAGCCGGGTCAGCCGAAGCGTCTCGCTGCGGCCGATCGCCCGGACTAGCTGATACGTCAGGAAATTCGAGCAGCCGACATACCGGACCTTGCCCTGATGGACCAGATCATCGAGCGCACTCAGCGTCTCGTCGATCGGCGTCTCGCGGTCATAGCCGTGCAGCTGGTACAGGTCGATGTAGTCGGTCTGCAACCGCCGGAGCGAATCCTCGACCGCGGACATGATGTGCTTGCGCGAGTTGCCCGCGTCGAAGGGAGCGGGACCGGTCGGCACGAAGCACTTAGTCGCCACGATGAACTGGCCGCGCTTGCCCTGGAGCCACCGCCCGAGGATCTCCTCGGTGAGGCCCCTGGTGGACAGGTCTCCGCCCAGCGGGTAGGCGTCGGAGGTGTCGAGGAAGTCGATGCCGCCCTCGGCGGCGCGGTCGAGGATCGCGACCGAGCTTGGCTCATCGCACTGCAGCCCGAACGTCATAGTGCCGAGGCAGAGGCGCGACACCGGGAGGCCGGTCCGGCCGAGACGGGCATGGTCCATGAACTTGCACGGTATCGGGTATCGCGCGGTAAGTGGCCGTCGACGTCGGGGCTATCGCCTGAGCCCGGCCTCAGGCGATAGGCCCGCTCCGGACTTTGCTTCCGCCGCAGTCTGGACGGCAGCTCGGGCCGCGATGGCCGAGCCACGAGCCCCAGCCATGTCGAGGTCGGGGACGAGCGCAATCGACGACACCCGTTCCTGTTCTTCGCGGAGCACGGTGTGCGCCTGGACGCGGTCCAGGAACCAGTCCCTGAATGCCGGCGCGGCCTCGACCACACCGCCGCCGAGCAGGTACACATGGGGATCGGTGAAGTTCGCCGCGATGGTCAGCAGCCGCCCGATCGCCATTGCCTGCTGTTCAAAGATGCTGAGCGCAAGCTGGTCGCCCGCTTCTCCGTACTCGCGGACCAGCCTGGCCGCGGCGCTGGCTGGCATGCGGGCGAGCTCGTGGCCCGGGTACTGGGTCAGCCAGAACGGCAGCAGATTCTTCTCGATCGCCGTGAGCGACGCGACGCTCTCGGCGTCGCCCGGCAGGCCGCAGTTGCAGACCGGCATCGGCTGGCCGGGGGCGAGCAGGCCCTCCAGGGGCAGCCAGATGTGCCCGAGCTCCCCCGCCATGCCGGCGGCGCCGCGGATGATCTCGCCGCTCTCGATTACGCCGCCGCCGAGCCCGGTGCCGACGATGACCGACACCGATGACCGCAGGTGCGCGAGCTCTGGCCCAAAATGCTCGTGGTGGGCGTAAAGCGCAGCCGCGTTGGCGTCGTTGTTGAAGACGACCGGGATGCCAAGACGGCCCTCGAGCGCGGCGCGCACGTCAAAGCCGCACCACTCCGCGTTCGCGAAGTTCGTCGCGCCTTTGGAGGAGATGACGCCGTCGGCCGTCACCGGGCCAGGGGTATCCAGCCCGACAGCGCGGACGGCCTGCCGAGGGGCACCGGTGAGCTCCAGCACGTCCTCGAGCGACCGGGCGAGCGCTTCGATCGCCTTGTCTGGCCCCTCGCGGACCAGACTCGGCGACTCGGCCATCTCCGCCACGAGGAACCGGCCTGTCGCGTCTTGCAGCGTGGCGTTGATGGTCGTGCCGCCGACGTCGAGCCCAGCGACCACCCACTGCCCCGAAAACAACATCTGCAGCCTCTCGTGCCTGAATCCGGCGGCCGAATCGGTATCAAGCTTGGCATTCTGCCACCGTCCGCGCCATATCACCGCCTGTGGCCGCCAGGTCAGGGGCGAAGCTCGGCTCCCGGCTCGCCCGCTTCACCGTTGCCGAGCACCCTGCGCTGGGCGTGATCCACCGCCGCGATCCCGACGACGACCGCGGCCGTGCAAGCGCTGAGGGCGAGTGCCGATACGTGCGGCGCGACGAAACCCAGCAGCGCAAGCGCGACCAGGCCGCCGGCGCGCGACCAGGACGGCCGCCGCCAGACGGCGAACTTGAACGCGAGCAGGCCAGTAATGTAAAGGCCGGGGCCGCCGAGGATCAGCCACGAGGTCGAGCCGACGCCGACGGCATCTGGGTGCAGCAGCGCGAGATCGTCGGCGGCCGCGACCACGATGATGCCCGCTACCATGATCGGGTGAATGAGGTGGTATGCGGTCCGGCCGATACGGCCGGGGTCCGGTGACTCGGCGATCAGCCGCGCTGCTTCGCCGGCGCTCCGGTCGAAGTAGAGCCACCACAGCCCCGCGCTGCCGATGAACGCGACGATGAACGCCGCGATCGTGGGCGCCCCGTCAGCCCGCGGCAGCGAGAGCGGACCAAGCAGCCCGGCGAGCGTTGCGCCAGTCACCACGATGGACTCGCCGAGCGCGAGGAGGATGAACGCCTGACACCGCTCGGCGAAGTGGCCGCCTTCGATGTCCCACTCCTGGGTCGTCGAGCGGCCGAGCCCTGGCGTGTAGAACCCGGCGACGCCGCCGGCCAGGTCTACGCCGACAGCAATCAGCCAGAAAAGCGCTCGCGGGAGCACGCTCGCGGTCAGGCCGCCGGCGATGGCGAGCCCGCCGCTGACGCAGCACCAGACCAGGATGCGCTGGAAGTTGCGGATCAGCGGCTGGCCTCGGAGCGCCCAGACCGCGAAGACGCTGCGCCCGATTTGCATCAGCGCGTACGCCAGGCCGACGATGAGCCCCGAATCGCCGAACGCCTGTGGCAGCGCCGCCGACATGGCGAGGCTCACCAGCATCAGCGCCAGGAGCAGCAACCGGACCGGGATCCGCTCCGGGTCCAGCCAGTTCGTCACCCACGTCGTGTACGCCCAGACCAGCCACACCATCGCCAGGAGCAGCGCGGTCTGGAGTGCCTTCGGGGCGGTGGGGCGTGGCAGGAGATGATGCGACAACTGGGTCACGGCGAACACGTAGACGAGGTCGAAGAACAGCTCGACGTTCGTGACTCGCTCATGGCCCGCGGTGCGATCACGCATGAAGTTGCGCGGCACAGGTGTCACCATGCCATGGCGAGCGGTAAGCGGGGTACTTGGGTAGGAGGAGTCAGAGCGGAGGCTCAAATCGCCGCAGCGGAGGTGCCAGCATGAACCCAGACGATTTCCCGGCGCCCAAGGAAGGCTTCGTCATCACGCATTTCCTGGTGGTGTCCGATCAGGATCGTTCCCGCGAGTTCTACCGGACGATCTTCGACGGGGAGGTCGTTGTGGAGCGCGACCCCGTCATCATGAAGGTCGCGAACTCCTGGCTGATACTCAACGTCGGCGGCGGGCCGACCGACGACAAACCGGGCGTGACCCTCGGCACGCCCCGCGACCCAGGGTTCACCAGCGCGTTTCTCAACGTGCGAGTCGCCGACATCGCCAGCATCTATGCGGACTGGTCCGCCAAGGGCGCTGAGTTCCTCACCGAACCGAAGGATCACGGGCGGGAGATCCGCGCCTACGTCCGCGATCCAGACGGGCACCTGATCGAAGTCGGCCAGTCCGCCGGTCGCGGCGGCTAGGCGACCACCTAGTCCGGCGGCTCGAACCGGCGGGTCCTGACCAGGCCGGCGGCGCGACCGCGGGCGGCGGCGACCAGCGCGAGCTTCCGCGATGCCTCGTCGATCATCTCGCCGTTCAGCATCGCGGCGCCGCGCCGCAGCACCGTGGTGTAGTACTCGTAGGCCTCGATGATGAGCTCGGCGCGGTCGTACTCAGCCTGCGACGGGGAGAACTCCGCATTCACGACGTCAACCTGGCCCGGGTGCAACACCCACTTGCCGTCGAACCCGACAGCGGCAGCGCTCGCCGCGCTGGCGGCGAGTCCGTCGACATCCCGGATCGCGGCGAACGGCCCGTCGATTGCCTGCAGTCCGTTCGCCCGCGCGGCGACAAGGATCCGCATGTGCGCGTAGTGAAACGCGTCGCCACCGGTGTAGCCGGCTGGCTGGGCCCCGACGGTCAGGGAGCGCATGCCCATGCTGGCCATGAAGTCGGCGGGCCCGAAGACCAGTGCCTCGAGGCGCGGCGAGGCGGCGGCGATGGCGTCGACGTTCGCCAGCCCGGCCGCGTCCTCGATCTGTGCCTCGATGGCGATTCGGCCCCGTTCCTGTCCCGTTGCTTGTTCGATCTGGCCAAGGAGCAGATCGAGCCATCCCACGTCGAGCGGGCCCGTGACCTTTGGCAGCACGATCGAGTCGAGCCACTGGCCGGCCTGCTCGACAACGTCAACTACGTCTCGGTAGGCCCAGCCGGTCCGAACATCGTTGACGCGCACGGCGCGGATCTTGGCGCCCCAGCCGCCATCGCGCAGCGCCTGCGCGGCTGCCGGTCTGCTCTGCTGCTTTTCCGCGGGCGCGACCGCGTCCTCAAGATCAATAAAGAACTCGTCCACCGCGAGCTCGCGAGCTTTTTCCAGAAAGCGGGGATTGCTGCCGGGCACGGCGAGCGTCGTCCGCCGCGGCCGGTATGCGCGTGCCGTCACGCCGCCAGAGCTTACGCTGGCCAGACGGCACCCTCAGGGAGCGGCGGTCCGGCGACTCCGACGCGAACCCAAGCGTACTCAAGCAGCGGCATCTAAGAGGCGCTTGAACTTGTACGACTCGTACAACTGGGTACTCTGTGTCCATGAGCCGAGCTGCTGCGGAAATGCCAATCTCAGATGCCCGCGATCACCTCGCCGAGGTCGTGAACAGGGCTATGTACGGCGGCGAGGTGACGTACCTGACCCGCCGCGGCCGCAGGCTCGCGGTTGTGGTCTCGGAAGCCCAGCTACGGGCTGACGAGACCCGCGCCCGCGAGGAAGCCATCGTCGAGACCTGCCGGGAGATGTGGCGCAGCGTCGCCGACGCTGACGAGGTCACTCGCACGGCCGTCAGCACCGCAATCGAGTACATCGTCAGCATGCTGGAGGACGCCGTCGACCTGACGGCGATTCTCGCGGTGAGTGAGGAGCGCGAAGCCGGGGCGCAGCCAGTCTCCTGGGAACTGGCTAAGGCCGAGTTCGGCCTGTGAGCGGCGCCTCGTACGAAGTTCAGATCGATCGAAGCGCCCTCAAGAAGTAAAGCGCCTAGATCCGGCCATTCTGCGCCGCGTGGCCGCGGCGATTAACGCCCTGGCAGCTGACCCGCGGCCGCCAGGCGTTAAGGCTCTGACCGGCATTCCGGGTGCGCCGCGGATCCGCGTCGGCGACTACAGAATCTTGTACGAGGTCGCGGACGACCAGCATCGTGTCGTGGTGATCAACGTCGACCACCGCCGCGATGTCTATCGCTAGTTGGATAGACGCCGGACAGGAAAGCGCCCCGCCAGCCGTAGCCAGCGGGGCGCTCCAAATCCGACTTCGCGGAGTCGGATTTACACCGGGTGCAGGTGACGCGGCTTCGGCGGCGGCGGCTGGAAATGTTCGCGAAGCTCGGCGGTGCCTGAGGTAGCGGACCGCTTCGATGTGATGTTCTAGGCCGCGATCCGGAGTTCGGCTGCTTCGCGGATGGTGATGTCGCCGGCGTCCTCATGGGCGCGGATGGCGGCGAGTTTCTCGTCTAGGAAGCCGTCTTGCGCGATGGCCTCTGCGATGTAGCTGCTTGGGCCGGTGGGTGGGATGGTGTTGGACATGGTTCCTGACCTCCTAGTGAGTCGGTTACCTAGCCCTGGCCGTCGTGTTCTGAGCACGCGGCCAGGGCGCCCCGGCACCATGCCGGGGACGTCTGTGATTCCGGGAGCCAAACTCGGGAGCCAAACGCCATGGCGGGGCATGGCGTCAGCTAGATCAGGCTGGAGCGCAGCGAGTGTCTGACCAGCGGGGCATGGACTGGCCCGGCCAGGCATGGAGTCGTCCGCCGTACCATGGGGCCATGTCCTCAAACTCAGCGCCAGCGACATCGAGCGTCGTCCTGCCAACCCATGAGCAGGTGGTGCAGGCGCTCTCAACGGTCAACGACCCCGAGATTCACCGCCCGATCACAGATCTCGGCATGGTGAAGAGCATCGAGGTCACGCCCGGCGGCGTCGTGCTCGTGGCCGTTTACCTCACTGTGTCCGGGTGCCCGTTGCGGGACACGATCACTAGAGAAGTGACCGCGGCGGTCGGCAAGCTGGAAGGCGTAACGGCGGTCAGGGTCGACCTGGACGTGATGAGCGAGGAGCAGCGGCGCGAGCTGCAGACCACGCTTCGCGGCGGCAAGGCGGAGAAGGAGATCCCGTTTGCTAAGCCGGGGTCGCTGACCAAGGTCTACGCGGTCGCCAGCGGCAAGGGCGGCGTGGGCAAGTCCTCGGTGACCGTCAACCTGGCCGTCGCGCTCGCGGCGCTCGGCCAGACGGTTGGGCTGCTCGACGCCGATATTTACGGCCATTCGGTCCCGCGGATGCTTGGCGTGACCGACCGGCCGACAAAGGTCGAACAGATGATCATGCCGCCGACCGCACACGGCGTCCGGGTGATCTCGAGCGGCATGCTCAAGCGCGGGAACGAGCCCTTGCCCATGCGCGGGCCGATCCTGCACCGGCTGCTGGAGCAGTTCCTGGCCGACGTCTACTGGGGCGATCTTGACATTCTGCTGCTCGACCTGCCGCCGGGCACCGGCGACGTGGCGATTTCTTCTGCGCATCTGGTGCCGGGCAGCGAGCTGATCGTCGTCACGACGCCGCAGCTGGCATCCGCCGAGGTCGCCGAGCGGGCCGGCTCGCTCGCCAGCCAGTTGCACCAGCGCATCGTCGGCGTGATCGAGAACATGTCGTACCTGCCGTGTCCGCACTGTCACGAGCGAATCGACGTCTTCGGCCATGGCGGCGGGATCGCGGTCGCCGACACTCTCACCAAGCTGACCGGCGCTCCCGTGCCGCTGCTCGGTGAAATTCCCATCGACACCAGGCTGCGGGAGTCGGGCGATGCGGGCAAGCCGCTCGTACTGTCCGACCCGGATTCGCCGGCGGCGCAGCAGCTGCGGAAGATCGCCGGGGACCTGACCGGCCGCTCGCGCAGTCTCGCTGGTCGGCAGCTGGGCTTGACGCCGGTCTGATCTGACCCGCGGCCGATCTGTCAGGTGGCCTCAGCGTCGTACGGCGGCCTCTCGCCAGGCGACAGCGCTGCCATGTGCGGCTGCTCGGGCATCGGCGTCCCAGCCCCGTTAACGGCGCCGCCATCGGCCGCGCCGGTCCCGGCGACGGCGCCGAGCAGCACGCCGTCGCCCGTCAGCTCATCCACGATGTGCTTGCGGACGAAGTGCCGCGGGTTCAGGTCGGCGATGTCGAGGTTGCTGAACTCGGGGCCCAGGTTTTCCTTGAGCTCGGACTTTGCTCCCTCGGCCATTCGGCGCAGCTCGCGAAGGGCCCGGCCGGCCTGAGCCGCGAGTGCGGGCAGCCGCTCGGGCCCGAAGACGATCAGCGCGATCACGCCAAGCACAAGCAGCTTGGTGAAGTTCAGGTCGAGGAACACTGCTCAAAAGCTCCACGGAGGCTAGGACAGGCTCAAGCCCGCTTCCACAGATTAGCCCGAACCGCGCCGACATCAGAATCCCGTCGGCCAGCGGCCGTCTCCGCGGGGTTTCTCGGCCAGCGGAGCTGAGCTGGGTCGGCAGCTAGGCCGACGCGGATCCGAGCTTCAGCTCCGTCTGGTGGGTCTGGCTGTGGCGAAGGAACGTCAGCGTGACCCGTGACCCCGGTGCCTGCGAGCGGATGGCGTCCATAAGCCCGTACGGATTGCTGATCGGCAAGCTGCCGACGCGGATGACGACGTCGCCGGGCTCGAGACCGGCCCGGGCAGCCGGCCCGCCGGGCGCGACGGCCCCGCGGGTTGACGCTATCTGGGCCCCGTTCCCGTCAAAATTTTCGTTGATGGCTGCGCCCATGACGGAATGCGTGGCGTGGCCAGTGCGAATGAGCTGTTCAATCACCCGCCGCGCCTGATCCATCGGGATGGCAAAGCCGAGTCCGATGCTGCCGCCCTGCGACCCGGTTATGGGGTCGTTGCCGAGCGTGTCGATGGCGGCGTCGACGCCGATGACCTGGCCGCGAGCGTTGACCAGCGGGCCCCCGGAGTTGCCCGGGTTGATCGGCGCGTCGGTCTGGATAGCGTCGAAGAAGACTTGCGTCGTCGCGTGCCCGCCAGTCGCGCTGGGCTGCACCGGGCGGTCGACGGCGCTGACGATCCCACTCGTTACGGTGTCGGCCAGGCCGAGCGGGGAGCCGATCGCGATCACCGGATCGCCGACGGCAACTGCCTTGGAGCTACCAAGGGTCAGGGCCGGGAGGTTGGCGATGCCAGCGACCTTGAGGACCGCGATGTCGGAGTATGGGTCGCGGCCGACGAGGACGCCGCGCGCTGACCTGCCGTCGCTGAAGTACACCCGCAGCGACGCGTCGGTCAGGAGCCCGTCGAGCGTGACGACATGGTTGTCGGTCACGATGTATCCGCCCTGGATCAGGAACCCGGAACCGGTGCCCTGGCCGTTGTTGACCTTGATCATGACGACGCCCGGCAGGTCCCTGGCGGCGATCCCGGCGACCGAGCTGGCTGGCCGGCTGGTTGACGCCGACGGTACGGCCCCGAGGCTGTAGCTCGAGTCAGACAGGCCACTGCGTTCGCTGTGCAGGACAACGAAGCCGCCCAGGACGCCGCCCAGCAGGGTGCAGGCGGTCGCCAGCCCGAACACGGCGACTGCCAGCCGCCAGCCGCGGAGCATCCCCCGAAGTCCGGCTTCTTTCTTCTTGTCGCTCAGCCACCCGTCGGCTCGCCCTTCATCTCGCCGGGCGTAAGATCGTTGCCTTTCGCCCCACTGCTTCCTGGTGCGGCGTTGCCACCACCGGCGCTTGTCGTCATCCGACTTCCCCGACGACCCTTCTGCTGCCACCGCCCCGGCCGGCAGACCGCCCGCCGCCTGCCCGAGGACCGCTTTGTCGCCGGCCGCCTGGCCGCCTGCCGCGCACGGATTGTCGGTAGCGGGCGCACTCGGCGCGGTCTGGTGACAGTCACCAGCGTGGCCGTCGGCAGTCCGGCCGGCCCGCCCGAAGTCGTCCAGCTGCGCGAACCAGTCGAACTTGCCGAAATCGCTGGTCCGCTCGTTGCTGCCGCCGGCATAGGCCAGACTGGCGCCGCCGAGGTCAGTAGCGCCGTCCGCGTTGCTGCCGGCCGGGCCCGAACTCGGAAGGAGATCGGCCAGCCGCTCACCTTCGCTGTCACCGGGCGGGCTGGCCGGGACCGCCGGGATCGGCGGGACCGCCGGGATCGCCGGGACCGCCGGGATCGGCGGGATCGGCGAAAAGCCGTGACCCGACGTGCCGTCCGCACCGACATCGCCGTGCCCGGGCCGCTCGGACATCGTCTGCCTCCCCCGCGACGGTCTCCCGACAGAACGTCACCAGCCGTCGTCGGAGCATTTCTGCCCTCTAGCGGGCCCGCCTAGGCATTTCGGCAGTGGCAGGTCGACCTTTCACCGCCAGAGGAGGTGCAGTTCAGCGCCGACTTGGAGCTTTGCGTGCACCGCAGGCGTGAAACGTCAGTTGGCGGGCTCGACGAGGGAACCACCTTGCGGGCTTTTGCGCATATTTTTACCGCGGCGCGAGACCCAGACGACGGGAGGCGTCACTCGCGGCCAGGGACCAACCTCAGGGCTGGCCCGGAAGCACCGTCGAGTCGATGTCAGGGAGCGCCCGCTCAGGCCGCATCCGGGCCTGAAGCACTGCTGGCCCGCGCTGGTCCGTCGGCGCCTGGTTCACCGTGGCGCTGTGCGGGGCAACGAGTACATCGATCGAGGGCGTAACCGGTGGTGCCGGCGCCTGAGCCTGGGGCTCACCGCCCGCGATGACCGCCGCAGTACCGAGGCCAACCAGAAAGATAGCCACCGAACCGGCCAGAAAAAACCGGCCGGCGCGGTCATCCGGGCGGATATCACGACCAGCTGGCTTAGCGTCAGGCGACGGACGTCCGTGCGGCGGCCAGCCACCCGGTGGCGGCGGCGGTGGCCAGACCGTCCCGCCGGACGGCACGCCGCCGGACAATCTCGAGTCGTCCAGGCCCAGCAGCTCGCTCAGGCCTATCAGCCTGCCCGTGAGTCCCGTGAGCCCGGCACCAGCCGCGGCCTCACCAAGTGCATTCATCCGCCGCTTGAGCGTCCGCAGAGCGGCGACTTCATCGCGGCACGATCCGCACTTCGTCATGTGCACGAGCACGCGCTCCCGCTCGGAGCTCTCGAGCTCGCCATCGATCAGCGCGGAAAGCCGCTGGCCGAGGTGGGTCACGGCTGGCCCCCCTGGGGCACGGATAGGTCAATCTGCAGCCTCGGCTGCGGGATCGGGGCACCGATGCGGCGCGGCCGGCGGTGCTCGAGCGCCTGCCGAAGCTGCGCGCGGCCGCGGTGAATGCGCGAGCGCACGGTGCCGAGCTTCACGCCGAGGGTGTCGGCGATCTCCTCATACGAAAGGCCTTCGATGTCGCAGAGGATCACGGCCGCCCGGTACTCAGGCGCCAGCGCCATCAGCGCCTCGTGGATATCGCCGTCGAGGTGCCGGTCATCGAACGCCTGAGCGGGCGTGGGCTCGGAACCACCTAGCCGCGCCTCGGTCTCATCAGCCAGGCCCTCGAACCTAATCCGCTGGCGCCGCCGGGCCATGTCCAGGAACAGGTTCGTGGTGATCCGGTGCAGCCAGCCCTCGAAGGTGCCAGGAATGTAGCTGTCCAGCGACCGGAAAACCCGAACAAATACCTCTTGAGTGAGGTCCTCGGCGTCGTGACTGTTGCCGGTCAGCCGGTAGGCGAGCCGGTAAACGCGGGCAGAGTGATCCCGCACAACGGCTTCCCACGTCGGCGGCGTCCAAGCCGTGGTATCGGCAATGTCGACGGCCGATCCTGCCTCGTCCACCATGTCCCCCAGCGGCACGTCACCCTGCAACGGTTCACATCCTTCAACGCCTTGCTACCGAAAACCTTCGGCGGGTCGGCGTTGTTCCGCGAGCCGAATTGCTCTGCACCCGTAACGGTCAGGTTAGCTGGTCGGTTCCCGGACAGGCATCTTGGCCGCTAGGCTGCCGCCCGACGGACCATGCAGCCTGGCCGGGCCCGCATGCCTTGGGGGCCCATGGGGAGGTAGCCATTTCCATCTCGGCCGGCACGCTCGCCTACGTCGACGACTTCCTGCCCGAGGATGACGCGCTCGTCCGGGCCCGGCGAAACGCCGCCGAGGTAGGCGGCGCCGCTCCGGTGACCGCGCTGACCGGCGCTGCGCTGCGCTTCCTGGCCGCGGCGATCGGTGCCAGGGCCGTGGTTGAGGTCGGCACCGGCTGCGGCACTTCCGGCATCTACCTACTCCGCGGCATGCGCGCTGGTTCGGTACTCACCACTGTCGACGTGGAGGCTGAACACCAGCGGCTCGCGCGCGCGGGGTTCATCGCAGCCGGGTTTCCGACCAGCAGATACCGCCTGATCGGTGGTCGCGCGCTCGAGGTGCTGCCGAGACTCGCCGACGCTGCGTACGACCTCGTCTTCTGCGACGCCGACAGGCAGGAGATTGGCGAATATCTGGAGGCAGCGCTCCGGCTGCTCAGGCCGGGCGGGATCGTCCTCGTCAACGCCGTCCTGCCGGGGAGCACGCCGAGAGAGCGGACGCCGACAGACGCGGAGGCAGCGGCCGCCGCCGAGCTACGCGAGCAGGTGCGAGCCGACGATCGGCTGGTGCCGCTGCTGCTGCCCATTGGCAACGGGCTGCTAGCGGCGGCAAAGCAGAATGGATAGGCGGCCTCAGGCCGAAAGTACGTCAGGCCGAAAGTACGAGTCACCGGAGCAAGCCGTGTCCAGGCAGCAGGTTTACCCCGGCGGTTGATGGCTGCCTCAGCCGACTGCCGTGTGTAGTGCCTCGCCCAGGGCCCGCGCTTCATCGGGGGTGAGCTCCACTACCAGCCGTCCACCGCCTTCCAGCGGGACGCGCATCACAATGCCACGGCCCTCCTTGGTGACCTCCAGCGGACCGTCACCCGTCCGCGGCTTCATCGCCGCCATCCTGCTCCCCTTCCCTGCCCTGGGGCCGCACCGAACCGCCCCGCCCGGACTTACCCGGCGGGCGGCGCCTGGCGGTACTCCAGCCAGCCACATTCATCTAGATCAGTCCCTCTATTATCCAGGGTTCGGCCGTCCGATGGTAACGATCAGCGTTCCCGTCGGGAATTGTCCGATATCGGGAGAGAACCGGACACCGGGTGCGCAGCCCCTTCGAGCAGCCCGCGGGGCATTCTGCCCTCCTCAGAACGCGGCTACCCGACACCGCCCGGTCGCCCCCGGTTGCCGCCAGGACCAGGACTCGGGCATGCTCGGCGACGACGGTCTTGGAGTCAGGCGCTAGGAAGGAAGCCACGTGGCCGATAGCGTGCTCAGCCAGCTCGACGGCGCGGTCGCGACGATCACAATCAACCGGCCAGCCGCCCGTAATGCCCTGACGGCCGAGACGAAGGTAGCGCTCCTCGAGGCGCTGCGGACGGCCAGCGGCGATGACGCGGTCCGGGCCGTGGTGATCACGGGCGCCGGTTCCGCTTTCTGCTCCGGACAGGACTTGCGTGAGCACGCTGACCTGCTGGCGGCCGGCGCCTCGCCGCTCGATACGGTGCGCCGCCACTACAACCCGATCATCGAGACGATCGCCGACATGCCGAAACCCGTGGTGGCGGCCCTTCCCGGCGTGGCCGCTGGCGCCGGGGCGTCGCTGGCCTTCGCCTGCGACTTCCGGATCGCGGCCGAGCGCGCCACCCTGCTGCTCGCGTTCGCCAGGGTGGGGCTCGGCGCCGACTCTGGCGCGTCCTGGGCCCTGCCCCGGCTGATCGGAGCGGCCAAGGCCGAGGAGTTGCTGATGCTGGCCGAGCCCGTCGACTCGGCCACGGCGCTACGTCTCGGGCTGCTGACGTCAGTTGTTCCCGACGACGAGCTCCCGGCGGCCGCGGCCAGCTTCGCCGCCCGGATGGCGGCCGGACCGACGCTCGCCTACGCGGCTATCAAGGAGGGCCTCCAGTACGCCAGCAGCCACACGCTGGGCGAATCGCTGGAAAAGGAAGCCGACCTGCAGGAGCGGCTGGGCGCCAGCGCCGACCACCGGGCGGCGACCGAGGCGTTCGTCGCGAAGCAAGCGCCCGTCTATCACGGCCGCTGAGGCAAAACCCGCACGCAGAACAGAAACGGGGCCGAACCAGCAACTCCCGCTAGACGCCGACGGCCTCGCCCAGCGCGATCTCCTCGTGCGCGCACACGATCTGCTCAGCGACCTCGACGAGATCCGCAAGGTCCATCTTGCGGTACTGGCCGGATAGGGTGCGCCAGGATACGGTTCCCCCGTGCCGCCAGACCGTCAGGTGCTGGCTGAGGGAGAGCACCGAGATGCCGTCCAGATCTGCTCGGACGATGCTGCCCGACAGGCCGCGATAACCGAGCATCGCCTCGAGCTCGTTGATCAGCCAGTCCGGGCTATACCTGGGCCGGCCCACGTGATCTGGCAGGGCGGCCGGCGGTATCCGCAGCGCGAACCAGACCGCCTTGCCAGGGACCTTCCAGTTACCCAGCCTGGACCGGCTCAGGTGGCAGCCCCACTGACCGGCCGACAGGCCGGCTACGACCTGCAGCCCGCGGCCGCTCACCGAATCCACCGGAGCCTTGCCCCGGCCAGGCTCGGCGCCGACGCTCCAGGTCCGCTCTGTGTCGAAGACCTTGCACACAAGCTCGCGGGTCCGGCCGGTACCGCGCAAGTACAGCCACATCTCAGGGATGCCAGCCGCTGATCGATGACTGGTGGTGCCGCGGGCCGCGTTTCGCTGCGCGTGCAGCGTGTTCGCGGCGAGCTCGCTGGCCATCGTGACGCCGTCGTGCAGCAAGCCGGACGGGATTGCCAGCGTCGAGGCCGCTTCACGGAAGAACCGGCGGGCCGCCGAGGCGCACGTGGTGTCGATCGGAAGTGGCCGGATGAAGCAGCCGCCGCCGCTCAGCCCTGCGTCGGCTAGCCGCTCGGTTTGGTCGGGGATCACCGCGAGGGCCTCGGCGACCGGAGCGCCGAGCAGTCCCGCGCCCGGCAATGGTCGCGCCGTGCCACCGTCGAGAGGGTTGCGTGTAGAGCCGCTGACCACCGGCGTACCAAGCACGCTCCCGCCGCTATCGGCAGGCGTTGGCGGCCGCATGCTCCTCCGCCCTCCCGAGTAAGGCTTACGTGAGGCTCAGATTATGTGCATTGTGCGAAGTTTCGCAATGGGATCCGGTTAATGTCGCGACAAAATGGCCGGAGAGGTCGGTCACATCCCGCCTAGCCAGCTCGCGTCGTGCAGCTTGTTGGCGTTGACATTCTTGCGCGTCGTAGCGATGTGTGCTAGACCCTGCAAGCCCCAACCGAGCCCAATATCCAGCGGCACCGAGCACGTATGCACCGCGTATGCCCTCCGACAGCCGCGATATAACGCGACAGCCATTCCGTGGTGCCCGCTTTGCTATAAGAATCAAGATCGCATATGACCCGCCGAATTCGCGCGACGGCGGCGCATTAACACGGCCGTGATCAGAAAGCAAGACAACGGCCACCCTTAACGCGGCGCCACGACGACGCGAATTGTCCAGGCGGTCATGAAGGCCGCGAGCGCAGGATTGCCGAGTTGCGGTCGGGCCGTTTCGTGTGGCCAGACCGCGACCCGGCAGTCATGCGCGACTGTGCTCGCGGGTGAGCGCCTACGACAGCGCGTTGCGGAACGCGCAGTCCGCCAGGTGGTCGTTGACGACGCCGCAGGCCTGCATCGTCGCGTACACCGTGACAGGTCCGGTGAACCGGAAGCCGGCCTTGCGCAAGTCCTTAGACAGCGCCTTAGAGGCAGGCGTCACGGCTGGCACATCGGCCAGCGTGACCGGCGCCGGAACCGCGTCGCTGGCGTACTTCCAGACGCGCGCGGCAAGGCCTCCGGGCAGTTCGAGCGCTGCTCTTGCGTTGGCGATAGCGGCTTCGATCTTGGCCTGGTTGCGCACGATGCCGGCGTCGCCAAGCAGCCGGGCCTCCTCATCGGGACCGAAGGCGGCGACCGCGGCCATGTCGAAGCCGTGGAACGCCCGGCGGAAGTTCTCCCGCTTGCGCAAGATCGTCAGCCACGACAGGCCGGATTGGAACCCCTCCAGGCACACGCGCTCGAACATCACGGTGTCGTCGTGGACCTCGCGGCCCCACTCCTCGTCGTGGTAGCGGACGTATTCCGGCGTGTTCAGGCCCCAGGGACAGCGCAGCAGGCCGTCCGGACCCGGGATCGGCCCCCCTGTCGTCATTCGTCCTCGCCGTGACTGACGGGCTGGGGCGAGGCGAACCCGTTCGCGACACCCGATGGGGTGCTGCCGGCCTGCCACCTCACGTCGGCTTCAGGTAGCTCTGCATCGATCAGCGACTCCGCCGCCGCGGTCGCCGCTGCCTCGCTCGGCTCGTCGGCCAGGCTCTCGGGCTGGAGCTCCGCCAGACGTCGGCGCAGCCAGTCGATCTCTGCGTCTCGCTCGGAAATGGTGCGGGCGATCATCGCCAGAGCGTGTTCGGTCGCTATCGGGCTGTAGCCGATCAGCGCGGCCGGCGGCCGGTAGTCGGCGACATCCGCCGAGGACTGGAAGTCCGTGCGGCTCGGCAGCTCCAGCCGATCCATCGCCAGCTCGCCGCCCTTGCCCTTGGCAACCACGACGATGCCGCCCAGGATGACGACAGCGGCAATCACAATGGCAACGATCACACCGCAATCGTGCCACGGCCGACGGGCTGCTGATGCAACACCGCTGCCAGGCGCCGGTCCCAGCCGGATGGCCCCGATCAGGTCATCTCGGTGAAATTCTGCCGGCCCGCGGCCAAGCTGTGCGCTTCGGTGATGATCCGCACGACCTCCGCCGGGTCGTCCGCCACCCTGATCAGATCTGGATCGAGAGCCGAGATCTTGCCCGCGGGCTGTACCGTTCCGGTGATCCACGACAGCAGGCCCTGCCAGTACTCGCTGCCGACCAGGACGATCGGGAACCGGGTGATCTTGCCGGTCTGCACCAGCGTCACGGCCTCGAACAGCTCATCGAGCGTGCCGAAGCCGCCCGGCAGCACGACGAACGCCTGCGAGTACTTGACGAACACCGTCTTTCGGACGAAGAAGTACCGGAACTCCAGCCCGATCTCGACGTACTCGTTCAGGCCCTGTTCGAGCGGCAGCTCGATGCCGAGTCCGACGGAGACGCCCCCGGCGCTCGTCGCCCCCCTGTTCGCCGCCTCCATAATGCCGGGTCCGCCCCCGGTGATGACGGCGTAACCCGCCTTGGCCAGGCCCATGCCGATCTGCTCGGCGCACTCGTAGTCGGCGGTGCCAGGCAGTGTCCGGGCCGAGCCGAAAACGGAGACAGCCTGCCCGAGCTCGGCCAGCAATCCGAAGCCCTCGACAAACTCAGCCTGGATCCGCAACACTCGCCAGGGATCGGTATGCACCCAGTCGCTGGGCCCGCGCCAGTCGAGCAGTCGCTGGTCGGTCGTCGTCTTCGGGATGTGCTTGCCCCGCAGAGTTGCGGGACCCTGGCGACGCAGCCGGCGCCTGGGGTCGGAGTGCAGGCTCATGGCCCATAAGGTAGCGGCCGCGACGACCTCATCAGCCGAGACACCCAGGCAGGCAGGTTTACGGCTAGCGACGGTTACCGAAAGTCACGTTGATGATGGCGATGGCGGCCCAGATCACCAGCACCATGATGGACGCTGCACCAGTGTTATGCGCGTTGCCTAGCACGACCGCCGTCGCGCCGACGCCAAGGCCCATCGAGCCGAGGCCCATGACGACCGTTGCGAACGTTCCCGGCTGCCTGCCCCGGAGGGCGCGCCGGGATGCACTGGACAGCCGGGCGTCGACCCGGCGGTCAACCTCCGCGCCGATCCGGTCGACGAGGCCCTCGGCCACCGCGTGCTCGTAGTCGTCCCCGAGTTCAGCGTGCGCAGCGACGGATGCCCCGATCTCGTCGCGTGATACCTGATCCACGAAGACACGTTACATCGCGAGCTGACCAGGCGTCCAGGACCGGCCGACGACACGTCCAACGGCGGGGAACGACGTCGGCCCCGTTCCCTGCCTTAGGAACTGACGCCGTGATCGCGGAGGATGTCGTTGAGGGCCGCCTTGTCGTGCCGGGCGCCCTCGTCCAGGCGCCTCAGCACGAGAACGCACGGCATGCCGAACTCGCCGCCATCGAACTTCCGCGTCCGCGTGCCGCCGACGCAGACGGAATAGGCCGGGACCTCGCCGCGCGGCAGTTCCTCGCCCGTCTGCACGTCGATCACGTGCGTGGACTTGCTGAGGATCGTGCCGGCCCCGAGCACCGCGCCGGTCCGGACGCGCGCACCCTCGACGACCATGCACCGGGACATGATGAAGGCGTCGTCCTCGACGACGACAGGAACCGCGTTCGGCGGTTCGAGCACGCCCCCGATGCCGACGCCGCCGGCTAGGTGGACGTTCTTGCCGATCTGGGCGCAGGATCCGACGGTGGCCCAGGTGTCGACCATCGTTCCCGCATCGACGTATGCGCCGATGTTGACGAACGACGGCATCAGCACCGCGCCGGGCGCGACGTACGCGCCCCATCGGACGATCGAGCCCGGGAGGCTCCGAACGCCGTCAAGTCTTGTCGTCAGCGGCACGCGATCGTTGTAGCGGAAGTCCCCGACCTCCGACTCCACCATCGGCATCACCTTGAACGCGAGCAGGATCGCGCGCTTAGCCCGCTCATCGACGACGATCTCGCCCGAGTCGGGATCAGGCCAGGCGACGCGTCCCTGGCCTACGTCGATCATGTCGACTGCCGACTCGACCAGGTCCCTGGCGACCGCGTCGGCGGGCGTCAGGTCGGCGCGCCGAGCCCAGAGCTCGTCGATTTCGGCCGGCAGGTCGGAGGGCACGGCGCCGGCTGCAGCGTGGTCTGTCATAGCGACGGAGCCTAATGCCAGTAGCAGCGGCTGCCAGCGGCCGGACCGGGTAGCTTCATAACGTGCCGACCCAGCGCAAGCCCGCCCGAAGCGATCGGCGGTCCAGTTCCGCGGCCGGCATCATCATCGTCATCGTCGTCGGCGTCGTCGCCTACCTGGCGCTGAAGCCGTCGCCGCAAGTGAATAACCGGGTGACTGCGTGCGTCGCCGGACCGGGCGGCCAGGGCCTTGAACTGAGCACCGATCAGGCCGCCATCGCGGCGACGATCGCGGGCGTGGCCAGCAAGCGGCACATGCCCGACCGCGCGGTGGCAATTGCGTACGCGACCGCGCTCCAGGAGTCCAAGCTCTCCAACCTGCACTACGGTGACCGGGACTCGGTCGGCGTATTCCAGCAGCGGCCGTCAGAGGGCTGGGGGACCACGAAGCAGATCGAGGACCCGGTGTACGCGACGGGCCGGTTCTTCGAAGCGCTCGCGGCGGTGTCCGGCTACCTGCGGATCCCGATCTACAAGGCGGCGCAGGCCGTGCAGCACAGTGCCGACGGCACTGCCTACGCCCAGTACTCGGACATGGGCTCAGAGATGGCGTCCGCGTTCAGCGGGTCAGAGCCGCGCGGGGTGTGGTGCACGTACGCATCGGCGCCGGGGAAACCCCGGCTCCTAGCCGCGAGCCGCACGCTGACCAGCGCATTCGGGCCGTTGCCTCGACGGTCGAGCGGCGATCCCGCGGAGACGATCACGGTGCGCGATACGCGGCAGGGCTGGGCGATAGCGTCCTGGCTGGCGGCCAACGCATCGACGTACGGCATCACATATGTCCGGTATCAGGGATACAAGTGGCTCGGCTTCACTGGCGCCGGGCACTGGACCAGAGAGCCGGCCGGGACACGCCCGCGGGCTGCGCCAAACGCCCTGGTGTTCGGCTGATAGCCTGCGATCCCCAAAGGGTCGGCTGCGTGCCCCCCATCCCGCCGGGGACGCGATACTGGTGTCAGGCCGCGAAACTTGGGTCAGCCGCACCGCGGAGTGCACCAGGGCGCGGACGGAAGAGGAGAACGCGGAAGTGACCTACATCATCACGCAGCCTTGCGTCGATGTGCTCGACAAGGCCTGCATCGAAGAGTGCCCGGTCGACTGCATCTACGAGGGCGAGCGGATGCTCTATATCCACCCTGATGAGTGCGTGGACTGCGGCGCGTGCGAGCCCGTATGCCCGGTCGAGGCCATCTTCTACGAGGACGACGTGCCGGATCAGTGGAAGGACTACTACAAGGCGAACGTAGAGTTCTTCGCCGACCTCGGCTCACCGGGTGGCGCTTCGAAGGTCGGCAAGATCAACAGCGATCACCCGATCGTCGCGGCGCTGCCACCGCAGGAGACCGAGCACTAGACCGGCTGTCCCGTGACGGTCAGCCGAGCAATGAAGCAGGGGCCAGCGACGGTTGCCGCGCGGCTTCCGGCCTTTCCGTGGGACGCGCTGGCGCCGGCCGCAGAGCTGGCCCGAGCGCATCCAGGCGGGATCGTCGACCTGTCGGTCGGCACGCCGGTGGACCCCGTACCCGACCTCGTCCGGGCCGCGCTGCGCGCCGCCGGCAATTCCCCTGGCTATCCCCCGACGGCCGGGACGGCAGCCGTTCGGGAAGCAGCGGCGGGCTGGCTATCGAGGCGGCACGGCGTCAGTGTCGATCCGGCCGCCGTGCTGCCGGTCATCGGCACTAAAGAGTTCATCGCCTCGTTGCCCACGCTCCTCGGCTGCGGCGAAGGCGACATCGTCCCGCATCCGAAGCTCGCGTACCCCACCTACGGGGTGGGTGCGCAGCTAGCGGGAGCTCGTCCGGTAGCCACGGACGGCCTGCTGACCCTAGGCCCGGAGCGGATCCGGCTGGTGTGGCTGAACTCGCCGTCGAACCCGACAGGTCAGGTTCTGCCCGCTGATCATCTGCGCAAGGTCGTCAGCTGGGGCCGCGAGCGCGGCACCCTGATCGCCTCGGACGAGTGCTACCTCGAGCTCGGCTGGGATGTCGCGCCAATGTCGGTGCTCCACCCGGACGCCTGCGGGGGCTCGCACGACGGCGTGCTAGCCGTGCACTCGCTGTCGAAGCGTTCCAACCTGGCCGGCTACCGGGCGGGGTTTGTCACCGGCGATCCGGCGCTCGTGGCCGAGCTTCTTGAGGTCCGCAAGCACGCGGGCCTCATCGTGCCAGCCCCCGTCCAGGCGGCGATGGCCGCCGCGCTGAGCGACGACAAGCACGCAGCACAGCAGCGCGCCAGGTATGCGGCCAGGCGCGACCGGCTACGGCCCGCGCTGGCCGCGGCTGGCTGGACCGTCGATCACTCAGCCGCGGGGCTATACCTGTGGGCAGCGCATCCAGACCTGGACTGCTGGGGCTCAGTGCAGCGGCTAGCCGAGGCTGGCATCCTCGCCGCGCCGGGTGAGATCTACGGGCCCGACGGCGTCCGGCACATCAGGGTGGCGCTCACCGCTACTGACGAGCGAATCGACGTTGCGGTCACCCGACTCGCCAACCTCGCTTAACCTGGCCTGGCCAGAATTCATAAGTTTAATAACGATCCCGGCATATCGAACCGCTGACCACGGCGCGTGTGCCTGTCCTAGTGCAGCGAGCCGACTGGGGTCTGCTCCTAGTGCCGCGGTCGGAGGTGCACCAGCACATGTCCCAGTCAGAGTCCTTCGACGCGTTCTACGGGCGAACGTCGTGGACCGTCACCAGCCAGATGCACGCGCTGGCTGGCGAGGACCCGCTGGCCGACCACGCGGTCCGTGAGGCGTACGCCAAGGCCTACCAGCAGTGGTATGAGGTGTCGACGTACCCCGACCCCGAGGGGTGGGTGCTCGGCGTAGCCAAGGATGCCTACGAGCGGCGGCGGGCTGAGGCAACTTCGCTAACCGACGCCGCTCCGGTAGCCGGTGCCGACTCGCAGAGCTGGCCAGGCTTCTTCCGGCCGGCCCGGCCGCCGGCAGAGCAGCTCTCCGATCCAGACGCGACGCTCGATCCCCGTCCTGCGGGGCCAGCGGGCCTTAACCCGGCCGGCCCGGCCCCGGCTGACGGCGGCCAGCTAGCTGGCGCGGCGGCGATTCCTACCGAGGTGCCGCCGGGCAGCCTCTTCGGCAGCCGGTCACCGGGCGGCTCGGTGGCTGCAGATGGAGCGGCCGCAGGGGCGCTGGCCAGTGGCCCGGCCCGCGGCGGCCCGGGTCTCGGTGGCTCCGGAGTGGATGGCTCCGGAGTGGGTGGCGCAACGGCCGATTGGGCGGCTCCCGCCTACGGCAGCCCGGTGCCCGGCGGTGACGGGACACCTGGCTGGCCAGGTCAGGTGACCAGGATGCCGACCGCGACGATCGGCGAGCCGTTCGCCGGCGCGACCGCGGGGCAGCCGGTGTACCAAGGCGCGAGTCGGCGGCCGGGTGAGGTCGGACCGCGCCTTCTCCGCTCGCGGCGGAATCTGATCGTCGTTGCGACGGCCGTCGCCGTCCTCGCGGCAGGCGGGATCTACTACGCCCTCGGCGGCAATAAGTCAGCTGGCGGCTCTACCCCGCCGGCCTCGACAGGACCGGCTGCCAAGCCATCTGTCCATATGCTGGCGGCTGGCCAGACAGGCGGTCGGTTGGCGATTCCGTGGTCGCTCGTCGGCCCGGGCTGGACCCTCGCAGAGTTCTCGAACGCGCAGCCGACCAGCACCGGATCGGTGACGGCCGGCACCAACGTCACCTATCTGGTAGACCCCAAGGGCGGCAAGTACCGCATCCGGACCACGTCCGGTGCCCCGCTCGGCCTGCTGGCCTGGTCGGGTGACGCAAAGGAAGCGATGTACGGCGTCAGCGGCGGGCAATCCTATGGGCTGCTGTCGCTGACCTCAGGGCAGCTCACGCCGCTGCCGCTGCCAGCTGGCATTGCCGCCCTCGGGTTCACCCGTCCTGACGGCCTCAACATCCTGGCCGTGCGGCAGGCGAGCGCGAGGTATCGCCTCGAGCGCTACAACCTCGCAGGCGCCTACCAGACGACGATCGGCACGATGCCGCGGCCCGGCGGCGCTCCCAATGTGGCGCGCGCCAACGCGCTCAGCTCACCGGATGGCACGACCGCTGTCTGGGGCGTGAGCGGCGCCGGGATGCAGCTCGTGAGCAACCGCGGCGGCCTGATTCGCAAGCTTCGCATGCTTGGCACCGGCGCGCCGAAGTCGTGCACGCCGGTCAGCTGGTGGGGTGCGGATACGGTCCTGGCGTATTGCAACGCCGCAGGCCAGCCCGCCGCCGGCCGGCTGTGGGAAGCCCCGGTCGGCGGCGGCACGCCCACCCCGCTGACCGGCATATCCGGCTCGGCTACCGGCGGCGGGGCCCTCACCGGCGCCTGGCAGGCCGACAGCGGCGTGTACATCACCTCCACCACGTCCGCCGTGTGTCAGGGGGCTCCGAGTGGCAAGGGCGGTCAGCAGATCCTCCAGCTCAGCGGCACCGGTGCGGAAACAGCGGTCAGCATCCCGAACAGCACGAATAACTACGCGTCGGTCGTAGCCGCCGTCGGCGTCCGGCTCCTCGTGCTGGCGCAGACCAGCTGCCCGGGGACTTCCTCGCTCATCTGGTTCAATCCCTCAACCCACGGGGTTCAGGCCCTGCTCACCGCGCCGTCCACCGAGTCGGGTGTCGTGGGCGCCGTGCCGTACGGCTCAGGCCCGGCGGCTCTCGCGGGCTGACGGCTGCACAAGACGGGACGGGTCGCTGCCTCAGTGATAGGCAGGCAGGCTGTGTTCGCGTTGCTGGTAACCGGCGGTCATCCCGCCGTCTACCAGCAGCACCGTCCCCGTGATGAACTCGGCATCGGCGCTGGCGAAAAATACCGCCGCGGCAGCGACGTCACGGGCCTGGCCGAGCCTGCCAAGTGGCGGCAACGGCCAGCTGCCATCCTCCTCGCCCCGGTCGTGGTCACCAGGCGGCCCCATGTGCCGCATGCCAGGCCAGATGTCACCTGGGCAGAGCACGTTCGAGCGCACCCCGTCTGGGCCACCGTCGAGCGCCAAGATCTTCCCCATCATGACGACGGCGGCCTTGGTCACCGAGTACAGCCCGATTGACTGCTCGCCCCAGATGCCGGCATCGGACGCGATGTGGATCATGGACCCCTTGCTGCGAGCCAGGTGCGGGTACGCGTTCTGCGCATAGAGCAGGTAGCCGCGGACGTTGACATTCATGACCCGGTCATAGTCGGCCTGCGGCGTTTCGATCAGCCGCGCGATAATCCCCACTCCGGCGTTGTTGACCAGCACATCGAGGCCACCGAGGCGCTCCACCGTCGTGTCGACCGACCACGCGACCGTGTCGGCGTCAGCAGCGTCCGCGGCGATGAACCGTGCACCGTGTCCCAGGGCCTGCTCGGCGCTCGCGCCCAACTCGCGATCCCGGCCGGTGATCACCACCTGCGCGCCTTCGGCCAGGAATCGCTCGGCGATGGCCAGGCCGAGGCCGGTCGTGCCGCCCGTGATCAGTGCCCGCTTCCGCGTCAGACTGCCCATGCTGGCCCAGTCTAGAAGTCGGCCGGCTGGTAGCCGGTGCCCGCATCGACCGCGCGCCTCAGCTGCGGGCGGCGCGAGACTGACGAGCACTGGGGGCCGTAGGCTGGCACTCGTGTTCCGGCTGTACGACACCCGCCTGCGGGACGTCGTCGATATCCCGCCTGCCCGGCCGGGCCAGCTGCGCATGTATGCCTGCGGGCCGACGGTCTACAGGTACGCACACCTCGGCAACATGCGCACGTTCATGCTGCCTGACCTGATCCGGCGCAACTCTGAGCGGCACGGCTTGTCGGTACTCGTCTGCCAGAACATCACCGATGTCGGGCACCTTGCCGACGACGAGGACGATCGGGCCGGCGAGGACAAGATCCTCGCGCAAGCCAGGGCCGAGGGTAAGTCGGCGCTCGCTGTGGCGCGCTTCTATGAGGACGCCTACCGGGCCGACTCATCCGCAATGAACATCCTGCCGCCAGACTTCGCGCCACGAGCCTCGGAGTCGATCGACCTGATGATCGACATGATTGCCAAGCTGATCGATACTGGCCACGCGTACGCCGCCGCGAGCGGGTCGGTGTATTTCGCCGCCCGCAGCGTGGCCGATTACGGGGCTCTGTCGGGCAACCGGCTGGCCGACCTGAAGCCGGGCCAGCGCTCCGCGGGCGAGGTCGACGAGGAGAAGCAGTTCCACGCTGACTGGGCGCTGTGGAAGAGCGCGCCGCCAGAACGGGATCTGACCTGGGCGGCGCCCTGGGGCAGCGGGTTCCCCGGCTGGCACACCGAGTGCTCGGCCATGTCGCTGAAGTTCCTGGGCGACGTGATCGATATCCATACGGGCGGGATCGATCTGCGGTTCCCGCACCACGAGGACGAGCGTGCTCAGTCCAACGCGCTCGCCGGACATGAGGTGGTCCAGCACTGGGTGCATGGCGAGCACGTGCTATTCGAAGGCCGCAAGATGGCCAAGTCAACCGGGAACGTCGTTTTGCTATCTGATCTCGCCGGGCGGGGGCTCGACCCGCTGGCGGCCCGACTCGCCTTCCTGGAGCACCGCTACCGCCAGCAGCTGAACCTGACCTGGGCGACGCTGACGGCGGCCGATGGGACGGTGCGCCGCTGGCGCGAGCAAGTAGCTGACTGGGCCGACGAGCCGAGCAAGCCTATGTGCGCCGAGTACTGGTCGCGGTTCACCGAAGCTCTGGACGACGATCTTGATACCCCAGCGGCGCTGCGTGTCCTGCGCGAGCTGGCCAAGGACCCCGAGATTCCGGCCGGCTCCAAGTTCGAGACGTTCGCCAGCGCCGATCGAGTTCTCGGCCTCGACCTGGTCAGCCTTGTCGGCCGGCCCCGTACCGCGGCGCCGCTGCCGCCCGGCGCCGAAGCCAAGCTAGCGGAACGGGCCGCAGCCCGCGACCGCAAGGACTTCGCGGCGTCCGATCGGCTGCGGGCCGAACTCGCCGACCTCGGGGTTTCCGTGGCCGATACGCCTGAGGGTCAGACCTGGACGCTGGTTCGTTCGTAGCGCGGGCCGCGGGCCACATACCGCTATGGCCTTATTTGCCGAGTGGTTCGGCCGCCCCTGGCTGAACCCGCCGCGCAACAGATAGCTTCGATAGCGCTGTAGTGCGCAACAGATCACCGCTGTTGCGCATGATGCACGAGCGCAGCATTGTGGTCCCGGCCTCTAGGCTTGACTGAAGATCATCCGCCCAGATCATCCGCTGACCAGGAGCGCCTGACCATGACGGAGACCGTTCGTCGCGCAACCCATCCGAGGACCTACCTCATGTGCCCGCCGGAGCACTTCGCGGTGGAGTACGCGATCAACCCATGGATGAACCCGCAGCAGCCGGTGGATGTGACGCTCGCACTTGAGCAGTGGCGGCGCCTGGGCCAGGCGTATGCCAGCCTCGGCCACACTGTCCGCAAGATCGACCCGGAGCCCGGCCTGCCGGACATGGTCTTCGCGGCCAACGGCGCTACCGTTATCGGAGGAAAAGTCCTGGGTGCGAAGTTCAAGCACCAGGAGCGGGCCCCTGAGGCGGCGGCGTACCTCAACTGGTTCCGCGCGCATGGCTACGGGGAGATCCGCGAGTCCGCGATCGTGAACGAGGGCGAAGGTGACATTGTCTTCGCCGGCCGGGTCGTGCTTCTCGGCCACGGTTTCCGCAGCGACGAGGCGGTCCGGGAGGAGCTGACGGACCTGTTCGGTCTGCCGGTGCTGAGCCTCCGCCTGGTCGACCCGCGGTTCTACCACCTCGACACCGCGCTGGTTGTGCTCGACGAGGACACCGCCGCGTACTACCCGGCTGCGTTCGACGACGCATCCAGGGCTGCGATCGCGGCGCACTTCCCGGAGCTGATCGAGGTCAAAGACGAGGACGCCGAGGTGCTGGGCCTCAACGCCATCAGCGACGGCCGCAACGTCGTGCTGCCTGAGCAGGCCGTCGGCTTCCAGGCGCAGCTGGCCGCTGCTGGCTTCGCCCCGGTCGGCGTAGATCTGTCGGAACTGCTGAAGGCGGGCGGCGGTCCCAAGTGCTGCACCCTGGAACTGAGGTAACGGCGAGCAGGAGGCGAGTCATGACAGGCACGACAAGTCCGAGCTCGGCGCAACTTCGGGCACAGTCGCAAGCGCACAGCGCGCACAACTACCACCCCCTGCCCGTCGTGATCGCTGAGGCCGAAGGCGCCTGGGTCAGTGACGTGGACGGCCGGCGGTACCTCGACATGCTGGCCGCCTACTCGGCAATCAACTTTGGCCACCGCCATCCGCGCCTGGTCGCCGCCGCCCAGCGGCAGCTAGAGCGTGTCACCCTCGTTAGCCGGGCGTTCGAGCATGATCAGTTCGGCCCGTTCTGCGCCGAGCTGTCGGCGCTTGCTGGCATGGACATGGTCTTGCCGATGAACACCGGCGCCGAGGCCGTGGAAACCGCCATCAAGACCGCCCGAAAATGGGGCTACGAAGTCAAGGGCGTGCCAGCCGACCAGGCCGTCATCGTCGTCTTCGACGGCAACTTCCACGGCCGCACGACCACCATCGTGAGCTTCTCCACCGATCCCGACGCCAGGGACGGCTACGGCCCGTACACACCGGGATTCCGGATCGTTCCCTACGGCGACCTAGCGGCGCTCGCCGCCGCGATGAACGAGAACGTCGTGGCCGTGCTGGCCGAGCCCATCCAGGGTGAGGCCGGCGTACTCGTCCCGCCGCCCGGCTTCCTCGCTGGCGTGCGGGAGCTGTGCACGACGCACGACGCGCTGTTCATCGCCGACGAGATCCAGTCCGGCCTCGGCCGGACCGGCGCCACGTTCGCGTGCGAGCACGAAGACGTCGTGCCTGACATGTACATCCTTGGCAAGGCGCTCGGCGGCGGGATCGTGCCTGTGTCGGCCGTTGTCTCCTCAAGCGCGGTGCTTGGCGTCTTCAGGCCTGGTCAGCACGGCTCGACCTTCGGTGGCAACCCGCTGGCGTGCGCGGTCGCCCGCGAGGTCATTGCCATGCTGTCGACTGGCGAATACCAGGAGCGGTCGGCCAAGCTCGGCGCGCATATGCACGACCGGCTGAACGCGCTTCCCGAGGCCAAGGTCAGGGAAGTTCGCGGCCGTGGCCTCTGGGCCGGCGTCCAGTTCGCTGACCTGGATGGCCGCCGGGCTTGCGAGATGCTGGCACAGCGGGGCGTCCTAGCCAAGGACACCCACGGGTCGACGATCCGCCTGGCGCCGCCCCTCGTCATCGGCGAGGAGGACTTGGACTGGGCCATCGACCAGGTCGAAGCCCTCGTCCGCTAGCTCGCCCGTCGCCAACAGCGTGGTTGCCTAGTTACTGCTGATACAACGTCAGCAGAGTTCCATCCATGACGTTGTCTGGCCGTCCGTCGCCTGCATAAACCCGCTTGCATAAACCTGACATAAGTGATGTATCCGGCCGGTCTGCAACTGTCAGCCGGCCTTTGCGGGCACCTCGGGAGCTGTCATGGCCATTCAGATTGTGTTCGAGACGCACTCGACCAGTGAGGACAACGAGAACGGCATCGCCACGGGCTGGCTACCTGGCCGGCTGTCGGCCCTAGGACGAGAACAGGCGGCGGAACTCGGCAAGCGACGCCGCGACTATCGAATCGCGGCGGTCTTCAGTTCGGATCTGGCCCGAGCTCGCGAGACCGCCGACATCGCGTTCGGCATGACCACGATCCCCGTCCTGCTGGACTGGCGGCTGCGTGAGTGCGACTACGGCCTGCTGAACGGCTCACCGGCAGCGGACGTGCACTCGCGCCGGGCTGAGCGCATTGACAGCCCTTACCCGGGCGGGGAGAGCTGGCGGGAAGCCACCGCAAGAGTGGCCAGTTTCGTTGCCAACCTGCCCCAGCGCTGGGCCGGCCAGCGCATACTCCTCATCGGCCATGTCGCGACTCGCTGGGGGCTCGACAGTTCGCTGCTGGGCGTGGCGCTCGAGGATCTCGCCGCCGCGACCTTCGCCTGGCAACCAGGCTGGGAGTACACGGCCGGCTAGCCACGAACAACTCACCTGGCTAGCCGGCCTTCTTAGCCTCGCGCCGGTCGCATCACAGGCAGTCATCGGAGCCAGCCCGGCCTACCGAGACGAGCTCCCTGTCCTCCTGCGATGAAGGACGTGCGACATGTGACGACCAACCGCCTGGCTGCGCAACCACCCGGTGACCGTGCGCACGATCACGGTGCGCCTGCCGCTTGGCTTCCCTCCGCTGCCGAGCCGCACTCCTGGCGAGCCGGTCCGACTCAGCCTGTGCATGCATCTGAGCGATACGGTCTTCGGCAATCTTGCTAATGATGAACGGGTGCATCTGCACTGCGACCTCCTCGAGATGGGACCCTCACTGGATCCGCACCATCGAGATTCGCCGTAAGGGGGCTAGCTTCGGATCGGCAGCGTTCCCTATTTCGGCGACGGAGCAGTCTTAGACGCCGAGGCAGGACGCGGTTTTGTGGGCATTTGCCCTAAGGCGGGCTGAGCCCCACCTCGAGCGATCCTTAGCGCGGGCCCCTGTCCCTGCTTGCCGATGTGCGCCGCCTCGGCTTACCCCACCGGGCGAAGCTGTAGATAGCGCCGGCCACCGCCGCCAGGGCCCCGCCAAACAGGAACCACTCCCCGGCCGGCGTCGCGGTCACGATGACACTGCCGCCCGCCGGGGCGCTGCTCAGCACCAGCGTGACGAGCAGCCAGCCAGCCGCAGGAAGTACGCCGCCGAGCGCCGTGCGCATACCCCATGAGGCCAAAACGCAAGTAGCAAGGATCGCCAGATCGAACAAGATCGAAGTCAGCGGCGCCGGCCCGCGGCTGTACTGGAACGTGCCGATCAGTCCCAGGATCATCCCCAGCACGAACAGGACCACGTAAGCGGTAACTGTGACGCCAAGGCCGTCGCCGCGCGTCGGCGGCTGGCCGGGATTCGGCGTGCCCCGCGTGCTTCCCACAGGGGAAGGCTAGTCAACCCATGGCCCTGCTGCTGCCCAGCCCCGGCCGCGGTTGGCCGAGGTCGAAGCTTGGGTCCCGCGCCGCTAGCCGAGGCCGGCGAACAGGTCGGTTTCCCAGTTGCCCGGTCCATGGCTGGCCGGCGCTGGACCAGCTAGCTGCGTGTAGCACTCCGTGCCCAGGGCGCGCTGCCCGACCATGTCGGACAGCGCGAAGAATGGACTGTCGACCGCGATCTGCGTCGCATGTGCCCGCATGGCCGCCAGCTTGGCGTCCAGGTAATCCCGAGCATCGATGCATGTCGTCACGTTCTCGTCGTCGGTCCCGAACGGCAGCCCTTCCACGGACTCGACCGTCGCGAAGTCCGTGCCCCCCAGTTCGGTGCCGCCAGGGGCGTCGCCCATCAGCGCCATCGCCTCGGCCAGCACCGACTTCGGCACGGCGGTCGCGTAGAACTTGCGAACGAGGCCGTCCGCCAGCTCGAAAGCGCGCCAGGCGACGCGATGCGCCTGAATGTGATCGGGATGCCCGTAGAAGCCGTTGCCGTCGTACGTAACCAGCACCTGCGGCCTGACGTCGGCGATCACGGCAAGAAGAGCGCACGCAGCCTCGTCGACGTCGGCCTGCCAGAAGCTGCCTGGCCAGTCGTTGGAGGGAGTGTCCACCATCCCGGAGTCGCGCCATCGGCCGGCGCCGCCGAGAAAGCGGTGATCGGTGACGCCGAGGGCCGCGCACGCGGCGGCCAGTTCGCCGATCCGGTGCTGCCCCAGGCCGCCGCCGGCGTCCCAGGCCAGGTGCGCCAGGTCGGGCGGGATTACCTCGCCGAGTTCGCCGAGGGTGCACGTCACGAGCGTTACCGCGGCGCCCTCGGCCGCGTACTTCGCCATCGTCGCGCCCGTGCCGATGGACTCATCGTCCGGGTGCGCGTGCACCATCAGCATGCGCCTGCCGTCCGACTTAGCCACGTGCGCGAGCCTACCCAGCAGAATCCACAGGCCGGCTGGCAAGATCTACTGCGTGACAGACTCCTTCCCCCGCCAGGCCGCGCGGACCATGGGATTCACGCTCGGCGCGCCGCGGTCCTTCCGGCTCTCACCTGACGGTGAGCTTGTCATCTTCTTGCGGTCCCGCGGCGGCACTGACCCGGTGACCTGCATGTGGGTACTCGACGTCGCTTCCGGCGAGGAGCGGCTGATCGCGGACCCGGCGGAGATCGGCAAGGCTGACACAGCGGACGACCCCGTCGAGAGGGCCCGCCGCGAGCGTGTCCGCGAGCGGGCGGGCGGCATCGTCGCGTTCGCTACCGATGCGGTGTGCAGCATCGCGACCTTCGGCCTGGGCGGGGCCGTCTACCTGGCTGATCTCCGGCGGGCTGGCAAGGTGCGACAGCTCGCGACCGCGACGCCTGCCGCCGATCCGCGACCCGACCCAACCGGCACCCATGTGGCCTACGTCAGCGACGGCGCGCTGCGCGTCCACGAGATCGCCACGGGCGCGGACCGGGCCCTGGCCGACCCGAAGTTTGCCGACGGCATCAGCTTCGGGCTCGCTGAATTCCTCGCGGCCGAGGAGATGGACCGCAGCCGCGGCTACTGGTGGGCACCAGATGGCAGCGCGATACTGACGGCCCGCGTCGACGAGACCCCGGTCCAGTTCTGGCACATCGCCGACCCGGCGAACCCGGCCACGGCGCCTAGGGCCGTCCGCTACCCGGCGGCGGGCACCCCCAATGCTGACGTCTCCGTCTACGTCGCGACGCTCGCAGGCGACCTAACGGAGGTGTGCTGGGACTCGGCGGCACTGCCCTACCTGGTAACAGCTAGCTGGGAGGCCGACACAGGCCATCCGCTGCTCGTCGTCGCCAGCCGGGACCAGCGAGACATGCGCATCCTCGCCGTCGATCCGGCCAGCGGGGCGACCAGCCAGTTCCGCGCTGACACCGACCCCGCGTGGGTTGACATCATGACGGCTGTACCGGCCAGCCTGCCAGGCGGGCGGATCGCCTGGACCGCCGACATCGGCGGCGCTAAGCGCCTCGTAGTCGGTACTCAGGCCGAGCACGCGGCAGGCACGGCCGCCATCTTGACGCCCGACTCGATCAACGTCCGGGAGGTCACCGGCGCCGACGGTGACACGATCTTTTTCACCGCGTCGGGCGAGGATCCCGCCACGATCGTGGCCTGGAGCGCCGGCCCGGCTGGCCTGGAGCGGATCAGCCCACTCGACGGCGTGCATAGAGTCCAGCAAGCGGGCGGCACGCGGCTGCTTGTCAGTCGCGGCCTCGCCGACTCCGCCACATCCGTCCAGGTGCGCCGAAACACGGCGCAAACGGCTTCAAACGGAACGCTCATCAGCATCGGCTCCATGGCCGAGACGCCATCGCTTTCCGCACCGCAACCGCTCCTGACCTGGTCCACCGGACCAAGCCGGGTCCGGACTGCGATCCTGCTGCCGTCGTGGCACGCCCCGGGCTCAGCGAGGCTGCCCGTGCTGTGCGACCCCTACGGCGGGCCGCACGGCCAGCGAGTGGTGGCGGCCGGGGCGGCGTACCTGAATCCACAATGGTTCGCCGAGCAGGGCTTCGCCGTGGTCATCGCCGACGGCCGCGGTACGCCAGGCCGCGGCCCGGCGTGGGACCGGGCAGTGACCGGAGACCTGGCTGGTCCCGTCCTGGCCGACCAGGTCGAGGCGCTCCAGTCGGCCGCGGAGCAGTGCGCTGACCTCGACCTCACCAGGGTCGGCATCCGGGGCTGGTCATTCGGCGGTTACCTGTCCGCGCTGGCGGTGCTACGGCGCCCGGACGTCTTCCACGCCGGGATCGCAGGCGCACCGCCGATAGACTGGCGGCTCTACGACACCTGCTACACCGAGCGCTACCTGGGCCTGCCGGCCGACGAGCCGGACGCATATGCGCAGAGCTCCCTACTGGCCGACGCGCCGAAGCTGACGAGGCCGCTGCTGCTCATTCATGGGCTGGCCGACGACAACGTCGTTGTGGCGCACAGCCTGCGGTTCTCGGCGGCGCTGCTCGCGGCCGGCCGGCCGCACAGCGTGCTGCCACTGTCGGGCGTGACGCACATGGCCGCGCAGGAGGACGTCGCCGAGAACCTGCTCCTGCTGCAGGTGGACTTCTTGCGCCGGTCACTGGGTATCGAAACGACATGACGCGGCTGCTCATCGGCGGGTATTCAGGGGCCAAGGGCACCGGCTCCGGGATCGCGGTCGTCGACAACGACGAGATCACCGGCGTAATCCCGACGGACTCGCCGTCCTGGATCGCCCGCCACCCCGACCTCGACGTCTTGTACGCGGTCGCCGAAATCGACAAAGGCCACGTCCATGCCTGGTCGCTCGTCGACGGCGTCCCGGACAAGCAGCTCGGCCGCGGCGACACCGGCGGGGCCGAGCCTGCCCACCTCACGGTGGATCCATCCGGCCGGTTCCTGATCACCGCGAACTACACCGGCGGCAACATCAGCGTGCATCGGCTTGAGGGCGACGGCAGTATCGGCGAGCGCACGGATCTCATCCAGCACGAGGCCCACGGCGAGGGTCCGCGACAAGAGCAGGCGCACCCGCACATGGTGCAGGCGGCCAGCGGAGAGCTGCTGGTGACCGACCTAGGCGGGGACGCGATCTACCGGTATCGGCTCACCCCCGACGGCAAGCTGATGCAGGAAGGCGTCATCCCGGCACCGCCAGGCTCGGGGCCACGGCACCTGCTAACCATCGGCGACCGTACTTATGTCACAGCCGAGCTGACCGGCCAGGTGCTCGCCTACGACGCCAACTGGCAGCTACTCGGCGCCGTACCGGCCAGCGCCGCACGTGGCCATAACCAGCCATCCGAGCTGGTCAGCGACGGTCGCTACCTCTACGTCGGCAATCGCGGGCCCGACTCGGTCGCCGTGTTCACGCTCGACGGCGGCTTGCCGGCGTACGTCACCGAAGTGCCGGTTGGAGACTGGCCGCGGCACATCGCACTCGACGGTGACCAGCTCTACGTCGCCAACGAGCGCTCTCACTCGGTAATGGTGCTGACGATCAATCCAGAAACAGGCATCCCGGCGCTCGCGCGCACGATCGAGGTGCCGAGCCCCACCGTCGTCCTGCCATGACGCCCGGGCCTCTATGACCACAGGCCGGGCTAGGGCTCGCGACCTCGGCCTGGCGCCCGGAACGCTGCCTTGCGGTCCGCTGAACGACATCACCGACGTGCCGGGCATCAGGGTCGGCCACACCACCGTGAGCGAAGGCGACACGATCAGGACCGGCGTGACCGCGGTCGTGCATGACGCGCTCGTCGGCGCCGACCCGGCCGGGCGCCGGATGCTCCCCGCCGGGCTCAGCGTCTTCAACGGCTTCGGCAAGATGGTCGGCACGACCCAGGTCAGCGAGCTCGGTGCCATCGAGACGCCGATACTGCTGACGGGCACATTGTCGGTGTTTCGGGTCGCCGACGCCGTCCTGTCCTACCTGCACGCCCGCCCTGCCTACGCAGGCTCAGGCACCCTGAACCCAGTGGTCGCCGAGACCAACGATGGGTACCTGTCAGACATCTGGGCGAGGCCCATCTCCGAGCAGCACGTCGTGGCGGCCCTGGCCGGGGCGACGGCAGGTCCGGTCGCCGAGGGCTGCGTCGGGGCTGGGACGGGCACGGGCGCGCTTGGCTATAAGGCCGGCATTGGCACCTCGTCGCGCGTGTGCGACCGGAGCGCCGGCCCGGTTACGCTCGGCGTCCTAGTCCAGGCAAACTTCACCGGCCGACTCACGGTGCTCGGTGTCCCGTGCCCGCCCCCAGAGCCCTCCTCGCCCGTGCTCGCAGAGTGCAATTCGTGCGTTATCGTGCTCGCCACTGACGCCCCGCTGGCCAGCCGGGACCTGACCAGGCTGGCCGCTCGCGCGTTCGCGGGCATGGCGCGAACCGGCTCGGACTTCTCGGGCCGCAGCGGCGACTACGCGCTGGCGATCAGCACAGGCGACCTAACCACAGGCGAGCTAACCACGGGCGAGCTAACCACGGGCGAGCTAACCACGGGTGAGCCGATCGGCGGCGGCCTTCCTTCGGCGGCGAAGGGCGGCGGCCCCGTTCCGGATAATGATCTTGATTTGCTTTTCCTGGCGGCGATCGAGGCGACCGAGGAGGCCGTACTGAACTCCCTCTTCATGGCGGTGACGACCACCGGCGTCGGCGGCCACACCAGGCAGGCGGTGCAGCTCGACCACGTCGCGGCGCGCGTCCGCGCCGCCACAAGCCCCCCATGAACGGAACGGGGGTTTTATCGCTCTTCGCCCAGCCTGCATCGACGCGGCGCGCAGGCGTTATGTAGCGAGTCTCACACACACCGGAGTCCCGCCTCGGGCCTGTGAGTGGTATTCAGTGGAATAGGGTTTCCACGCGACGCGAGCCCGCTGCGATCCGGCCGCCGCCTTTCAGTCGAGGCGCTCCCCGGATACCGTCCAGCGGACCCGGAGCGATCCCAGTGAAGTCCAGGGCGGAGACGTCGACGAATGACGCAAATTTCGGATGCGCCGGCCAAGACAAGGGCGCAGATCAGCCAGAAGACCCTGCGTACCGACCCTTGGTGGCGGCAGCCCGCCATTAACGCGGTCGCGCTCGGCGCGGTTGTGATCTACCTGACCTGGGCCTCCCTGGTCAATGAGAATTACTGGTGGAAGCCATATATCTCGCCGCTGTACTCGCCCTGCATGGCGAATAAGTGCCCGGCCGGATCAGGCTTCGGCTGGATTCCGTGGGTGACCTGGCTGACTCCGGCGATCCTGATCATCTGGGGTCCGATGGGTTTCCGGTTCACGTGCTACTACTACCGGAAGGCCTACTACCGGGCTTTCTGGCGTTCGCCCGTCTCCTGCGCGGTGCGCGAGCCCCACGCGAAGTACACCGGCGAGGCGCGGTTCCCGCTGATTCTGCAGAACGTGCACCGGTACTTCTTCTACGTCGCCCTGATCTTCAACCTGATCCTGACGTGGGACGCGGTGCTGGCGTTCCGGAACCACTCCGGGCAGTGGGGGCACATGGGCCTCGGCACGCTCGTGCTCATCGTGAATGCTGCCTTGCTATGGCTGTACTCGCTGTCGTGCCACGCCTGCCGGCACGTGACCGGCGGCCGGCTGAAGCACTTCTCCAAGCACCCGGTCCGGTACTGGATGTGGACGCAGGTGTCCAAGCTCAGCGCCCAGCACATGCAGCTCGCCTGGGTATCGCTGTTCTGGGTGCTGGGCACTGACTTGTACATCCGGCTGGTGGCCGGCGGCGTCTTCGCAGATCCACGGTTCTTCTAAGCCTTCAGGCAAGAGGTCTTTGACATGACGGACATCGAGCGGATCCCTTACGACGTCGTAGTGATCGGCGCCGGCGGCTCCGGCCTGCGCGCGGCCATCGAGGCGCGGCTGGCGGGAAAGCGGACCGCCATCATCTCCAAATCGCTGTTCGGCAAAGCACACACCGTGATGGCCGAGGGCGGCTGCGCCGCCGCCATGGGCAACGTGAACCCGAACGACAACTGGATGGTGCACTTTCGTGACACCATGCGCGGCGGCAAGTTCCTGAACAACCCGCGGATGGCCGAGCTGCACGCGAAGGAGGCGCCGGAGCGGGTCTGGGAGCTCGAAGCCTGGGGCGCAGTGTTCGACCGCACCAAGGACGGCAAGATCAGCCAGCGCAACTTCGGCGGGCACGAGTATCCGCGGCTCGCCCACGTCGGCGACCGCACCGGCCTCGAGATGATCCGCACGCTCCAGCAGAAGGTCGTGGCGCTGCAGCAGGAGGACGCCGTCTCGCACGGCGACCCCGAGGCGATGATCAAGGTCTACTCCGAGACGACGATCACGCGGCTGGTCAAGGATGGCGAAGGGCGGATCGCCGGGGCGTTCGGCTATATCAGGGAGAGCGGCCAGTTCGTCGTGTTCGAGGCACCAACGGTCATCCTCGCTACGGGCGGCATCGGCAAGACGTTTAAGGTCACCTCCAACTCCTGGGAGTACACCGGCGACGGGCACGCGCTCGCGCTGCTAGCCGGCGCCAAGCTGCTGAACATGGAGTTTGTCCAGTTCCACCCCACCCACATGGTCTGGCCGATCTCGGTGCGGGGCTTGCTGGTGACCGAGTCGGTTCGCGGCGACGGCGGCGTGCTGCGCAACTCCCAGGGCCGGCGGTACATGTTCGACTACGTCCCGGACGTGTTCCGGGCGCAGTACGCCGAGACCGAGGAAGAGGCCGACCGCTGGTATTCCGACCCCGATCACAACCGGCGGCCGCCCGAGCTGCTGCCGCGTGACGAGGTCGCGCGGGCCAACAACGCCGAGGTCAAGGCCGGTCGCGGGTCACCGCACGGGGGCGTGTTCCTGGACATCGCGTCCCGGCTGCCGGCCGACGAGATTCTGCGGCGGCTGCCGTCGATGTACCACCAGTTCAAGGAGCTGGCCGATGTCGACATCACGAAGGAGCCGATGGAGGTCGGCCCGGCTCAGCACTACGTGATGGGCGGCGTCGAGGTCGACGCGGACACCGGCGAGTCGTGCGTGCCGGGCCTGTTCGCCGCCGGTGAGGTGTCCGGCGGCATGCACGGTTCCAACCGGCTCGGCGGCAACTCGCTGTCCGACCTGCTGGTCTTCGGGCGCCGGGCCGGGCAGGGCGCCGCCGAGTACATCAGCAAGCTCGGTCCGAAGCTGCCGGTCGCGGACGAGGCCGAGATCGAGGCGGCGCAGGCTGAGGCGCTGGCCCCGCTCGCGCGGCGGGATGGCGAGAACCCCTACATGGTCCACGCCGAGGTCCAAGAGACCATGAGCAGCCTGGTCGGCATCATCCGGACCGAGACCGAGATCAAGAAGGCCCTGTCCGAAATGGAGACGCTGGGCATGCGGGCCTCCGCTGTCTCTGCGGAAGGCGGCAGCGCCTACAACCCGGGCTGGCACCTAGCCCTGGACCTGCGCAACATCATGCTGATGGCGAGGTGCGTCGCGGGCGCGGCCCTGGAACGCCAGGAAAGCCGCGGCGGCCACACCCGCGACGACTTCCCCGGCATGCGGCCAGAGTGGCGCAAGATCAACCTGGTCTGCGCGCTCGAAGGCGACGAGATCGCCATCACCCGGCAGCCGACACCGCCGATGCGCGACGATCTGATCGCGCTATTCGACCGGAACGAGCTGACGAAGTACATGACCGAGGAGGAGCTAGTGGCCAGGCCGGCCGCGGTTCCTGCTCCTGCATCTGGCGACGCGGCCGGCACCCCCGATCCGACCAGCACCGTCACCGGTACCGAGGAGGCGCACTGATGGCTTACAAGGCGGCGCTGCGAGTCTGGCGCGGTGACCAGGGTCAGGGCGACCTCGCCGACTATACGGTCGAGGTCCACGAGGGTGAGGTCGTCCTCGACGTCCTGCACCGGCTGCAGGCCACCCAAGCAGGCGACCTGGCCATCCGCTGGAACTGCAAGGCGGGCAAGTGCGGCTCCTGCTCGATGGAGATCAACGGTCGCCCCCGGCTGTCGTGCATGACGCGGATGTCCACGTTCGCCGAGGACGAGGTGCTCACGATCACGCCGCTGCGGACGTTCCCCGTGATCAGGGACCTCGTCACGGACGTCTCCTTGAACTACGAGAAGGCGCGGGAGATCCCGTCTTTCACCCCCGACCCGTCCGTCGGGCTCGGCGAGTTCCGCATGCAGCAGGTTGACGTGCAGCGGTCCCAGGAATTCCGCAAGTGCATCGAGTGCTACCTGTGCCAGAACACCTGCCACGTCATCCGTGACCACGCCGAGAACGAGAACAACTTTGCCGGGCCGCGATTCCTCATGCGCATCGCTGAGCTGGAGATGCACCCGGCCGACACTGCAGACCGGCGCTCCATCGCGCAGGATGACTTCGGCCTCGGCTACTGCAACATCACCAAGTGCTGCACCGAGGTTTGCCCAGAAAACATCAAGATCACCGACAACGCGCTCATCCCGCTGAAGGAGCGGGTGGTCGGCCGCAAGTACGATCCCCTGGTGTGGCTGGGCAACAAGATCACGCGTCGGCCGCAGGGTACTGACACGCCGAAGGTCCCGGGCAAGAAGAGCTAGCTCGAGCGACCGGATCGGCCGGCCGATCCGACCACGAGTTCTACGCGACCTGTAGGACTGCGGCGCATCGGCCCGCGTGCACTGGTTACTCTTACAGGCGCATGACTGCACGGCGAAGCGAAAGGCTGACATGTCCCACGTCCCCGCGATGACCTATCCAGAGGCCATGGTGGTCGGCCTGATCCAGGGCGTCACCGAGCTGTTCCCGGTGTCCAGCCTGGGCCACAACGTGCTGCTTCCTGCGCTCGTAGGGGGTTCGTGGGCGAAGTCGCTGAGCGTTTCCGCGCCTGAGTCGCCGTACCTGGCTTTCATCGTCGGCCTGCACGTCGCCACCGCCATCGCGCTGCTGATCTACTTCTGGCGCGACTGGGTGCGGATCATCGGCGGGTTCTTTTCCTCGATCCGGGACCGCGACATCTCCACGCCGGATCAGAAGGTCGCCTGGATGATCGTCGTCGCCACCATCCCGGTCGGCATCGTCGGCCTGTTCGCCGAGCACACATTCCGGGTGCTGTTCGGCAAGCCCGTGCTGGCGGCGGTGTTCCTCGTGGTGAACGGCGTCATCCTGTTCTCGGGCGAGAAGTTCCGGACTAAGAAGTCACAAGACGCGGACGTCGAGGCGGCCGATGAACGTCGGCTTGCCGTAGCGCCCGCCGCGGTCCAGCGGGAGCCGGCCGCCGGCGTAGCCGCCCTCGGGCTGGCGGCAGCCGCCGACGGCGTTGCGACGATCAGTCCCGCCGGTGGCTCAGCAGGCCCCGGTGGCTCCGCTGGTCCCGTGAGTCCCGGTAGTTCCGCGCGCAGGCCTGGGCGCGGCAGTCACGCCGCGGCGAAGCCGGATCCCCGGGCCGAGCGGGCGGCCGAGGCGGCCGCCGCGGTGCGCGCCGACCGCCGTCTATCGCGGCTGGACTTCATGCAGACCGCCGTTATCGGCTCCGCGCAGATCCTGGCGCTGCTCGCTGGCATCAGCCGGGACGGCGTGACCATGGTCACGGGCATGTTCCGCGGCCTGTCGCGCGAGGACGCGGCCCGGTTCGCATTCCTGCTGGCCACCCCGGTCATCCTGGCCGCTGGCGCGCTCAAGTTCCCCGACCTCATCCAGAAGGGCCACGGAATCTACGGCCCGATCATCGCCGGCAGCATCCTGTCCGGCATTGGCGCCTACCTGTCAGTCCGGTTCCTGGTCCGCTACTTCCAGACGCGCACCCTGACGCCGTTCGCCATTTACTGCGTGCTCTTCGGCCTGGGCAGCATCATCTACCTCCAAGTGAAATAGCCAGGGCCAGGAGCAAATGGACCCAGGCGGAGTGAGCTACCACAGCGCACACTAATGCCATGAGCCGGCGATCCGGGCCTGTCACTGAGCACCACCCCAACTGGGCCAAGATCGCGATGCTTGAGGTCGAACTGTACGGAGAGACGTTCCACCACGAAGCTCCCGGGTGCGATTGCCGCGAGTGCGTCCACCGCCGCGCCGCCTGGGACCGTCACCTGCACGAGCAGACGGTCCAGGGATGGCAGACCGGCTGGCATGAGCAGTAGGCCACGGCACACCGAGGCAGCACCTGCACCGCGCCCCAGGTGAAGTAGCTGGCCGCAGCCGGCTTCGCCAACCGCGCGGTTGTCCCGGCTGCGGGCGGCTTGGGCTCAGCGGCGCGTGTCGCTATCATCACTTATTGCCGGTTATCGTAGTTATATGGCAGAAGCTCACCATCAGTTGTCCGCTGCAGCTCTCCGGATGGCCGGGCACGTCGGTCAGACCGCGCTGGATCGGATCGCGGATGGTGGCCCCGCCGCGGTGGCCGAGCTCGATCAGCACGTCGCGGCAGTCCGGGCCGAGCTCGCCGTGTGCCAGCAGCCGCCGGCAGCCAGCACCCAGCCAGCCAGGGGCCGCACTAGCTCGATGCGGACCCGCCTGGACCGACTGCGCCGCGAGGTCCGCATTTACCAGAAGGTCTGCCGCAGCGACACCGACTTCTCGGCCGACGTGCAGGCCAGGCTCGGCATGCTGCAGAGCGAGACGGTGACGTGCCCGGACGTGCCTTTCGTCAGCGACGCGCTGCGAGCCGAGGACGTCGTGCCCGTGGCGCTGCTGCTGCACTACGCGTCCGGGTTCGTCGAGGCGGGCATCAGCGATGGCTGGTGGCCAGGGAAGTCAGCGGGCGCCGCCGACTGGGTGTCGCTACGTCTCGCTGCCATCTGCAAGCTGATCGGCCAGGCCGAGGCGGCCGCCGACATGCACCCGGACCTGCGAACCACCGCTTAGCGCGCTACGGCGCCGCGTTACCAGCCGCCTGGAGCGCGCGGCGGCCGCGCTGACGGCCCCGTTCCTTGGCGTCGAGAATCGTCTTGCGCATGCGCACCGCCGTCGGAGTCACCTCGACGCACTCGTCGTCCGCACAGTATTCGAGCGCCTGCTCCAAGCTCAGCAGCCGCGGCGGGATCAGCCGCTCCAGCTCCTCGCCCGCCGACTGGCGGATGTTCGTGAGCTTCTTTTCCTTAGCGATATTGACGTCCATGTCGTCCGAGCGCGAGTTCTCGCCGACGATCATGCCCTCGTACACCTGGGTGCCGGGCTCGACGAACAGGCTGCCGCGCTCCTGCAGCGCAAACATCGCGTACGCGGTGGCGCTGCCGGTTCGGTCAGCAACCAGCGAGCCGGTGGGCCGCGATCGCATCTCGCCGAACCAAGGCTCGAAGGCCTCGAAGACGTGATGCGCGATGCCCGTGCCGCGGGTCTCGGTGAGGAACTGTGTCCGGAAGCCGATCAGCCCGCGGGCTGGCACCGTGAAGTCCAGCCGCACCCAGCCGGTCCCGTGGTTCGACATGTTGTCCATCCGGCCCTTGCGCACGGCCAGCAGGGACGTAACGGTGCCGAGGTACTCCTCCGGGCAGTCGACGGTCAGCCGTTCGACCGGCTCATAGAGCTTGCCATCGATCAGCCTGGTCACTACCTGCGGGCGGCCGACACTGAGCTCGTAGCTCTCGCGGCGCATGGTCTCGACGAGGACGGCCAGCGCCAGCTCGCCGCGGCCCTGGACCTCCCAGGTGTCCGGCCGCTCGGTGGAATTGATCAGCAGCGACACGTTGCCCACGACTTCGCGGTCGAGCCGGTCCTTCACCATCCGGGCGGTGACCTTCGCGCCCTTCACCTGGCCGACGAGCGGCGACGTGTTCACGCCGATGGTCATCGAGATGGCGGGCTCGTCCACCGTGATGAGCGGCAGCGGCCGCGGGTCGTCCGGGTCGGCGAGCGTCTCCCCGATCATGATGCCGGCGATGCCGGCCACGGCGATGATGTCGCCGGGCCCGGCTGACTGCGTGGGTACCCGGTCCAGCGCCTCGGTCAGGAACAGCTCGGTGATCTTCACGCGCTCGACCGAACCGTCGCGCCGGCACCAGGCGACCTGCTGGCTCTTGCGGATCTCGCCGCTAAAGAGGCGGCAGAGCGCGATCCGGCCCAGGTAGGACGAGGCGTCCAGGTTCGTGACGTGTGCGCGCAGCGGCGCCGCCGGGTCATACGTCGGAGCGGGCACGGCCTCGCGCACGACCTGGAACAGCGGCTCGAGGTCAGGTGAGTCGGGCAGGGAGCCATCGTCGGGCCGGTTCAGCGACGCACGGCCGGCCCGGGCCGACGCATACACGACCGGGAACTCGATCTGGTCCTCGGTGGCGTCCAGGTCCAGGAACAGCTCGTAACAGGCGTCCACGACCTCGGCGATCCGGGCGTCGGGCCGGTCCACCTTGTTGATGACGACGATGACCGGGAGCCTCGCCTCCAGGGTCTTGCGCAGCACGAACCTGGTCTGTGGCAGGGGCCCTTCGCTGGCGTCCACGAGCAGGATCACGCCGTCGACCATCGACAACCCGCGCTCAACCTCGCCGCCGAAGTCAGCGTGGCCCGGCGTGTCGATGATGTTGATCGTCAGGCCGCCGTGCTTGACCGCGGTGTTCTTGGCCAGGATGGTGATGCCCTTCTCGCGCTCCAGGTCACCGGAGTCCATGACGCGCTCGGCCACCTGTGCTCCGGCCCGGAACGCGCCCGACTGCCAGAGCATGGCGTCCACCAGCGTGGTCTTGCCGTGGTCGACGTGCGCGACGATGGCCACGTTGCGCAGGTCGTCGCGGGTGGCGAGCGCGGCGGCACCGGGTGACGCGGTGCTCGCTGCGCGGGCAGGACTGGCAGACATGCGGAGAGGCTCCGGTAACTGTGGGAAGCGCCGGGATTACGGCTTGACAGCAATTCTAGTGGGTGGCGCACACCGGCACGCGCAGCGCCCGGCTCGGGCCGATCGTGCTCGCCACGCTGTCACCCAGGTCTAGGGCAGCACTATCATATAGAAATCTTGTTCGAGTGGGCCTAAGCTAGGCAGCGTGGCAAGCTACCTCCCGACCGGATGGCCAGACGGCGTGCATCCACCCGGCACTCCAGGCTTTGAGCAGACGGCGGCGAGCTGGCTGCTCGATGTGGTCCCGCCGGATTACCGGCAGCATGGGGTTCTCGTCCGCCATCCGGTCGCGCTTGCCGCACTCGCGCGGCACCATCTGGCCGCGTGCGTCGAGGGTGCCCGCCAGGGCTACCGAAGCGCGCGGGCCGAGCTCGGCAAGGACCTGCCGCCGGGCGGGCTGACGGCCGTGCTCGAGGTCTACCAGGCCGAAGGCCGGCGCCTCGTCGCCACAGCCAAGGCAGCGGAACTGGTGAGCCGCGCGCTGCGCGGCGAGGAATTCGTACCGCAGCTCGGCGGGACGGCGGAGGGCAACGCCGTGCGCGCTACTGGCCGCGCAGCCGCTCGATGACGGGGACGAACTGGCGCATGTACGGCTCGTGGACCGTGATGTAGGAGAAACCCCACCGCTCGCGGCCATGCCGAAGCTGGGCCGCGATTTCGTCCGGCGTCCCGATCAGGACGTACGGCGTCTCGAGCAGCTCGTCGACCGTCGGGACCGCGCGCTTATCGGTGGCGAGGGCCGCGTCGGCGACGCGCCGCCACTCAGCGACGCGGTCCTCGGCTGCACCACGCCGATCGTTCGTCACGACTACAGCCTGAACCAGCAGATGCCATTCGATCTCGTCGGCCCTGGACCCGGCACATGATCTCGTGAACGCCAATCGCTCGTCGACTTCGTCCACGGTCGCGAGCCGAAACGTGCCCGGTGGCTGACCCCTCACCTGGTACGTGCCCGCGACGCCGACGATCTGCGCGTGCTCCGAGGCGATCCGGAGCACTGCGTCGCCGGTACCGCCGACGATGAGCGGCGGCCCGAACCCGCCGAACCCGGACCGTTGCTGGGGCTTGGGCGAGCTGCGGCCGGCCCGCAGCCGGTTAAATTCGGTGCTGAAGTAGCGCTCGAGTTCGGTGATGGTGTCGGCCAGGTGCGCGGCTCGTGACGCCGGCGGTTCCCACGCTATACCCGCCTCGTCAAACTCCCACTTCATGTGGCCAGAGCCGAGGCCAAGTTCCAGCCGGCCATCCGTCAGGATGTCCGTCGTTGCGACTTCCCTGGCGAGCAGCGCCGGATTCCAGAACGGCGTGTTGAGCACCAGAGTCCCAACCCGCATCCGTTCCGTGGCATCCGCTACTGCAACGAGCAATGGGAACGGGGCCGGTATCCCTAGGTGGTCGGCAGCGAAGACTGTGCTATAGCCAGCCTCTTCCGCCTCACGGCACTCAGCCACCAACTCATCGCGACTGCTGATACCGAACACATTGAACGAGAAGCGGAAATCGCGCATTGGACTACCGTCGCCCGGGCGGCTGCCGCACGGCCACTCAATCCGCTGACAGCAGACCGGGTGAGGCCACCGGCGGCCCGGCCAGGGGCCCGGCTAGGGGCCCGGCGGTTGCTTCGGGCTTGAGCACAATTGCGGGCTCGGATACCGACGCCGGAGCCACCCAGCCGCTGCCTGGCAGGTACTCGCGGATGACCTTGGCCGGTACGCCGCCCACGACGGCGTAGTCGGGAATGTTGCCACGGACAACGGCGCCGGCGGCCACGACCACGTTCCGGCCGATATCGGCACCCGGCAGGACTACCGCTCCCGTGCCAAGCCAGGTGCCCGCGCCTATCCGGACACGGCTGTTGACCGGCCACTGCCGGCCGACCGGAACTTCGAGGTCGGCGTAGCTGTGGTTCTGGTCGGTGATGTACACGTACGGGCCCGTGAAGACGTCAGCGCCGATCTCGATGGAGTGGTGCGCGACGATGTGGCTACCGCGGCCGATCACGCAGCGATCGCCGATCCGCAGTACGGGATCGGGCCCGAGATCATGGCCGGGCGCTATGCCCGCGCACAGAGTGACCAGCTCGGCGATCATGCACTGGTCGCCGACCTCGATCCAGCGCTCGTTGTAGACCGAGCCCGTCGGGAAGGCCATCAGCGAGCCAGGACCGAACGCCGCGAATCGCTGTCCGGCTGGGGACTCGGCGGTCACGGTCCCGGCCTGCTGCATCCGCCGCCAGGCTCCCTGGACCAGGCCGGCCGTGAGCGCCCGACGGCGCTTGCCGAGCTGGTGCCTCCACGTCATGGGCGTAAAGGTACCGTGGCGGCCGATCTCAGGTCGCCTTTAGCCGGCGAGCGGCGCAGCGGCAAGCTGGCCGCAGGCGCCGTCAATCTTGTCGCCGCGCGTGTCGCGGACAGTGACCGGGATCCCGCGGATGGCCAGCCGATCCAAGAATTCCTGCGCGACGCCAGGGTCGGAGGCCGTCCATTTCGAGCCTGGCGTCGGGTTCAGCGGAATCAGGTTGACGTGGGCGAGCCGCCCGGCCAGCAGGCTCGCGAGCATGTCGGCGCGCCAGGCCTGGTCGTTGATGTCGCGGATCATCGCGTACTCGACCGAGACGCGGCGGCCAGTGGCGGCCGCGTAACCCCAGGCCGCGTCCAGGACCTCGGCGACCTGCCAGCGCTTGTTCACCGGGACCAAGTCGTTCCGCAGCTCGTCGTCGGGCGCGTGCAGGGAAACCGCCAGCCGCACGGACAGGCCCTCACCGGCGAGTCTGTTGATCGCCGGAACGAGGCCGACCGTCGACACAGTCACGCTGCGCTGCGAGATGCCGAGTCCATCGGGCGGCGGCGCGGTTATCCGCCGCACCGCTGTCAGCACGCTCGAGTAGTTTGCCAGCGGCTCGCCCATGCCCATGAAGACGACGTTAGAGACGCGGCCCGCGCCGCCAGGCACCTCACCCGAGGCCATGGCCCTGGCCCCGGCGAACACCTGCGTCACGATCTCGGCGGCCGACAGGTTCCTGGTCAGGCCGGCCTGGCCGGTCGCGCAGAACGGGCACGCCATGCCGCACCCCGCCTGCGAGGAGACGCACATCGTGACCCGGTCCGGGTACCGCATGAGCACGGACTCGACGAGCGCGCCGTCAAATGCGCGCCACAGTGTCTTGCGCGTAGTTCCGCCGTCGCACTGCAGCTCGCGCTGCGAAGTCAGGAGCGGCGGCAGCAGCTCGGCCGCCAACGTCGCGCGAACGTCCGACGGCAAGTCGGTCATGTCTGCCGGATCGTCGGTCAGGCGCCCGAAATAGTGGCGGGAGAGCTGATCGGCTCGGAACGCGGGCTGCCCGAGGTCGGCCACGGCCGCGCGCCGGGCGACGTGATCGAGATCGGCCAGATGCCGCGGCGGGCGAGGCCGCCGGGTCGGCGGCGGCGTCAAGCCGATCGGCATCAGCTCGATTGCCTCGGCCACAGAACGCTCACCTCCGGTCTTCCGCGGCGACCAGGATCTTGGCCCGCCCGCAACTCATCGGCGTCAATCTCCCCGCACCGGCTCAACTACCTGCAGGGAGTCGGTAGATTGCGGCATGTGCCAACGCTGCGCCGAGGGTCTGGTCAAAGACCCAGGATAGCCGCCCCATCCGGCGGGTCCGGGTCGCGCCGCAGTCACGCCATGCCCGACCGGCCAGTTGTCTTGCTCGATAGCCTGAGCCCGTACGGCAGCAGGCGCGTGATGGTTGAGTACGACGGCAGGACGACCTCGGCGTACCTGCACGACAAGTCCGGCGCGCTCGCGGCTACGTGGATCGCCAACCACCAGCAGGCGCCCGAGACCGTTGATGTCGACAAGCTCCGCGCCGGCGAGGCGCCCGAGATGCCAGCCGCGCACACCAAGTATCCGGCGGGCCGTCGTCCGCTCGAAGCGTCGGCACTGACCACCGTCTGGCTGGAGGAAGGCGATGGCGTCGCCATCCTCGAGGACGGCGAGCCGCTCGCGGTACTCGCCGGATGGTCAGACCTGCGGAAAGGCATGCCGGGATATAGCCGCGACGCCATCGGCCAGACCCCGTTCGCCTGGTCGCTCGACGACGCGATGGACGGCCTGAGCCAGCGAATCTCGCAGTCGGCCCAGTTCTGGCGCTGGCGGTCTAGCGCCGGGTCCTGGGCGCTCTTCCAGCAGTCGCTGCTTGGGCACCTGCTCAATCGGCTCGGGCCGGGCGGCGGGTACTGGGACGTCAGCGGCGGCAAGACGCCCATGGTGGGTGTGTCGGAGCGCCCGGCCGTGCCGAATCGGCCTTTTACGGTTCTCACCACCGTCGGCATGAGCGGCCAGCGGATGCCGGTAGTCGAGCAGACCGGCGAGGGTGCCGCCAGCCGGGCGCGTATCGAGCTGGCGCTGGCGACGACGATGCCGAGCGCCGCGGCGGCGCGCATTTTCCTGTGGCTGGGCCAGTTGCCGTGGCGGGACGTCACGTGGCTGGGGTCCGGGCACAGCATTCCCTGGTACCACGAGCCGGCCACGTTCCCGCTGGGGGGCGGAAACGAGGCCGTCTTGGTCCTCGACGATCCATCCCGGCTTCCTGGACCCGAGGTCCCGAGGCTGGATGGATTCCGCTCCAGCAATGAGCCGGTCCGCTGGCTCTGGATTCTGCCGATCAACGAGCGCGAGCGCCGCCTGGCCAGAGAACGCAGCTCGGCCAGCCTCGTCACCCAGCTCGCAGCGCAGCGGCGCAACTGGGTTTACACGCCGTAGGGCTAAGTGGCGTGCCCATTCGGCACGAAGACTGCCAGCAGCAGCCAGACGACCGGGGCCATGACCAGGAGAGAGTCGATCCGGTCCATGATGCCGCCGTGGCCAGGCAGCAGGTGACCCATGTCCTTGATCTCCAGATCGCGCTTGATCATGGACTCGGCCAGGTCGCCGAGGGTAGCCGCGGCGACGGCGGCGAGCCCTAGCAGCAATCCCTGCCAAACCTGACCGTCGAGGAGCTCGGGCACCATGATCGCGCCCGCTGCCAGGCACAGGACAAGCGAGCCGCCGAGCCCTTCCCACGTCTTCTTCGGGCTGATCGTAGGTACCAGCTGGTGCTTCCCGACCAGGATGCCAGCAAGGTAACCGCCGGTGTCGCTGCAGACCGTCAGCACCACGAAGATCAAGGCGCGCCGGGCGCCGTCCGGCTCCACCAGCATCAGCGCCACGAACGTCGCCATCAGCGGCAAGTATGCGAGCGCGAACATGCCCGCGGTGACATCGCGAACGTATCCCCCCGGCCCGCCGCGCAGCCGCCAAGCGAACACGCCGATGACGGCCAGGGCCAGCGCGCCCAGCGCCCACTTCGGCTGGGTCCAGTACGCCAGCGTGACCATCGCTGTGCCGCCGACCGCGATCGGAACCAGCGGCAGGTGAATGTCGCGAGTGCTCAGCGCATGGGAAAGTTCCCATAGCGCGACGGCAACCATGATCCCGACGTAGAGCAGGAAGGTGGCCTTGACCGTGAACAGTGTGAGCAGCACCAGGCCGCCGAGGACGATACCGACGCCGAGGGCGGCTGGCAGGTTCCGGCCAGTCGAGATCGACCTGTGCTCAGGCGCCGGCGCTGGCGGTCCCTCGTGCTGCCGCTCAGCGTCCTGCTGCACTGCTGCCATCCCTTGCTTGCCAGACCGGCGGTATTCGTCCCGACCGGGGCTGGCCTCCGCAGTTCCCTGGAGCTTAACCGCAATCGCCGCCCGGTCAGACCTCGAGTAGCTCCGCCTCCTTGTGCTTGAGTAGCTCGTCGACCTGCCCGGTGTAGGTGTGCGTTAGCTCGTCGAGCTCGCGCTCGGCCCGCCTGCCGTCGTCTTCGCCCGCCTCGCCGTTCTTGACCAGCTTGTCGATCGCGTCCTTGGCGTGCCGGCGGATATTGCGGATGGAGATCCGGCTGTCCTCGGCCTTCGTCCGCGCGACCTTGATGTACTCGCGGCGCCGCTCCTCGGACAGCTCCGGGAAGGCGACCCGGATGATCGACCCGTCATTCGAGGGGTTGACGCCGAGATCGGAGTTCCGGATCGCCTTCTCGATGGCGCCAAGCGACCCCTTGTCATACGGTTGCACGATCACCATCCGCGCTTCAGGCAGGTGGAACGAGGCGAGCTGGTTCACGGGCGTCTGGGTCCCGTAGTACTCAGCCGTGATCTTGTTGAACATCGACGGGTGAGCCCGGCCGGTCCGGATGCCAGTGAAGTCGTCCTTGGCAACCGCCACTGCCTTCTCCATCTTCTCCTCGGCTTCGAGGAGGCTGTCGTCAATCACTGTGGCTCCTGAGCGTGTGTTGGGCGTCCAGTGGGCGTCGGGCCGGGCGCGCTCGGCGGTTATGAATATGTCCATGGTGCGCCTGGAATGCAGCGCGCTGCTACCAACCTGGTAATCACCGTGGCCATCTGCTGACGAGCGTGCCGATCCGTTCGCCGCGGACAGCCTGGACCACGTTCCCTTTTCCCATCAGATCGAATACGACAATGGGCAAGTCATTGTCCATGCACAGGCTGACCGCTGTGGAGTCCATAACCCGCAGCTCGCGTCGCAGTACCTCGGTGTAGTCGAGATGGTGGAACAAGACCGCTCCGGCGTTCTTCCGTGGATCGGCGTCGTAGACGCCGTCAACCTGCGTGCCCTTGAGCACGGCCTCGGCCCCGATCTCGAGCGCGCGCTGCGCGGCACAGGTGTCGGTAGAGAAGAACGGTGCGCCGAGCCCGGCCCCGAAGATGACGACCCGGCCCTTCTCCAGGTGCCGGATCGCGCGTCGCGGAATGTAGGGCTCGGCCACCTGTCCCATGGTGATGGCGGTCTGGACGCGGGTCTCGACACCAAGCTTCTCGAGCACATCCTGCAGCGCGAGGCAGTTGATCACCGTGCCGAGCATGCCCATGTAGTCGGCGCGGGAGCGGTCGATGCCGCGCTCTGAGAGCGCGGCACCGCGGAACATATTGCCCCCGCCGACTACCACGGCGATCTGGAAGCCCTCCCTGGCCGCGGCTGTGATCTCGCGCGCTAGGTGGACGACCACATCTGGGGAGATGCCGAGGGCGTCGCTGCCGGAGAAGGCCTTGCCGGACAGCTTGAGCACAACCCGCCGCCAGCTAGGGCGCCCAGCTTCGGCCGGCGCAGGGTCCGTCAGTACAGGGCTCGGCGAGTCCTGATACTCCGGGTTGCCCGGCGGGTCAGCTGCCACGGCGGTACCGCCCTCTGCAAGCTCCTCAGCTAGCGTCAACCTGCCTGGCCGATCTGGAACCTCGCGAAGTTCGTCACGCTGGCTCCACTTTCGGCAAGCAGTTGCCTGACCGACTTCTTCTGATCCCGGACCGAGGCCTGCTCGACCAGGACGATGTCCTTCAGGAACGCGTTCAGGCGGCCCTCGACGATCTTCGGTATGGCCTGCTCCGGCTTGCCCTCGTCCCTGGTCACCTGCTCAGCGATGCGGCGCTCGCTGGCAACGAGCTCGTCGGGCACCTGCTCGCGGGTCACGTACTGCGGCCGCATGGCTGCGACCTGGTGCGCGATGTCCTGGCCGATCTCGGCTCCCGCATCGTCGAGCTGAACGAGCACGCCGAGGGTCGGCGGCAGGCCAGGGTCTTTCTTGTGCAGGTAGCTGGTCACGTAGCCGCCGTCGAAGCGGGCGTAGCGGCCGAGCTCCAGCTTCTCCTTGAGGGAGGCGCCGGCCTCTTCGATCAGCTCCTGGGCGGTCTGCCCTGGCCGCACCTCGAGGCCGAGAACAGCCAGCCGGTCTATGGCGCCGCTGGCCAGCGCGGCGGCGGCGATGCCGGCCGCCACTTCCTGGAACAGGTCGGTCTTTGCGACGAAGTCGGTCTCGCAGTTGAGCTCGAGCAGGACGCCAGCACTGGTCCCGGCGAGCTGGGCGGTGACCAAGCCCTGGGCCGCGGTCCGCTGCGCGCGCTTCCCGACGTCCTTCGCGCCCTTCAAGCGCAGCGCCTCGACGGCGGCATCGAAGTTGCCGTCGGCGTCGACCAGGGCGTTCTTGCAGTCGAGCATGCCGGCGCCGGTCAGCTCGCGAAGCCTCTTCACATCGGCGGCGGTGTAGTTCGCCATGTTCCCATCTTTCGTTGTAGTTGTTCTTGTCGCGGCGGGCGGCCCCGGTTCTGGCGCCCCGGCGTCCCGGCTGACCGGATCCGTCCCGTGCTGCCCGGCCGGTCCGGTTCGTGAGGTACATCCGGGCAATCGCCCAACCCCGGCTGACCGCGCATCCCGGCTAGCCGGAACCTGGCCGCTGTGCTCGGCTCACCGGGGTCCGGTTAGCCAACCCCGGCCACCGGTCGCGACGATTAGGCCGTCGGGTCCTCCGCGGCGGGTGGCTCGGTGGCCTCGGCCTGCGCGGCCCGGACGCTCCCGCTCCGTCCGTTGCCCTGGCGAGCAGCGCCGTTGGCCTGGGCTGCGCCGGGACGGCCCTCGAGCAGTTCACGCTCCCACTCGGCCAGCGGCTCCGCGGCGCCAATCTCACCCTCGGGTGCCTCGGCCGCCGGCTTATCGTCGGCGGCAGCCGCCCCGGCCCTGGCGATCAGGCCGTCGGCGACCGCGTCCGCGACCACCCTCGTGAGGAGGGCGACGCTGCGGATCGCGTCGTCGTTACCAGGGATCGGGTACTGAACCTCGTCCGGGTCACAGTTGGTGTCCAGGATCGCGATCACCGGGATGCCCAGCTTGCGCGCCTCGCTGACCGCGATGTGCTCCTTCTTGGTGTCCACGACCCAGAGCGCGCTCGGCACCCTGGACATGTCGCGAATACCGCCCAGTGACCGCTCGAGCTTGTCCCGCTCGCGGCGGAGCTGGAGCAGCTCCTTCTTGGTCAGGTTCGAGCCGGCCACGTCGTCGAAGTCGATCTCCTCCAGCTCCTTGAGCCGCTGGAGCCGCTTGTATACGGTGCCGAAGTTGGTGAGCATGCCGCCCAGCCACCGCTGGTTCACAAACGGCATCCCGACCCGGCGCGCCTGCTCGGCGATCGCCTCCTGGGCCTGCTTCTTGGTGCCCACGTACAGCACTGAGCCGCCGTGCGCGACCGTCTCCTTGATGAAGTCGTAAGCACGGTCGATGAAGTCCAGCGACTGCTGGAGGTCAATGATGTAAATCCCGTTGCGCTCGGTGAAGATGAAGCGCTTCATCTTGGGGTTCCAGCGACGGGTCTGGTGCCCGAAGTGAACGCCGCTTTCCAGCAGCTGGCGCATGGTGACGACCGGAGCCATGCCGGTGTCCCCTTCCTTGTTAGGGCGCCCTGCCACGAGGCAGGCACGCCTCCCGGTTGAAGTCCTGGCGCCCGTACGCTCTTCGCCGCTGGATTGCTCCAGCGGACCGGTGAAGAGCGTCCTGTGCGATACCGGTCCCGGCCCAGTCAGAGCCGGTGCCCAGGCACTGCGAGCAGCGAGCGGACGCGCGAATTTGCCCGCCAGGAACGCTCACAGGTACGTGAACTAAATGGCAGGCCGTTCAGTAAGTCTACATGGCCGGGCCCGGCCCTGATGTCGGGCGAGATCAGCCGCTCACCTGGAGATACGCACCGCGGCTGTCATGCTCTGGGGTGCGCCTGGTGGTAGACGTCGATGAGCCGGTCGATGCTGACATGGGTGTAGATCTGAGTCGTGGCCAGCGAGGCGTGGCCCAGCATCTCCTGAACGCTGCGCAGGTCTGCGCCGCCCTCGAGCAGATGGGTAGCGGCCGTATGGCGCAGGCCGTGTGGACCGATGTCGGGGATCGATCTTGCCACCGCTATCCGGGCGTGGACGACTCGCCGGACGGTCCGCGGATCGATCCGGCCGCCTTTGGCGCCGATGAAGAGTGCCATTGCGGCCGTTCCCTCCGCTGCGCGCTGCGCCGGGGCGACCGCCGGCCGACCACGGTCAAGCCAGGTCAGGACCGCCCGCACGGCCGGGATACCGACCGGGACCACCCGTTCCTTGCTGCGCTTGCCAAGCACCCGGACTGTCCGCCTCGTCAGGTCGAGGTCGCCAATGTCCAGCCCGCAGAGCTCGCTCACCCTGATGCCGGTGGCGTACAGCAGCTCCATGATCGCCGCGTCACGCATCTCGATCGCGGCGGCGAGCGCCTTGCTGGCGGACGATCCGCCACGACCGCCGGTCGCTGGACCCGCGCCGCCGCGACCGACGCCGTTTCCGCGGCCCCCGGAGCCGGTGAGGACCGCGGTCATCTGCTCCTGCCCGAGAACCTCCGGTAGGTGGCGGTGCACCTTCGGGGTTCGAAGCTGGGCTCCGGGATCTGTGGCCAGCAGGTCCCGCTGGTGGGCGAAGGCCGTGAACGCCCGAGCGGACGCTGCCCGCCGGGCGATCGACGCGCGAGCATGCCCGGACTTATGCAGAGTGCCCAGCCAGCCGCGCAGGACGCCGATGTCGATGTCGGTGAGGTCGTCGCGGTGATCGTCCGCCGCATAACCCAGCAGGCTGGCAACGTCACCCGTGTACGCGCGCACCGTGTGAGCCGATAGCCCGCGCTCCAGCGCCAGGTGGCGATCGAACGCCGCCAGAGCCGCTGCCATCGGCTCCGGTAGCGGGCACACCTCCGCGGCCGCGGGCCCGTCAGCCCCAAGCCTGGCACGCGAGTCCATGACGCTAGTCTGCGCCACGGACCCGCCGAGGAGCGTTATTCGACAGTGACGCTCTTGGCGAGGTTGCGCGGCCGGTCGACATCGTTGCCCAGCGCCACGGCAGCGTGGTACGCGAGCAGCTGCAGCGGCACGGACAGCAGTATCGGGTCAAGCTCGGGCTCGTTCTTGGGCACCGTCAGCACGTCGTCCGCCAGCCGGGCGTCTGCCGGCGCCGAATGACCGACGACCAGCACGCGCCCCTGGCGCGCCTTGATTTCACCAAGCGTCGCCTGGTTCTTCTCCAGGAGCTCGTCGTCGGGAACGATCGCGACCGTCGGCAGCTCGGGGCCCACGAGTGCCAGCGGCCCGTGCTTGAGCTCGCTCGCCGGGTAGGCCTCAGCATGCAGGTAAGAGACTTCCTTGAGCTTCTGCGCGCCTTCACGAGCCACCGGCCAGCCACGCACACGACCGACAAAGAACATCCCCCGGTACCGAGCCAGTTCCTTGGCCAGCCGGGAGATCTCCTCCTCCATCGCCAGGATCTGCGCGATCTGATCCGGCAGCCTGCGCAGTCCGGCGCTAATCCGCCGGCCGTCTGCCGGGGAGAGATCGTGAATCCGCGCGAGATGCAGCGCCAGCAACGCGAAGACGGTCGCGGTCGCAGTGAATGTCTTGGTCGACGTCACGCTGATCTCCGGGCCCGCGTGCAGGTAGACGCCGCCGTCGACCTCCCGCGCGATTGTGCTGCCAACCGTATTGACGACACCCAGCACCCGACCGCCCTTGCGCCTGACCTCTTGCACGGCGGCGAGCGTGTCGTACGTCTCGCCGGACTGGCTCACGCCGATGTAGAGCGTGCCTTCCTCGATGACCGGGCTGCGGTACCGGAACTCCGACGCAGGCTCAGCGTCGGCGGGCACCCGCGCTAGCTCCTCGATGAGCTGGGCGCCAAGCACGCCCGAGTAATAGGCCGACCCGCAGCCGAGGATCTTGACGCGCTTGATGCCCCGGGCGTCCCGCGGGTCAAGGTTGAGGCCGCCCAGGTGGGCAGTGTTGAACCTGTCATCCAGCCGCCCGCGCAGCACCCGCTCCACCACCCCCGGCTGCTCGTGAATCTCCTTGTGCATGAAATGCGCGTGGCCGTCGGCGTCGTAACTGGCGGCATCTGCCTCCACGAGCGCCGGCTGCTTCGTCGTGCGCTGCGCATCCAGCGTGGAGGTACGGAAGCCGTCGGGCCGCAAGGTCGCGATCTCACCGTCGTCGAGGTGGACGACCTGGCGGGTGTAGCGGACCAGCGCGGCGACGTCCGAAGCGGCGAACATCTCCTTGTCGCCGATGCCCAGCAGGACCGGGCTGCCGTTGCGCGCGACCACAAGCCGGTCTGGGCTTCGGGCGTCGAGCACAGCAAGGCCGTAGGTCCCGACGACGGATTGCAGTGCGAGCCGAACCGCCTCCTCAAGATCGCGTAGCTTGCCGTCATCAGGCTCAGCAGCCGAATGCGCTGCGATCAGGTGCGCGAAGATCTCGCTGTCGGTCTCTGAGGTGAACTCGGCGCCGTCCGCGATCAGCTTCGATCGCAACTCCTCGGCGTTCTCGATGATTCCGTTGTGGACGACCGCGATCGGGCCGCATACGTGCGGGTGAGCATTGTCGTCGCTGGGCTCGCCGTTCGTGGCCCAGCGGGTATGCCCGATTCCCGGGCTCCCCTTGAGCCTCGCTGGTACGTTGGCGGCGAGCTCGGAGACCCTGCCCTTCGCCTTGTGTACCCGCAGGTCGCCGCCCCGGCCAACCACCGCGACACCGGCCGAGTCGTAGCCGCGATACTCGAGCCTCGCCAGACCCTCCAGGAGGATCGGAACGCTGTCCCGGCTGCCGACGTACGCGACGATTCCGCACAAAGTGGTTGCTCCTCACCCAGAGTTAACTTGTCAGAAATAGTGATCTTGCTCAGCCGTACACGATCCGGCGCAACTGCCGGAGCGAGAAGTCCGGCGGCGCGTACCGCCGGTGCGGGATCTCGGTGGCGATCTGCTCGAACGCCACGTCGTTGGTAAGGCCTCTGGCCTTGAGCTCCCGATGGCGGCGCCGGACAAAGTCCGAAGCCGGCTCCGAGAAGTACCCGAGCACATCCGCCACCACCCGCGTGGCCTCAGCACGGCTGAGCGGGCAGGTGCTCATCAGGTACTCCACGAGATCGTCTGGCGGCTGCTGTCCAGGCACGCTGCCTATGATTGCCAGGCGCGCTTGAATTTCGCAAGGATCCTGCCCGAAATCGGGCAGGATCTGCTTGTTAGGCTCCCTCAGTTTAGCTTCAGGGCCCGCCAGCCCACCTCGCCTCTCTCGACAAAGCCATCGGCCGCCAGCAATCCCAGGCAGCGCAGGGCGGTATCCAGGTCGACGCCGGCCCGGGCGGCGATGCTTGCCGGGCCCCGCCCACCGCGGACTGGCACCTCTTCCAGCACCGCCACTGTTGCGGGATCAAGCAGGTCTCGCGGCGTCGAAGGCCCGCGCCGCGGACCGGCGGCGAGACCCGACCCCGGCAACGCGATGTGCTCGGCGACATCGCTCGCACACGTGACGCACATTGCTCCGTAGTCCCGGATCAGTTCGTGACACCCGGCGGACTGCTCGGATGTGACGGGACCGGGCACGGCCATCACTGGCCGGCACAGCTCGCGCGCATGCCGTGCTGTGTTAAGCGCACCGCTGCGCAGCGCAGCCTCGACGACGACTGTCCCGCGCGTGAGGGCCGCGATGATCCGGTTCCGGATAAGGAAACCGGGCCTGGTCGGGCCGCGGTCTGGCGGACACTCGCTTACCAGGACCCCGTGTGCGGCGATGGCCGCAAACAGCTCGGCGTGCCCTCGCGGGTACCCGAACTCCAGGCCCCCGGCCAGAACGCCGACGGTTTTGCCGTCCGCCGCCAGCGCTCCGCGATGCGCGCTCGCATCGATCCCATATGCCCCGCCGGAGACGATGGCGACGCCGCGCTCAGCCAAGTTCGCCGCGACCTCGATCGCGACGTGGTTGCCATATCCCGTCGCCGCACGCGCGCCCACGATGGACACCGAGTTCACGCAGCTGAGCCTCAGGTCGGCGCCGCCGCGAGCCCAGAGCAGCAGCGGCCGGCTGTCGCCAAGGTCATCAAGCTGCGACGGCCACTCCGGATCACCTGGCTGGATCAGTCGTAAGCCGCCCTGCTCCCAGGCAGCCAGCCTGCCCGTGCCAGGCAGCTCCGGAATGCGCGCGCGCCAGCGCTCGATCGCCCTGGCCAAGGCTGCGTCCGGCTCTTGGTCGGCGAGGAGCGCCTGGCCGTCCGCGTCTGACCCGGTCACCGCCGCCAGAACCGCCGATGCGGACATGGTGCGCAGCGCCGCGCCGAGGACCGGATCACCCGGATTAGCCACGAAGCTCAGCGCGACCCTCGCCCGCCGCTCGCCGTCCAGACTCACCGTGACCACCTCCGCGCTTACGAGTCTGCCCGAGCGTTCTGCCAGCGCGCTGATCCGCTTTGACGACTGTTAACAACCAGGCCGGGACAAAGCGACCTGTGCGTAACGCCTCTCAAACGACGGTTGACAGCGTGTGCGAGGCGCGAGATGTGAGCCAGATCACGCAACGGATACGGTGCGTGACGCATCCTACCCACAGGTAACAACGGCCGCCCGGCAAGAGCGGCGCCCGATCTGTCCCCCGTCCGTGCCGATTCCCGGAGTGCGACCGTGACCAGGATGAAGATTAACGAAGCCGTCTGCGAAGCACTATTCGCCTCTCCGCTGCAACCCTCTGACACGCTCACGGCCGAGACTGTCGCACACGCGATCGGCAGCACCATCCGACGTCTGGGCGCGGCCGGCTGCAGCAAGCACATCGCGGAGGAATTCAGCAACCGCCCGGAAGAGGCGGCCGACCGCATGCGCTGGGTCCGGCAGTTGAGTGGTGACCTGTGCGGCGGCGCGTACGTCCCCACCGAGCTGCCTACCACCACCTCCTCAGCCGGAGCCGACCTCCTCCCCGTCCGCGAGGCAGCCTGAGCAAGACGCGGTCGTGGTTGGCTGCCTAGCGGACAACATGGTCTTTCGCTTGCGCATGATGGATGCCGCACGGCGCCGGCGCTGATGCCCTTGGCGTGGGCTTCAAGATTCTCGCCCGGTTTCACGCGTGTGACTGGGCGAAAACGTCTCGTATGGCGCCGACCACGGCGTCCGGGCGATCGACGGAGACGAATGTCGTAGCGTCGGCGACCTCGTCGAGATGGGCGAGCGGGAAAGCAGCTGCCAATCGCCGGCCGAGCTCGATCGTGAAGTGCTTGTCCCGGGAGCCCCACACGAGGCGGACCGGGCCCTGAAACTGGCCCAGCCAGGTGTCGGCGCTGACTAGCTCAGTGCGCTTCAGGCCGCGGGCGAATCGGGTGACGTCGCGCCGGATTGCCGCGCTCTCGAGGACGGGCTGGATCCAGCCCCGAGTCAGACTGGCCGAACGAGGACGGCTGAGCAGAGGACCGAAGCCCAGCGGCGAGTGGCGGACGGCGCGCAGCCGGGTCTGCTGGGCGAGCAACCACACCGCGTACCTTGACCGGGCGAGAGTGAACAGCGGCACGAAGAACCGGGGCGGGAACTGCTCGAAGGCGTCGCAATTGGTAAGCACGAGCCCTCTCACTCGGTCGGTATCGCCACGCAGCGCCAGCTGGCACAAGCCGCCGCCGGTATCGCTGCCCACTAGGACGACGTCATGAAGGTCCAGCGCGTCAAGCAGCCCGATTACCGCCTCAGCGACGGCGATGGGTGACAGCTCGGCGTGCGGGTTCACCGGCCGTCGGTGGGCACCGAGGGGCCAATCGGGCAGGATGCAGCGGAACCCGCCGGCGGCCAGCTCCTCGGCCACCGGATCCCACAGCGTGGCATTGACCAGGAAGCCGTGGACGAACACCGCGACCGGCGTGTCAGCAGTCCTGGGACCCAAGTCCCGGTAGTCGAGAGGACCGATGGGAAGGTCGATCGTGGGCATTGGGACCTCCAGTAGCGTCTAAGCTTTCATACAAAGTGTATCTAAGTTCCATACAGTCTGTATGAAAGTTGGCAGCGATGTCAAGCGCGAAGGCGACCAGGCCGCGGACTCAGGGCGAGCGGACGGCGCAGACTCGAGCCGCCCTGATCAGCGCAGCCCGGCGCCTGTTCGGCGCCGAGGGCTTCGCCGAGGTGAGCGCAGAGCGCGTAACCCGGGAAGCAAGCATGACCCGCGGCGCCCTCTACCACCAGTTCGCCGACAAGGCCGACCTGTTCGCGGCTGTACTCGACGAAGTTGAGGCCGAGATCGCAGAGCGTGTCGCCGGCGCCGTGGCCGGCTTCGACCCCGCCGATACCACCGGCATGCTGCTCGCCGGCGCCGACGCCTGGCTTGACGCCAGCACTGAGCCAGATCTGCAGCGCATCGTTGTGCTCGACGGCCCATCGGTACTCGGATGGGACAGGTGGCGGGAGATCTGCCTGCGCCACACCGTCGGGCTCATCGCCGCGCTCCTTCAGGACGGCATCGAACGCGGTTCGCTCCCGCCTCAGCCGGTCCAGGCTCTGACTCACGTCCTGGTCGGCGCCGTGGACGAGGCAGCCCTCTACATCGCCCAGGCTGACGATGTGAAAGCGGCTCGAGCCGACATGGACCTCGTGCTGCGGCGCCTCACGCTGGCATTGACAGGGCCAGCCTGACCCATCGCCGAGGCTCCGGCCAGCGGTGGCAGCCATGACGCGTGCCGAGCCGGGTGGTTGCGCTGTCCAGCGGTATGCCGACACAGCAGCTGCCCGGTCCGCGATTCAGCACCGTGATATCTACGGCGCATTCGCCGTCAGCCCGGGACGACTGACGCTCCTTTAGGCCAGCGCCGCCAGTCCGACCGTCGTTCAGGTCCTGGACGGCGTCGGCCAGCAACTCGTGCGGCACGCCACCGAGCGGGCCGCCGCCAGTTCCCCGCCGCCAGTAACAATGGCCACAGTCGACGTCGTCCCCACCGCTGCGACCGATCCGCGCGGGCTGGTCCTCGGTTCGACGATCCTGCCGCTGTGCATCGTCAGCGTCATTATGGCGGCGGTCATCGCGCTCATAGTCGGCTTCCGGCCCGCGTGGCGTCAGATCATGGCCCTCGGGGTCGTTTCCGCCGCCGCCGGCTGGGGCGCCTACCTTGTCGCCCAGGGCCTCCTGGGCGCGCTGCCTCATTTGCACGCGGCTAGCTGGGCTGTCCTGTCACTCACGCTGTTTGCTATGAGCGCCACGACGGCCGGGCTCATCGCCTTGATTGGAGCAGCCGGACTAGGACTGAGCGCCGCACTCATGATCTTCGTTGGCAACGCATTCTCTGGCGCCACGTCAGCGCCGCAGCTGCTGCCCACCGCGATCGACCACATCGGACAGCGGTTTCCGCCCGGCGCCGCAGCCAGCCTGCTCCGCAGCACGGCCTACTTCAACGGCAACGGGGCCGCCTTCCAACGACCGCGCCGGTTCCGCGGTCAACGAGGTCGAAGGCGCCTCCCACCGCGTCACGATGCCGTCGTCGGCGCTACGATCAATGAAGTTGACACTTGTTAAAATAAAGTTTACTGTACTTTTTATGAAGCCCTACGGTCAGGCGTGCGCCATCGCCAGAGCTCTGGACGTCGTCGGCGAGCGGTGGAACCTCTTGCTCGTGCGGGAGCTCACGCTGGGCCCGCGCCGTTACCGCGATCTGGCCACAGGCCTGCCGGGCATCCCCAGCAACGTCCTTGCCGGACGCCTGAAGGACCTGCAGGGCGCCGGCGTTATCACCCGCCGCACCCTCCCGGCGCCGACCGACGTGCCCGTCTACGAGCTGACCGACGCAGGCCGGGCGCTGCAGCCGGCACTCAAGGAGCTGCTCGACTGGGGCCTGCGCTACGGACCGGAGCCGTCCCAGGACGACGCGGGCCAGCCCAGCTGGGCGCTGCTGGCCGCCGTGGGCCGGCCGACCGCACTGCCCCGAGCGCAGACGTGCGAGCTCCGGGTAGGACCGGAGTTCTTCTACCTCAGCTCCGACGCCGGCAAGCTGACCGTCCGCCGCGGGCCGGCACCGGACGGCGACGCGGTCGTCACCATGTCCGAGGACACCCTCTACAGCCTGGTGACCGGCCAGACGACCGTGACCGACGCCGTACGGCACAGCATTGTCCGGGGCGACACCGGGATCGCCTACCACGCCCTGGAGCCACTCGCCGCAACGCTCACCAGGCCGGCAGCCGCGCTGTGACGCGACAGGCGGGCAGCCCGGCCGGGAACCGAGAGCACCCGAAAACCACCCTTGGAGAAACTGTCATGTCCGCAACACGATCCAAGACCAGACGAATCGCCAGACCAGCTAGTGGCGCCACGGCGGGGGGTGCCCAACGCCGCCTTGGCCTGGCCCTACTGGTCCTCGCCACCGCCCAGCTGATGGTGGTGCTGGACGCGACCATCGTCAACGTCGCCCTCCCGCACATCCAGCGGGCGCTCGGCTTTTCCGGGTCCGGCCTGGAATGGGTGGTCAACGCGTACGCGCTGACCTTCGGCGGACTGCTGCTGCTCGGCGGCCGGGCCGGAGATCTGCTCGGCCGCCGCAAGATGTTCATCGCAGGGCTGCTGCTGTTCTCCGCCGCGTCCCTCGCCGGCGGATTCGCCACCAGCGAGGCGTTCCTGCTCATCGCCCGCGCGGTGCAGGGCGTCGGCGGCGCGCTTGTCGCCCCAGCCGCGCTGTCGCTGATCACCAACACCTTCCCCGAGGGCGCGCCGCGCACTCGGGCGCTGAGCGTCTACGCCGCGATGAGCATCGCGGGCGGCGCGATCGGCCTGATCGGCGGCGGCCTGCTCACCACCTACGTGTCGTGGCGGTGGGTGCTGTTCGTCAACGTGCCCATCGGCGCCGCAGTCGCGCTGGCCGCCCCGCGGGTGCTGGCCGAGACCCCGCGCCGCCGCGGCCAGTTCGACCTGCCCGGCGCCATCACCGGCACCGGCGGCGTCGTCGCCCTAGTCTACGGCCTGGTCAGCGCCGCTACCAGCCCGAACGGCGTCTCCCACTGGGGTGATGCCAAGGTCGTCGCTTCGCTGGCCGCCGCGGCGGCACTGCTCGCTGCGTTCGCGGTGATCGAGACCCGCAGCCGCAACGCTCTGCTGCCGGTCCGGCTGCTGCGCGACCGCAACCGCACCGGCGCCTACCTGTCGTTTGCCGGGGTCGGCATCTTCGTCTTCGGTATGTTCTTCTTCCTCACCGTATTCATGCAGGCGGTCTGGGGATACTCCGCGCTTAAGACCGGCGTCGCCTACCTCCCGTTCACCGCAGCCCTCCTCATTGCATCCGGAGCTGCCGCCCAGCTCGTGCCGCGGATCGGCGCCCGCCCGCTGCTGATCGCCGGCTCCGCCGTCAGCGCAGGCGGCCTGTACTGGCTGTCCCGGATCAGCGAGCACGACACCTACACCAGCGGGGTGCTCGGCCCGACCGTGCTGATCGGAGCTGGGACCGCCCTGCTGTTCGTCACGCTGTCCCTGGTCGCACTGAACCGCGTTGCCGAAGCCGATTCCGGCGTGGCTTCAAGCCTGCTCAACACCGGCCAGCAACTAGGCGGCTCCATCGGCCTGGCGTTGCTTGGCACCGTCGCCTGGACTGTCGTCGCCCACAGCATCCACGCTCAGGCCGCCCGCGTCGCCGCGGTCGCGCCGGCCGGGCACACAGTGCGCCCGGGCGGGCCGCTGGCGGCAGCGATCTACAGCCATGCCCTCGCCACCGGGTTCGGCCGCGCGTTCCTGGTTGCAGCCGGGATCGCGTTGCTCACCCTGGCCATCAACATCGCCGTAGTCCGGGTCCGGCGCGCCGACCTCGCCGGCGCCCAGCAACCGGTAACCGCCGCGGCCGCCGAGCCGGCCCAGCCGCGGTGACCGCGAAGACTCAAACGATAGGAGTGACCCCGATGACAACTCCCGCAGCTACCACGGCGGGCGCGCGCGAC
>DATIOU010000174.1:0-11146 GCA_035472835.1 Streptosporangiaceae bacterium | reverse complement strand
GCCAACTGGACCGCAGGCGAGGATGGCAGCGACGGCCGATTCGAGGTCCTGATGATCACCGACGACGAGGAGCGGCACGTCGTAGCGCCAAGTCCGGCGACGATGACGGCTCTGGTTGCGCTGACCCAGGCAGACAGCGTATTGCTGTGGGACCCCGCCGACAGAACGCTGATCGTCGCGAACGTGATCGGGAAGATGCCCTGGACCGAGCACATGCAGACCAGCTGATTCGTTCCTCTTCCCAAAGTACTGCTGCTCGCGGCGCCCGGTACTCCCGGCGGCGCTGTCGTGTACTCCCGATCGAGTACGCCGGCCCACGCGCCTGCTTCGCGGAGAGCACCGCAAGTGACGTCTGCTGGCCGACGACCGCGCGCGTGGTCACGGGCAAGCATGAAACCCATCCAGATAACGAGCGGCGCAGCCGGTCACCGGACGCCGCTGTCCACAGGAGGTCTTGATGGGATACAGCGGGCAGGTACTTGACAACCCGGTCACCGGCGAGCGCTTCGTCTTTCACGCAACGTCGGACGACACGGCCGGAAGGCTGCTGGAGTTCGACCTGGTGGTGCAGCCGCACGGTCGTGTTCCCGGCGGGCACGTTCATCCCGGTCAGCAGGAAAGCTTTGAAGTGCTCGACGGAACGGTGAAGTTCCGCAAGGGCCTGCGCACTGTGGTCGCCAAGCCCGGTGACCTCGTCGTAGTGGAGGCGGGTACTTATCACCGCTTCGCCAACGCCGGCGACGCAACCGCGGTGGTCCGGTGCCGAGTCGAACCGGCCATGCGGATGGAGGAGTTGTTCGAGACAGTGGCAGAGCTCGCGGTCGAGGGCCGGACAATGCGCTCCGGAATGCCCAAGCCGTTGGACCTGGCGCTGTTCATGCGCGAATTTCAGGATGAGGTAGCTGCGCCGATCATGCCTGGCCTGGTGCAGGCCGTGATGGCGCCGGTAGCGAGCCTGGCCTCTCGCCGCGGCCTCGGCGAGCGTTACGAGGTGCATCGCCAAGCCGATCGGGTGCCCGCCTTCGCGTAGTCAGCGATGTTCACAGGTCAAGGTCTCAAGGCAACAGGAAAAGCAAGTGCGGAGCGGGTCCGGCGCGTCGCCGATAGGGCGTCGAGCGGGAACCGGTCCGCACTTTGTTACGTGCACGCCCGGCCGGCGTGGCTGGCAGTCGCGAGCTACGTACCTTAAGATCCGGAAATCGAGGCATTCAATGGGCCGGCCGTTCGCCCTTCCAGTCGGAGGCGCCATTTGTTGACGCGTTCTTCCGGCACACCGGTCAATCTCCTCGATCCGTTGTTGTATGCCGGCAATCCATACCCCGCTTACCGGTGCCTGCGAGACGAGGCGCCGGCGTACTGGGACCCGGTCAACGAGATCTGGGGGATCTCGCGCCACGCCGACGTGGTGGCCATCGAGCGCGACACGGCTCGCTACAGCTCAGCCAGCGGCAGTCGGCCGCTAATCGACATGAGCGCTTCGATGATCAACAGGGACGACCCCTGGCACAACAAGCAGCGCAAGCTTGTGTCTGGGCGGTTCTCGCCGCGAGCCGTCAGAAAGCACGAGGAGCGCGTGCGGGCGCTGGTGGTCGAGCTGATCTCGGCGGCGCAGGCGAAGGGCACCGTGGAGGTCGTCGCCGATCTCGCAGCGCCGCTGCCGGCGATGGTGATCGCCGAGCTGCTGGGCTTCGACCGCGCTCTGTGGCCGAAGTGCCAGGAATGGTCGGAGCGGACAATGAGCTCAGCTGGCTTCCGCAACGATGATCCGCGTCAGCCCGCCGGATCACCGGAAGCCATCGGCGAATTCGTGGCTGCATTCGGCGAGCTGATCGCGGCACGCCGCCGCGAACGGCGCGACGATCTGGTGTCGGCTTGGGTTCACGGGACCCTCGACGGGGAGCCGATGGACACCGCCGAGATCATTCAGGAAGGCCTGCTCCTGCTCGATGGCGGAGCCGAGACGACGCGCTCGGTAATCGGCCAGACCGTCTGGAACCTGGCGCGGTTTCCTGACCAGCGCGAGATCCTGCTTGCCGACCTGTCGATCCTGGGCGAGACCGCCGTCGAGGAGTTCATTCGGTACGCAACGCCGATCCTCAATATGCGGCGCACCGTGATCGTCGACCACGAGCTATACGGCCAGCGGCTGCGGGCGGGCGACGAGGTCCTGCTCATGTACGGCGCCGCCAATACCGACGAGCGGGAATTCGACGAGCCAGAGCGCTTCGACGTCACGCGCCAGCGAGGCAGTCACGTGGCGTTCGGCTTCGGCACCCACTTCTGCCTGGGCGCCAACCTCGCGAGGCTCGAGCTGCGGGTCTTGTTCGAGGAGCTGCTGCGCCGACTGCCAGGATTCGCGCTGGTACCGGGCCACGAGCCCGAGTTCGCGCCCGGCTACTTCGCCCGGACCCTCAAGGAGCTCTGGGTCGAAGTCAGCCCCTCCGGCTAGGACGATTTCCGATTACCATCTCGCGAAAGATCAGGACTGGCCAGGGCTCGGGGCTGCCCGGGGGTCGGCGAGAGCGGGAAAGGACGGCGTCGTGTCGCAGACGGAGATGCTGCTGGCGAACGGGGAACGATATGAGCGACGGTTTCGTGGCCCGGCACCTGGCCGTCCATCGCTGGGCGTAGCCGTCGTGGCCTGTATGGACGCGCGTATGGACGTTTACGCGCTGCTCGGCTTGACTCCCGGCGAGGCGCACGTGGTGCGCAACGCGGGCGGCGTGGTGACTGACGACGTCCTCCGGTCGCTGACCATCAGCCAGCATCAGCTCGGCACGACGGAAATCATGCTGATTCACCACACCCAGTGCGGCATGCAGACCTTCACTGACCAGGAATTGAAGGCGAAGATCGCGGCCGAGACGGGCCGCCGGCCGCAGTGGTCCTCGATGGCCTTCACCGATCTAGATCAGCATGTCAGGAACTCAATTGCCCAGGTGAAGGCGTGCCCGTTCCTGAACCGTACTCGCGAGGTGCGCGGCTTCGTTTTCGACGTGGATACCGGCACCCTTCGCGAGGTTCGAGTCGAGGAGCCCACGCTCGCAGGATTCGCCGAGCCGGCGCGCAATGCCCAGTCGAAGCCGGCACGCCCGCTGGTAGCAAGACCCAGGGCGCTGCGGCGGCAAGCTAAGGAATTACGTAGCCCGGCATCCCGGCCCGGACAACGGATCCCGGCCGTGGGTCACGAAACTTTGCGGCGACCGTCCTTAGAAGGTGAAGTCCTCGGGCGCACCTTCGCCGACGCGGCCGTCCACAGCCTCGCGCAGGACGTCGGCGTGGCCAGTGTGCCGCGCATACTCCTCAATCATGTCGAGGAGCATCTCGCGGATTGTCGGCGTGCGCCCATCTGGCCACGTAAAGGACGCTGCGCCGTCGAGTCCGCGCTCGTTGATCACATCGACAACGAGGCCGCGTGACCGCTCGACTGCGGCTCGCCACACTCTGTAAACATCTTCCGGAGCGTCTTGGGCGCCGGTGCGCCACTCCCAGTCCGGGTCCGCATCGAAATCCACCCCATCCCAGGGCGGCCCGTACGCCTGACCGGCGAGCTTGACAGCGAGCCAGTCTGCCTCGACCAGCGCGACATGCTTGACCAAACCACCGAGCGTCATCGCGCTGGCGGCCGCGGTCGCGCGCAGACCCTCCTGGCTGAGGCCTGACGTCTTCCAGGCGAACGTCCTCCGGTTGCGTTCGAGAACCGCCAGCAGAGAGTCCAGTTCGCTGCGAGCCTGCGGTGTGCTGGATGGCAGTGTGCTGGATGGCGGTGTGCTGGATGGCGGTGTGCTGGATGGCGGGGCCGTTTCACTCATGGCGTTGGAGCATAGCGAGCGACGCGGGGGGCCTTATGGGCGGCTCGTTGACGGCCGACGGGCTTGTGATCCGCCCGTCACCACGCCAGGCTGGGGTTATGCGGCGTGGTGGCAACCTGGCCTTCGCGGGTGCCCGCCGGCTGCGTCCTGGCCCGCTGGCTGCCGGCATCGCGTTATCGCTGCTCGCGGCGACTGCCGCTGCGTGCGCCGGAGCCAGGTCGCAGCCTGCAGCATCAGCGCGGAAGCGGCCCCCGTCTGCCGCCTCGCTGCTGGCAGCACCGAGCAGGCTGGCCGACCGGCAGGTCAGCTCCACCGGCTGCGGACGTGCTCCGGGCGTCAGGGCAGGGCACACTGTCCGCCTCACGGTCGCGGTTCCGGCCGCCAGCGCGGCGGGATCCAGGAGCCGTACGTACTGGCTGCACGTTCCAGTTCGCTACGACCCGCACCGCCTGACAGCCTTGGTCCTGGCGTTTCACGGGGGCGGCAGCACCGGCTCGCAGATGGAACGAGTCACCGGACTTTCGGCGCTCGCGGACCGGGAGGGCTTCCTGGTCGCCTACCCGAACGCGCTGCGGCAAGGTCGCGGCCGGTATCCGCCAGGCTGGGATTCCAGCGGGCCAGCGGATCCGTACGCGGGCGGCATCGACGATGGGCTGTTTGTCAGCGACGCGCTCACCGCGATTCAAGCGGCGTACTGCGTCGATCCAGCCCGCATCTGGGCAACCGGATTCTCCAACGGCGCAAGCATGGTGGGCTATCTCGCGTGCGTGCTCGCTGCCAGGATCGCAGCCTTCGCCCCGGTCGAAGCCGTATTCTTCCAGATTCCGGGCGGCTGTCACCCCGCGCATCCGGCCGCGATCCTGGACGTGCACGTGCGCACCGATCCCGTTGCGCCGTACGCCGGCGCCCCGGCTCGCGGTTCACCTGATTACTACGCGCTCTCTATCCCCATGTGGCTGCGCGGCTGGGCCAGCCGGGACGGGTGCAATTCCGCCTCGGAGCAGGTCGCCAGGCACGACGGCATGACGCAGGAGGCGTGGACGCGCTGTCCCGGGCACGACGCGGTCGTCGGCGAAGTGCTGCCCGCCGGCGGGCACGCATGGTTCAGCTCCATGGGCGCCACGGCTGGCGACAATCTCGTTCTGAAGTTCTTCGCCGGTCATGTCCTCCGGCCTGTGCACGCATCCTGGGTGGCACAGCAAGCCGAGTCCGGGCCGGTTCCCCGGAACCGCCGGATCGGGGTCAGCTCGATGCATGTCTTCCAGCTGCCGACGGCGCATGCCGAGCCATTTGACGTGGCCACGGGCTCCGACGGCTCGGTCTGGTTCACTGAGTTCGCCGCGGACAAGATCGGCCGGATTACTCCGGCCGGGAAACTCACCGAGTTCAGGGTGCCGTCGCCTGGCGCCGAGCCGTATCAGATCACCGCAGGCGCCCACGGGACGATGTGGTTCAGCGAATACAACACCACGAAGATCGGCCGGGCGAGCCCGAGCGGCCAGATCTCCGAGTTCCAGATTCCCCGGCCGTCCTACGGTGGCACCGCGATGACCGGCTCAGCAGGTGGCCAGGTGCTCGCCGCCGACCCGGCCGGGTTCGTCGACGTCGTCTCGGCTACCGGGGTTATGACCAGGATCAAGGTGCCATCGGTGCTCGGCCTGCCATTCGCGATTGCCAGGCTGGGCAACGGAGACGTATGGCTCAGCGAGCTGACCGGTTTTTACGAGTTCTCTCGGCACCTGCTGCGATTTCCCGCTGGATCTGGACGACCCACCTTGACGGTCACGCTGCCGTCGCCTCTCAGCGACGTGGTGGCGCTCGCTGCCGGCACCGGCGGAAGCGCCTGGTTCGCCGACTTTGGCAACGGCGATATTGGCGAGGTACATCCAGATGGGCGGCTCTCGGTGTTCGGCATCGGCGACCCCTTTGGCGGGCTGAGTGACATTGCCCGAGGACCCGACGGCGCGATGTGGTTCAGCGAGCAGAACGGAGTCATCGGTCGCGTGGCAGACAACGGGCAGGTGACGGAGCTAGCGCTGCCATTGCCTGGAAGCAATCCCGATGGGATCGCCGCTGGCCGCGCCAGGACAGTCTGGGTGGCGGCTACCGGCATCGACGCGGTCATCGAGATCACGCTGAGGTAGCGGCAACAGGTGTTGAACGCAGGATCGGCTGTGCTAACGTCGTACTGAAACGGTCGTTTCAGTATGGCGGAGGAGACCAGAATGGCCGGGGTAGACGTCACCATCCGCCCGCTGGGCAAGCCGGGTGATCTGGGCTGGGTCGTAATGGCCCACGGCGAGACGTACGCGGCGGAGTTCGGCTGGGATGCAAGCTTCGAGGCACTCGTGGCCAGGATCGTCGCGGACTACGCCGAAGGTCACGACGACATGAGAGAGGCGGCCTGGATCGCCGAGTACGGCGGCCGCCGCGTTGGATGCGTTTTCTGCGTCGCGGCCGATGAGCAGACCGCGCAGTTGCGCATCCTGCTGGTCGATCCGGAAGCCCGTGGGCACAGTACTGGCGCTCGCCTCGTCGACGAGTGCGTGCAGTTCGCCCGCGAAGCCGGTTACCAGCGAATGAAGCTCTGGACGAACCACCCACTGGCCGCGGCGCGCCGCATTTACCTGTCCCGAGGATTCCAGCTCATGGCGGAAGAACGGCACCGCAGCTTCGGCGCGACGCTGATCGGGCAGGTGTACGAGCTCGACCTAAGCGCTGGCGCCGCGCTGCCGTCGCGCTCAGCGCCTGTCCGATCGTCGGGCTCGTCAGGACACCAGGAAGGCAAGTCACCCGCACATGACGGAGCTTGACTCGCCCCGCAAGCGAGAGCTGCTTGCGGCCGCCTACCGCTACGTACTCGGCAACGGGCTGGCCGACCTTTCGCTGCGCCCGCTAGCCCGCGAGATCGGGTCGAGTCCGCGCGTCCTGCTGTTCCTCTTCGGATCCAAGGAGGGGCTGATCCGCGCACTGCTTGCCCAGGCACGCAAGGACGAACTGCGCTACCTGACGCAGCTGCGCGACGGGCCGGTGCGCGTCACCGGGCGAGAGCTCTGGCGCTGGCTTGCCGCGCCCCCCCATCGCGCACTTCTCGTGTTGTGGGTCGAGGGCTATGCCCGCTCCTTGCTCGACGATCCCGGCCCGTGGGCAAGCTTCGGCCGGGATACCGTCAACGACTGGCTCGGGCTGCTAGCTGAGCGCCAGCTGGCCGATGGCCGCATAACGCCGGAAGCTGAGGCTGAACGCACGCTCTTGCTCGCGGTACTCCGCGGCGCACTTCTGGACCTGCTTGCCACCGGCGACGTCGACCGCATCACGGCGGCCGTCGAGCGGCATCTCCGGACTCTGCCCAGCGACTAGGGCGGACGGGCGGCTCGTCAGTCCTCGCCGGGCTCGCTGTAGTAGGCGACTAGAAGGTTGGCCCGGATACCGTGCGGCTCTTCGCTGAAGTTCTCCTCGAGCCAGGCCAGGAACTCATCCAGTCGGCTACGAAGTTCGGCGGCCTTCGCCGGGCTGACCTTTGCGCCGCCCGCAAACATTTTCGGCCGCCGATAGGCCTGCTCGGGCGGGACCACGTCCGGAGCGCGTTCGGCGTCCCGGAAAGCGGCGAAGAAGCCCTGCCGGAAGTTGGCCATCATGGCCTGCAGCACGGCTTCAGACTCGTCCGCATGCTCGCGCAGGAAACTGCTGCCGAGCGACACATCGCGCTGGCTGGCCTGATATCGGTGCTCCGTGATACCGGAGACCACCCTGGTCGCTGCGACCCTGATCAGCCCGGCTGACTCGAGTTGCCGGATGTGCCGGTAGAGCTTCGTCTGCGACTCACCGAGGTGGGCAGCGAGTTCCTTGGCCGCCATGACTGGCATTTCGCCATCGGCTGGCTCCATCAGCGTGGTCAGGATCGCGAGCCTGGTCGGGTCGGCCATCGCCCGGAGGCTCTCGACATCGTCGATGGCGCGGGTGGCGACGGGCTCCGTCGCAGCGTCTGACTGAGATTCGGTCACTGATCTATCTTGCCAGATACTCACGCTCGTGTCACCATTCACGTATACGTGAACGTTGTGCGATTCGAGAGCGTTGAGGAGAAGGTAAATGAGGGGACCAGCAGCAGTCGCCGCCCGCGACCCGCATGTCATCGAGACCGAGCGACCCGTCGCGCTTTGGCGCAACCTCCAGTTCCAGGCGTTGTGGCTCAGCCAGGCAGCGTCGTCCCTGGGGTCAGGCGTCGCCGATGTGGCCTATCCGCTCGCGATCCTGGCGCTCACCGGATCGCCTGCTCGCGCCGGACTGTTCGCCGCAGTACAGACCGCCGGCTTGGTCGCTGGCGCGCTGCCTGGCGGCCAGCTTGCCGATGTTTGCGACCGGCGCGCCATAGTCGTCGCGGCTGAGTCGGCCCGGGCGCTGATTACGACTGTTGTCGTGGTCGGCCTAATCATGGGCTGGCTGTCGCTCCCGGTGCTCATCGCCGCCGGCGCGCTGCTCGGTGTCGGGCAGTCAGTGTCGGGTGCGGCCAGGCTGCCGCTTGTTCGATCGGTAGTGCCCGCGAGCCAGCTCACCTCCGCACTCACCCAGGATGAGGTGCGGCAGAATGGCGCAGCCCTGGCCGGGCCGCCGCTAGCGGGCGCGTTGTACGGGATCCGGGCGCTTGCGCACGCGGCGCCGTTCCTTTTCAGCGCCGCCGCGTTCATACTGTCTGCGCTCGGAGCGGTCGCGACGAAACTGCTGCCCCCGGGGCCCGACCGCGGTGCCAGGAGCGCGGGGGAAGGAGCGTGCGAGCCGGACGACGCTGCAGCGAAGCCGCGCGCGCGCGGCAAAGGCGGGATGCTGGTTGGACTGCGGACGCTATGGGCGAACCCCGTGTTGCGCGCCGCGATGCTGCTGATCACGCTCGCGAACGCGGTCGGCGTCGGGTTGGACCTGGTCGTCATCGTGATCCTGCGAGACCAGCGCGTGCCATCGGCCCAGATCGGCATGGTACTGGCCGCCATGGCGGTAGGCGGCCTGGCCGGCGCGCCGCTGGTCAAGCCGCTGCACCGGATTCGCCCCGGAGTCCTGCTGCTCGGCGTCTGCGCGATTGAGGTACCGATGGTCGCCGGACTCGCGCTGCCGTTCGGGCCGTGGTGGGTGGCCGCACTGCTGTTCGTGCCGTCGCTCGGAGTTCCTGCCCTCCGCGTCCTTCTCGACGTGCTGATTTTCCGTCAGACTCCAGACGACCAGCGTGGCCGAGTCGTGGCTGCCGTCATGACGATGATGGCGATCGGGATGCCGGCCGGGCTAGCACTCACCGGCGCGCTGCTTCAGTGGCTACCCGAGCGAATGGCGCTGCTGACCCTGGCGGCGATACTCGCGCTGAGCGTGCTGTACTGCGGCGCCAAACGCGATCTGTGGCGGGCCCGCTGGCCGCAGCAGGGCGCTGAGTAAGCGCCCACCTGACAGCCGGGTGCGCCCACCCAAGGGTTTGACCATGAATCAGGGCGTCCCTGCCAGAGTGCTGGTCACCGGGGCGACGGGGTTCGCGGCGGGGCACTGGATCGTCCGCCTCCTCGCGCGCGGGTACGACGTGCGCGGCACCGCTCGGAGTCTCAAGACGGCTGGCTTGGCGCACCTCCGGCTGGCGATCGACAACGCGACCGGCGGATTCGAGCTGGCGGAGGCCACGCTGGATGCCGACGAAGCCTGGGCCGAGGCGGCGAAAGGGTGCGAGTACATACTGCATATCGCCTCGCCTATCCCGTTCACGGCCCCCAAGCACGAGGACGAGCTCATCCGCCCGGCCGTCGATGGCACCACACGCGTCCTCACGGCGGCGGCCAAGGCAGGGCTGAAGCGCGTTGTCTGCACCTCCTCCATAGACGTCATCACCCGCAGCAGCACGACCGCGGCCCGCAGCGGACCGAGGCTGACTGGTCAGACCTGGCCGAGTGCAACGCCTACGCCAAGAGCAAGCTGCTGGCCGAACAATGGGCCTGCAACCTGGCCGCCGAGCACGGCACCGAACTGGTCGTTCTGCATCCCGGCGCGATCATTGGCCGCCGCTGGAGGTCAGGAAGGCGAGCACAGCCGACATGGTGCGCCGGATGCTGGCCGGCGAGATGCCCGCGATACCGCCGCTGGACCTGGCGTTCACCGACGTCCGCGACCTCGCCGACGCACACCGCCTCGCACTAGAGATCCCCACGGCGAAGGGAAACCGGTACATCTGCGCCAACGGGCACCTGCCGATAACCGGCATCGCCAAGATCCTCAAGGAGGAATACGGTCCGCAGGGCTACAAGATCGCGAGCAGGCAACTGCCGGCCTGGATTCTGCGGGCCGCCGCCCGCGTGAGCAGCAAGGCGAAGCTGGGCGTCGACATGCTGGGCATCCCGCACTATGTCACGGCCGAGAAAGCAATTCGCGAGCTGGGCTGGGCGCCGCGAACACTCCGCGATGGAAACCGCTCCGGGCGTGCATCGGGCACGGGCTTGCGAGGCTTCGACGGGATCGCAGTTCAGCGACCGTCTTCGTCCCGTGGGAGGAGCGTGAAGTGGCCGCCACCGAGCGGGGTGACGGGCCGGAAGTCGCGTTCGTCGAAGGACAGCAAGCGGGTGGTGCGGAAGCGTCGCGCCAGGATCACAACCGATGCGTTTGCCAGCCCTAGCTCGAGGTCGGCGTACTGTTCGTCCAGTCGCGCAGCCAGGGCGTGTTCCTCTCGGGTAAGTTCCTCCACCAGGAATCGCCCAGCCGCCACGTCGCGCAGGAACGCCCTAGCGGCCTGCGCGGTGCCCCGACGGCGGATGAGGTAGTCCGCCTCGGCCGAAACCGGGGCCGGGACGACCAGTTCCCCCTTCTCCCATCGCAGCACATCGCCGACCCGGGAATGAAGTGGGTCGCGGGAATCTCCAAGGGCGACCAGGGGAGCGGCATCTATGATCAGCGTCACGCGCCGAACCCTGCGAGCAGTTCTTCCTCCGGCACGTCTGCGACGGACGATCCGTCACCTTCCCACGTGCCGTCGAGGGCGAAGTCGCGAGGAGCGGTAAGTGCCATCTCGTATGCGGCCAGGGCCGATCGGATCACCTCGGCCTGGCTGCGGCCCTCCGCCGCGGCAAGGCGGCTGAGTCGCTCCACATCGGAGTCGTCGAGATAGACACTGGTCTTCTTCACACATGTAGGGTATCACGTAGGGCGCATCCCGGAGCCCCCTGGCGGTCTTCGGGACGGCTTCCACCTTCTCGTGGCTGGCGCCGGGCCGGCGTGGGATTGGGATCGGGACGGAGATGCGCGCGGCCGTACTGCACCTGGCATTCGCCGGGCTGGGCGCACGCGAGGCCGAGAGCGACGCCTTCACCGAC
>DATIOU010000173.1:0-15772 GCA_035472835.1 Streptosporangiaceae bacterium | reverse complement strand
TACACCCTTGACCTCGGCGCACTGGTGGCCGGATCCCGATACCGCGGTGACTTCGAGGAGCGGCTGAAGAAGGTCCTCAAGGAGATCCGCACTCGCGGCGACATCATCCTGTTCATCGACGAGATCCACACCCTCGGTGGTGCGGGTGCCGCCGAGGGTGCAATCGACGCGGCCTCCATTCTCAAGCCGATGCTGGCGAGGGGTGAGCTCCAGACGATCGGCGCGAGCACCCTGGATGAGTACCGCAAGCACCTGGAGAAGGACGCGGCGCTCGAGCGGCGGTTCCAGCCCATCCAGGTGGCAGAGCCGACGATCTCGCACACCATCGAGATCCTGAAGGGCCTGCGGGACCGGTACGAGGCGCACCACCGGGTGACGATCACCGACGACGCCCTCGTCGCGGCCGCTCAGCTCGCAGATAGGTATATCAGCGATCGGTTCCTGCCGGACAAGGCGATCGACCTCATCGACGAGGCGGGCTCGCGGATGCGAATCCGCCGGATGACAGCGCCGCCGGACCTGCGGGACTTCGACGAGCGGATCGCAGACGTTCGCCGCGAGAAGGAGTCGGCCATCGACTCGCAGGACTTCGAGAAGGCCGCCTCCCTGCGCGACACCGAGAAGCAGCTGATCGACAAGAAGGAGCTCCGGGAGAAGGAGTGGAAGGCCGGCGACATGGACACGCCGGCTGAGGTCAACGAGGAACTCATCGCTGAGGTTCTCGCTACCGCCACTGGCATCCCGGTGTTCAAGCTCACCGAGGAGGAGTCGCAGCGGCTGCTCCGCATGGAGGACGAGCTGCACCGCCGCGTGATCGGGCAGAACGACGCCATCAAGGCGCTGTCGCAGGCCATCAGGCGGACCAGGGCCGGCCTGAAGGATCCCAAGCGCCCGGGCGGGTCGTTCATCTTCGCCGGGCCGTCAGGAGTCGGCAAGACCGAGCTGTCCCGAACGCTGGCCGAGTTCCTGTTCGGCGATGAGGACTCCCTCATCCAGCTGGACATGAGCGAGTACATGGAGAAGCACACGGTCTCGCGGCTGTTTGGCTCTCCGCCCGGGTATGTCGGCTACGAGGAAGGCGGACAGCTCACGGAGAAGGTGCGGCGCAAGCCGTTCTCGGTCGTCCTGTTCGATGAGATCGAGAAGGCGCACGGCGACATCTTCAACTCGCTGCTGCAGATCCTGGAGGACGGCCGCCTGACCGACGCCCAGGGCCGGGTCGTGGATTTCAAGAACACCGTGATCATCATGACCACGAACCTCGGCACCAGGGACATATCCAAGGGCGTGTCCGTCGGGTTCGGGGCAGCGAGCGAGTCCCGCGGCTCGTACGAGCGGATGAAGAACAAGGTTGGCGAGGAGCTCAAGCAGCACTTCCGGCCTGAGTTCCTCAACCGCGTCGACGACGTCATCGTCTTCCACCAGCTGAGCCAGGAAGAGATCTTCGAGATCGTCGACCTGATGATCACCAAGGTCGACGAGCGCATGCGGGACCGGGACATGGGCATCGAGATCCGCCCGGCGGCCAAGAAGCTGCTGTCGGAAAAGGGCTACGACCCGGTGCTCGGCGCTCGGCCGCTACGCCGCACTATCCAGCGGGAGATCGAGGATCACCTGTCGGAGAAGATCCTGTTCGGCGAGCTAAAGGCCGGTCAGATCGTGATCGTCGACACAGAAGGCACCGGCGAGGACACGAAGTTCACCTTCAACGGCATCAACAAGCCGTCCGAAGTGCCTGACGCCCCGCCGCCTGTGGAGGTCGAGACCAAGGCCGGAGCCAGCGGCGCCACGGCGACAACGGCGTCCGACTAGCAGGTACCCAGCCGGCGGGCCGGATCAGGCGGAGGATCAGCTGCCTGACCGGCCTGCCGGTTTTTCGTCGCTCGGGCTGGCGGGTCCGTCGCGGCGGCATGTCAAGGCCGGGAGTGATTTGTCGCGCTGGGCGCGACCGTCTTGCTGGGCGCGACCGTCTCGCCGGGCAAGGCCAGGGAGCCATCGGCGCACCGGATGACCAGGCCGTCATCAATCAGGGCAGCGAGCGCACGCGTTCGCTGCGCTGACTCGTGCCAGGCCGCATCCAGGGTTTCGGGCGGCACCGGACCGCTCGCCGACCTGAGAACCGCGAGGAGCCGGCCGCGGCTCTGGCGGTCACTGCCCTCGTACCGGGCCGCCGGCCGCCTGCCGGGCGACGCTGGCCGGCCTCGCTTCAGCCAAGCGCACTGGCTGTGGACCGGGCAGTCGTCACATCGAGGCCGCGCCGCCGTGCAGACGAGGGCGCCGAGTTCCATCACCCCGACCGACCACCGCGCGGCGAGCCTGCCGTCTACCGGCAGGAGTGACTCGGCGAGCCGGACCTCCGCCATTGTGGGCGCCGGGGGCGGAAGGAAGTCGCCCGCGACAAGGCGGGCCAGGACCCGCCGCACGTTAGTGTCCAGTACCGCGTGCCGCTCCCCGAAGGCGAAGCTGGCCACCGCGGCGGCTGTATAGGCCCCGACACCAGGCAGCGTGCGCAGCATGTCCGCCGAAGCTGGCACGTGGCCCCCGTGGTGGTTCGTGATCAGCTCAGCACTCGCGTGCAGGCGCAGCGCCCGGCGCGGATAACCGAGCCTGTCCCACTGCCGGACCGCATCGGCCGGGGTCGCCGCCGCGAGCCGGGCGGGCTCTGGCCAGCGCCTGAGCCAGGCGTCGTGAGCCGGCAGCACGCGGCTGACTGGCGTCTGTTGGAGCATGATCTCGCTGACCAAGATCGACCACGGGGTCGCGTCCGGCTGACGCCACGGAAGGTCCCGCGCGCTTTGTCCATACCAGCGCATGACAGGGGTGGTGTAGGGCGTGGTCATCGTCACGGGGCTGGCTAGGCGTAGCGCTCCATGAGCGCCGACTCAGCGAGCCGGGATAGGCCTTCGCGCACGCTGGTCGCGAGGGCCGGGTCGACCCCATGCACGCGCTGCAAGTCCTGGGCGCTTGCCGACAGCAGCTTCTGCAGGCTGCCGAAGTGATCGATGAGGTCGTCGGCGATTGCCCTGGGCAGCCGCGGGATCTGGCCCAGCAGGCGATAGCCACGAGAGGTGACGTGCTGGCCGGGTCCGCCTAGTCCGACCGCCGCAGCTACTGCTGCGAGGTCAAGTAGCTCGTCGGCAGTCAGATCAGCAAGGACGTCTGCATCAGCTGGTCCAGGCTCCGGCGCATAGTCGCGGAGCAGGAGGCCGCGTTCGCGCGCTGTCCCCGCGGTGAGTTCCTCGATTTGCAGGCCGAGCAGGCCGCCGTCGGTACCGAGCTCGATGAGGTAACCCCTGATCTCGTCCGTGACCCGGCTGACCATCTCCGTGCGCTGGGCGACGACGGCGATATCTCCGATCGTCGCCCTGTCCTCGATCTCTAGCGCGGACAAGGCGGCCGAGGCGTCGTCTAGGCGGCGCCGGTACCGCTCGAGTGTCGCGATGGCCTGATGCGCCCGATTTAGCAGCGCCGCGGAATCCTCGAGCACGTACCTGTCGCTGGCGCTGAAGACTGCGATGGTCCGCATCGACTTGCTGACCGTGATTACCGGATAGCCCGTCTGCCTGGCGACGCGCTCGGCTGTGCGGTGGCGGGTGCCAGATTCCTGCGTCGGGAGCCGCGGATCCGGCACGAGCTGGACGGCGGCCCGGAGGATACGGCCGCCGGCCTGATCGAGGACGACTGCGCCGTCCATCTTCGCGAGCTCACGCAGCCGGGTGGCAGAGAATTCGGCGTCGAGCACGAAGCCGCCAGAGCAGATGTCGCGGACAACCGAATCGAAGCCGAGCACGATGAGCGCACCGGTGTTGCCCCTGACGATCCGCTCCAGGCCATCTCGGAGGCCGGTGCCAGGTGCGACCATCGCGAGTGCGGCGCGCCGGTGCTCGTCTCGCCCCATGCTCATCGCAAGCACCTGCCTCAACGCCTCGCTCGTCTCTGGCAGTCTAGCCACGGGAAACGCAGCCCAATTTCGCCTCCATGCGAAGGGCCCTGCACCTGCCCGCTGTGGCGGGAGCTAATCGCGCCGCAGCATCGCCGGTGCCAGCTACCGCGGACCTAGCGACGTGGCGATCGCCGATTTCATGTCGGCGACCTCCGTGACGGCGAGTTGCGATCCGGGGAGTCGCCAGCTGCCAGGCGGCGGCGAGCCGGCCAGGTGCAAGTGCGCCGGCTGGCCAGGCCGGCCAGTCGATGTCCCTCGGCTGGACCGGCCCGAATGCGAGGGCCTGCCGTCTGCCGGCAGCGCGGAACCGGCGGGGATAATCGCCCGCCGGAACCCGAGCCGCTCTGCCTCGATGAGCCGCCGCTGGATACCGGTTACTCGCCTGATCTCGCCGGCCAAGCCCACCTCGCCGATGGCCACGAGATCTGGTGGCACGCTGAGGTCGGCGATCGCGCTCGCCACGGCCAGGCCAACGGCCAGGTCGACCGACGGCTCGGTCAGCCGGACTCCGCCGACAGTAGCGGCGAACACGTCTCGTCTGCTGATGGCGAGACGCGCCCGTTGCTGCAGCACGGCGAGCATCATGCCGACCCTGGCCGAGTCGAGGCCCGAGACGACGCGCCGCGGCGGCACGTCGCCGGCCGTATCGCAGACCAGTGTCTGCACTTCTGCCAGCAGCGGCCGCCTGCCTTCCAGCGTCACGGTAACGCACGTGCCTGGCACGGGATCATGCCGCTCGGACAAGAACAGCCCGCTCGGATCGGGCAGCCCTGTGAGGCCCTTCTCGCCGAGCTCGAAGCAGCCGAACTCATCCGTCGGGCCGAACCTGTTCTTCAGCGCGCGCACCATCCGCAGCTGACCGCGCGCGTCGCCGTCGAAATGCAGCACCACATCGACCAGGTGCTCCAGCGTGCGCGGTCCCGCTACCGACCCGTCCTTCGTGACGTGACCGACCAGGACGGTGGTGAGCGTGCGCTGCTTGGCTAGCGCGGTCAGTGCCGCCGTGACCTCCCGCACCTGCGTCACGCCGCCCGGGACGCCCTCCACGCCGCCCGCGCTGATCGTCTGCACGGAGTCCACGATGAGCAGCGCGGGATCGACTTCCTGGACGTGCCCGAGCAGCGCGCCGAAGTCGGTCTCGGCGGCCAGGTATAGCGAGTCGTTCACAGCGCCGATCCGGTCGGCGCGCAGCCGCACCTGCGCAGCTGACTCTTCGCCGGTCACGTACAGCACACGGCCAGATGCCGCGGCGAGCGCGCCCGCCTCGAGCAGGAGCGTCGACTTCCCGACGCCTGGCTCGCCGGCCAGCAGGACTACCGCGCCTGGTACCAGGCCGCCGCCCAGCACCCGGTCGAGCTCGGACATTCCCGTCGGCACAGGCTTTGCCGAGGCGGCATCGACCCGGCCGATCGGCACGGCAGCGACCGCAGGCTGAGCCGCCCGGAGCCGAGCGCGCGAGGTTGCCCGGCCGAGTTCTTCGCCGCGTCCTTCAACGACCGTGCCCCAGGCCTCGCAGTCGCCGCACCGGCCCACCCACTTGCTCGTCCGCCATCCGCAGGCCGAACACTGGAACGAAGTCGCGGTTGCTGATCTCGGCATGCTGGGAACGTACAGCCGTGTGCCGACAGTAGGCCGGAACGGCAGTCCGGCTCGCCGAGACGCATAAGCTGGACCGACGGGGGGCTTCCCCGGAAGCCCGCTCAGGTCCACCAGAGCCAACCCAAAGGGCGGCCAAAGGAGAGTCGATTGGGCAGGTCGCTGCCGTGACAGGCATCAAGATCGCGTTGTCGACCGCCTCGGTCTTCCCGGAGCGAACGCCCGACGCTTTCGAGACCGCGGCCCGGCTTGGTTACGACGGCCTCGAGGTCATGGTGACCGCCGACCCTGTCAGCCAGGACGCTTCCGTGCTGCGGAAGCTTTCCGACTATCACGGCATCCCGGTGGTCGCCGTGCACGCACCCAACCTCCTCATCACCCAGCGAGTCTGGGGCCGTGACCCGTGGACGAAGCTAGTGAAGTCGGCCGAGCTGGCTGATGCTCTCGGCGCGCACGTCGTAGTCGTCCATCCGCCCTTCAGGTGGCAGCGAGACTATGCGCGGGACTTCCAGCTCGGCATCGCGGAGATGTCAGCGGAGAGCAACGTCGCGTTCGCGGTGGAGAACCTCTATCCCCTGCTTCGCGGCGAGACGGAGATAGCAGCGTACGCTCCGCACTGGAATCCGGTTGCGATGGATTCGGCTGCCGCGACGCTCGACGTCTCGCACGCGGCTGTGTCGGATTCCGACGTGCTAGCCATGGCGGTAGCGCTCGGCGAGCGCCTCGCGCACGTGCACCTAGGTGACGGCACCAAGCCGGGCCTGCCGGACGAGCACCTGGTGCCAGGTCGCGGCACCCAGCCGTGCGGCGAGCTGCTCCGCTGGCTCACCGACGTGGGCTACGAAGGTCACGTCGTGCTCGAGGTCAGCACCCACCGGGCCGTGACGCTCGCTGACCGGCAGGCCGACCTGGCCGAGTCGCTCGATTTCGCCCGAAGGCACCTGAAGCCTAATCCGGCGGCTGCGGGCCGCCCCGGCTAGCTAGCGGCCCGCCATTTCCCGGACTCCGGCTAGGCCTCGAGTATCAGCGTCACTGGCCCGTCGTTGACGAGCTCAACCTGCATCTGCGCGCCGAAAACACCCGTCTCGACGCGCGCGCCGAGCTCGTGCAGCGCCACCGCGAACGCCGTGACCAGGGGCTCTGCGACGGGCCCCGGCGCCGCGGCGCTCCAGCTCGGACGCCTGCCCTTGGCGGTATCGGCGTACAGGGTGAACTGGCTGATCACGAGCAGCGGCGCGCCCACGTCGGCGCACGATTTCTCCCCCGCCAGGATCCGCAGGTGGTAAGTCTTGCGGGCGAGCGCAGCAGCGACATCGGCCGTGTCGGTGTGCGTGACGCCGACCAGGACGACGAGACCAGGCGCGCCTAGCTGGCCGGTCACGGCGCCGTCAACGGTCACGCTGGCCCGGCTGGCACGCTGCACGACGGCTCGCACGAGTCCGCATTCTTGCATGCGACGCACGCCGCAACGCAGCACCGGTGGCGACATGGCCTGCATATTGAGACGAAACGGAGCGGCGTAGACTGCGGTAGCTCGCGACGCTGCGGTGCAGGAAGGGCGCTCATCAGCATGACGGCACAGGCTGGCACGAAGGCGGAGACCAGGACGGGCAGGCCAGCGGCGGCCACCCTGATCACTGTCGCTCCCACCGGCGCAGAATCGGAGAAAACGGCCGTCCCCGCGCTGCCCGTCACGCTGGACGAGCTCGTCGCTACCGCCAAGGAATGCCGCGAGGCCGGCGCAGCGGTTATCCACGTCCACATCAGGGATGCCGCGGCCAAGCCGACGCTGGATCTCGGCCAGCTCAAAGACACGGTGCACGCGCTGCGCGCGGCGACCGACCTGATTGTGCAGCTCTCCACGGGCGGGGCCGTCACCGACAGCTTCGAGCAGCGTCTGGCGGTGCTGGACGCGGGCCCGGACGCTTGCTCACTGACCTGCGGCACCGTCAACTTCGGCGACGACGTCTTCATGAACCCGTGGGGGTTCATGACGGACCTTTATGCCAAGACGCAGCTGCTCGGGGTGGTGCCCGAGTTCGAGCTGTTCGACTTCGGCCACATCGCGGCGCTGCACCGGCTGCTCGCCGAGCTTGGCCCGCCGGCAGGCGGCCACGTCCACTGCGATCTCGTGATGGGCGTCCCAGGCGGCATGCCCGGTGATGCAGCAACGCTGGTCCAGGCCGTCTCTGCGCTGCCAGCGGGCGCGACCTGGTCGGCGACCGGGATTGGCAGGAGCAGCGTTCCTGTCCTGTTTGCCGCCCTAGCGGCAGGTGGTCATCTGCGAGTTGGGATGGAAGATACGGTCACGTTCGCCCGCGGTAGGCCGGTGGGCAGCAACGCCGAGCTGGTGGAGCGGGCGGCCACCGCCGCCGACCTGGCGCAGCGGCCCGCGATGAGCCCGGCCGACGCGCGCGCCGTGCTGGGGGTGCCTGATCACGGTTGACAGCACGGCTGTTGACACAGCCGGCCTGTGCAGCGCGGAACTCGGCGGCCCGACGCCGGACAACCCCGTCCTGGCCGACGTTGTCCGGTCGGGCTTTGTCGAATCCCGGCACCGAGGCGCAGTCACGGCCCTTGGCGCCGATGGCAGCATTGTGCTGGCGGCGGGGGCAGCCAGCGTCCCGATGTTCCCGCGTTCCTCGAACAAGCCGTTCCAGGCCGCCGCGATGCTTCACTGTGGCCTCAAGCTCGACGGTGAGCTGCTTGCGCTCGCTGCGGCCAGTCACTCCGGTGAGGAGTTCCACGTCGCCGGTGTCCGCGCCATCCTGGCGTCGGCCGGGCTGACCGAGGACGATCTGCAGTGCCCGCGGGACTATCCGCTCGACGAGCACGCGCAGCAGGCCATGATCGCAGCTGGCCAAAGCCGCAACCGCGTGCATATGAACTGCAGCGGCAAGCACGCGGCGATGCTCGCGACATGCGTTGCGGCCGGCTGGCCGACCGAAAGCTATCGCGATCCCGGCCATCCGCTCCAGCTATATATCAGGGACACCATCGCCAGGCTGGCGGGTGAGCCGGTCGCGGCGGTCGGTGTCGACGGCTGCGGAGCGCCGCTGATGGCGATCTCCTTGACCGGGCTAGCACGTGGCTTCAGGGCCATGGCGGTTGCGGAGCCTGGTTCTGCGGAGCGGGCAGTCGCCGACGCCATGCGGGCGCATCCGGCATGGACGTCGGGCACGGCCAGGCCTGAGCGAGCCCTGATGTCAGCGGTTCCCGGCCTGTTGCTGAAGTCCGGTGCCGAGGGTGTCGAGGGCTTTGCGCTCGCCGACGGGCGAGCGGCTGCCGTCAAGATCGAAGACGGGGCGGCGCGCGCGCGGGTGCCGGTCACCGTCGCCCTGCTGCGGGAGCTAGGCGTCGAGGCCGAGCCAGGCGTGGATCGCGGCGCCCTGGCGGCGCTGGCCACCGGCCCTGTCTACGGTGGCGGCAAGCTGGTCGGCGAGGTTAGGGCGACGAGTCAGCTGCTGGGCGAGCCACTGGCGAGGAGCTAGGCGCTGGTCGGCTAGCGGCCGGGCTGCTAGCCGGCGGGCTGCTGGCAGCCGGGCTCGCAGTCGAGGCACCAGTCGCCGACGGGCTTGGCGACGGGCTTGGCAGTGGCGAGGTGATCGAGCCGGGCAGGTTGACCAGGCAGCCCGAGCTGGGGCCGCCAGCCGGGAAAGCCATGGCGAGCCCGTCTGCGATGAACAGGGCCCGCTTTTCGTACCCGGCGGACGTGTAGTGGATTCCGTCGTTGATGAACCAGCTCGGCTTGGCCAGGGCCGACCAGTTGAACAGCCGCATGTTCGGGTAACGGGCGCAGGCCTGCATGAGGGCGGTGTCCCACTTCTGCATGTTGGCTTCTGCGTACGGGCCTGAATGGAGCAGCGAGATTATGTTCACCCACATGACTGGCTCGCCCTTCGTAACGCGCATCATCTCGGCGATGCGCGCGGCCAGGTCGACGTTGGAGCCGACCGCGACGTCGGCCGTGTCGTTGGTGCCGAGGGCGAGTACCCAGCACCCTGTGAAGCCGGACCGAATGAGGTGCTTGGCCGCGTCGTATGCATTCGTGGTGCCTGGCAGGACCTCGACTACCGACCGCGCGCCACTGATGTTGGTGTCGACCGTCTGGACGCCGACGTCCTCGTAGCGCGCCTGGATGCGCGTGCCCCGATCAGGCAGGTAAGCCGGCGAGATCAGGCCGTCGGAGGTCGAGTCGCCGATGTGCACGACAGATGTGCACGATGTCCGCAGCTGCGACTGCAGCAACGGGCCGGACGACGCGGCCGGTGACGGGCTCTTGCCAGGCAGAGCGTGCTTTCCGCGAGCGTGGCTGACCGAGCTGGTCGAACTCGACAACCCGCCCGTGCCGCCCAGCGACGACGTCCCGGACGCGGCCGCGCCCGCGGCGGGAGGCACGGCCACGAGGCCGCCAAGGCCGGCGCAGGCCACCACCAGGACGCCCGCCGTCCCGATCGCACCGACCGCCGCGGTCAGCCTTGGCACGCGGAGGCTCCCCGGGCGCCGCGTTCGGAGTTGCCGCCAGGCACGGGAGATAGCCCCATGCCGGATAGGCTCCTCGACGAACTTCCACGACAACGCGGCGATGCCGATGGTCGCGGCGATCTGCCCAGCCGCACGCGCAAGGTTCTCCGGGCCGCTGGCCGGAGAGGTCAGCACGATGACCGGGTAGTGCCAGAGGTAGATGCCGTACGAGCGAACGCCGATCCAGCGCAACGGCCGCCAGCCGAGCGCGGCACCGGTCACGCTGCGGGGGCAGGCACACGCCGCGACGACGGCGGCGGTCGCGATGCTGAGCACGACGATGCCGCCGCGATACAAGAACGGTGAGTACTGGCCTACCCGCCACACCATCAGCGCGATGACTGCGAGCCCGGCGAATGACGGCACGTCCAGCGTCCGGGCCCAGCCCCGTTTGGCGCGCGACGCCACGATGCTCGGCCACACCATGGCCAGGGCCGCGCCAATAAGCAGTCCGGCGGCCCTGGTGTCGGTGCCCTCATAGACCCTGGTCGCGTCGACCGCGGGATGGTAGAGGACGTACATAGCGACCGCTGAAGCGGCCGCCAGCAGGAGCGTCGGCAGCGCTAGCCAGCGGATGGCCGCGACGCTGCGGTGATGGAGGCAGATCACGCCGAGGAGCAGCAGCCACGGCCAGATCAGGTAGAACTGCTCTTCGACGGCCAGCGACCACAGATGATCGAGCGGCTGCGCGGGGGCGAACCGGGTGAAATAGGACTGCCCCTGGATAATCGAGTACCAGTTACTCCAGTACGTGGCGGCGGCCGCTACGGTGCCGCGCAGGCTGTCGAGGCGGGCTCGGTCCAGAAGCGTGACCCACGCGGTGACGACGGCGAGCATGACAAAGAGCGCAGGCAACAGGCGGCGGGCGCGCGCGAGCCAGAACTTCGCCAGTTTCAGGTGCCCGGTCAGCAGCCATCGATGCAGGAGCAGGTCGGTGATGAGGTAGCCGCTCAGGGTGAAGAACACTGCGACTCCGAGCATGCCGCCGGGCGCCCAGCTGAACTGCTCGTGGAATGCGATGACGGCTAGCACCGCGATAGCGCGAAGCCCGTCGAGCCCTGGCATGTACCGCTGGTCCGAGCCAACTGGCTTCGGCATGACCCCCCCTGGCTACGCCCCCAAAGTGCCGGGAGGGGAACTACCCCTAGTAGTCTTTTGCCTACGTATTGTGCTTGACAAAAGATGGAATGGATGCAGTCGGTCAGCGGCACGCCGATGTGCCGCTGACCGACCTGGGCGACGGGCTAGTTGACCAGCACGCCGGTGCTGTGGCCTGCTGCCGGAAATGCGCGCGCAAGGGCGCCCGCAATCGCCGCGGCACGAATGGCGTAACCCGCCGACGTGTAATGGATTCCATCGCTCAAGTGCCAGCTCGGCTGGACCACGCCGGCCCAGTTCAAGATGCGCATGTTCGGGAACTGCTTGGCCGCCTGCAACAGCGCCTGGTTCCAGAGCTGCATGTTGGCCTCTGACCACAGCCCGCTGCTCAGGTCCGTCTGTGCGTTGACCCACATGACAGGTGCGCCGTGCGCGGCCGCCATCATCTCCTGGATCCTGGCGAGGAGGCCCATGTTCGATCCAGCCGCGACGTTGGCTGTGTCGTTCGTGCCTAGCGCGAAGACCCAGCAGCCGCGGAAACCGCCCTGGTACCAGGCGCTCGCGACGCGGTAGCCGTTGACCTGGCCAGGCATCTGCTCGACGATCGAGCGGCCGCCGGACGCGTCGATCTGGACGTTCCGCACGCCGACATCTCGGTACTGCGCGGCCAGGCGCTGCGTGGCGTCGGGCAGCCACGTCGGAGACACCATACCCACCGAGGTCGAGTCGCCGATATGCGCAACCGACGTGCACGACGTCTGAGGCCGGCCGGCCGGGCTGACAGTCCGCTGGCCGGCGGTAGCCGGAGTGCGGGCGCCCGCATTCGCCGCGGCTGCGAGTGGTCGGGCCGAGCGTGCGGCCGCCGATCGGGCTGGGCCGTGCGACGCAGCACGGTGCAGCCGGGCGGTGTGCGAGGCTGCGAGCCGCGTCGGGTGGTCTGACTTACCAGCCGCTGCCGCTGGCGCGCTGCTGAACACGCCAGCGAAGGCCGCGCTGAGCAGCGAGACCAACAGCACAGCGGCCAGGCTGGCGACCATGCCCAGCCGGCGTGGGGTGCGGATTCGCTGAGTGCCACGCGACGGACGCCAAGGCATAACAGTCTCCGTTCCAGATCGTGAAGCACGACGAAGCGCCACAAACTATTACTTGGCGCGCACACGCACCATTGCGGCACTACCCAGGACGTGGCCGGGTATGGCCTGGCGACGCAAGGCAGGGGTCTTGACGCGCCGCCGTATCAGAGGCAACGCCGATTTGCTCGGGCCTGATTCCGGCCTCGCGGCCGGTTACCTGCGGTCGGACGTCACGTTATGCCCAGTTCTGCAACCACCTGCGGCTGGTCAGCAGCGGGGCCTGACCCTTATTCGCGCGCTCTCCGCGTGACGCGCCTCACGTTGGCAGCGCCCGCTTTGTCGCAGATGCGACCGGACCGGGTGGCGTTTGCAACTGCAAGCACCACGGTGCAAGACTGGGAGCATGAGTCCGGTCAATGTCAGCGCCATCGGCTCCTACATCAGGGAGCAGCGTGAGCAGGCCAAGATCTCGCTGCGCCAGCTTGCGCAGTCGGCCGGCATCTCGAATCCATACCTCAGCCAGGTCGAGCGCGGGCTACGGCGGCCAAGCGCCGACATCCTGCAGCAGATCGCCAAGGGTCTGCGGATCTCTGCCGAGGCCCTGTATGTGCAGGCTGGCTTCCTTGAAGACCGGCCTCCAGGGTCCGTCGTCCGCGAGGCCGTGCTGACCGACGCGGAGCTGACCGAGCGGCAGAAGCAGATGCTGATCGAGATCTATGAGTCCTTCCGCAAGGAAACCGCCATGGCGCGGGCCGAGCCCGGCGAGCTGATCGAGGACCAGGCCGGACTCGCACCAGATGAGGCAGCGCTGACCTGGCCCGAGAACCTCAGCCCGGCGGCGCTGAGCGGGCGGCCGCGCAGGCTCGCGATCGCGCCGGCTGGGGCCGATGACGACGGGGCGGACCGCGCAGAGGCAGGCGGTGGGCAAGAAGATGACGATGACTGGCTCGACGACGACGCCGGCCCGGCTGGACTGGCAGGCCGTCCGCAGGACGAGCCGTATTCACCGGGCGCCCGTCCAGGCGGCATCATTCACAAGTTCCCGCCGCCGCCTGAGACCAGGTAGCGTGACGGCGTGAACCTTGGCATTGTGAACCCGGCTTCGCTGTCGATCGTTGACCTGTTCTTCTGGGTGCTGCTGCTTGGCGCGTTTGTGATCGAGGCCTGGGCCTTCTTCGACGCGATCCGGCGCCCGACGGCCGCGTTTCCGGCGGCGGGGAAGCAGACCAAGCCGATCTGGCTGGTGATACTCGGCGTGGCCTTCGTCATCGGCATCGGCGGCGCTATCGGCCGGCTGCAGTTGCTCAACTTCTTCCCGATCCTGGCGTTCGTGGCCGCAGCGATCTACCACGTCGACGTCCGGCCCAAGATCAAGTCGCTTAAGTCGGGAACCCGGCAGGGCCCGTACGGACCCTGGTAAGTCCGAGCGGAGTTCGTTGTGACCGAGACGCAATGGCGTACGCACCGGCTTGAGCTCGACGACCAGACCTTGCGTGAATGGGAAGCCGTCGTGCTGCACGCGGGCGAGGACGGTATCGTCCTGGACCGGTCCGCGTTCTATCCGGGCGGTGGAGGGCAGCCGCCAGACGAAGGCCTTCTCCTCTGGGGCGGCGTCCAGACGCGAATCGCTGGCGTGCGCAAAGGCGACGATCTGTACCTGACGCCGGCCGACGGCGAACCCGTTCCGCCGGCCGGCACTACGGTGCGAGGCGCGGTCGCCGATGAGCGGCGGACGGCGCTCATGCGCACGCACTCGGGCCTGCACGTACTGTGCGGCGTCGTCTTCCGCGACTACGGCGCGCTCGTGACCGGCGGGAACATGGAGCCGCTGACGGCCCGCATGGACTTTGACCTGCCTGAGCTACCGCAGGGGTTCCGGGATGCGGTCGAGGCGGCTTGCAACGCGGAGATCGCGGCCAACCGGAGGATCGAAGCGCGCGTCCTGCCGCGGTCGGCGGCGTTCGAGCTGCCGGACATCATCAGGACGGCCACGAATCTGATCCCGCCAGACGTCGAGGACGTCCGGGTCATCGACATCGTCGGCCTGGACCAGCAGGCTGACGGCGGTACCCACGTGGCGAGCACCAAGCACATCGGCCGCATCGAGGTAGCCAAGATCGAGAGCAAAGGCCGCGGCTTCCGCCGGCTGCGGATCAGGATCGCCGACTAGGTCAGGCGGCGCGCCGACCTAGGTCTTGCGCCGTGCCGTCTGGCAGCGTGCCAGTTCAGGCCGGATCAAGGCCGAACCTGATCACTCGCTCCGGATAGACGGATGATCTCCGCTGACATCCCAGCCAGGTGCGGCACCTGGCCGCGCAGCGCCTCGGCCCGGCCGCGGATCTCCACGCACCGCACCCGCCACGGTTGCAGCGAGGCGATGTCGTCAACCACGGTGATCGTCCGGTGGCTTTTGGGCTATCAGGCGCGGTCGTGGAGAGTGACCTGGTAGCCGTCGGGGTCGGCGAAGGTGAATGTCCGACCGAAGGGGCCGTCAATCGGTGCGGAGACGATGGTGTGACCATCGGCGACGAGAGCATCGTGAATGGCCTGGACGTCTGTGGCGTGGAGCCAGATCGCGGCACCGATGCCAGGCTGGGCAACGGATGCGAGATCGGTGCCGGGAACGACGTCGCGGAGTGCGAACGCGATCGGGTTCGTCTCGAAGACGACGGCGTGCGGAGGTCCGGCCTGCGAGCGGACGAGGCCGAGGTACTGCTCGTAGAACGCCTGCGAAGCGTCGAGGTCGCGGGCTTGGAGCGAGATGAAGTCGGGGCCGGTGGCGGGCATGATGATGCTCCTTCCTTTCGTGTCAGCTTTCTGACACAGGTCAATCTATGTCAGAATGCTGACATGAGTCAAAACGGTGTCGGCGTTGACCTGGAGACGTCACTGGGCTACAAGCTGAAAGAGGCGTCGAGCGCCCTCCGCGCAGCCATGGAGGAGGTGCTGCGGCCCCTGGGGATGAGCGTGACGCACTACTCCTGCCTCGAGCTGCTGGCTCAACGACCGGGCTTGTCGAACTCCGAGCTCGCGCGGGGCGCGTTCGTGACCCGGCAGTCGATGAACGTGCTGCTCCGGGCCCTGGAACGAGAGGGCTACGTGACCAGGCCTGCGCAGGCACCCGTCGGGAAGGTTCTTCCCACGCGGCTCACGCCTCGCGGCCGACGGAGCCTAGAGAAGGCGACCGTAGCTGTCCGGTCCGTCGAGGTCAGAATGCTGGCCGCCATGACCGAGACCGAGCAGTCAGGCGCGTTCCGGATCCTGCAAAGCATGATCCATTCCCTGCGCGATGGCAACGACGGTGCATAGCTCGTTCCCCGGCGCACGTCTCGTCGCGCCCGGATAGGAGCGCAGCCGAGCGTGAAAATCCGTGCGGGCGACCTCGAAAACCCACAGACCCGACTGCACCTTCTTCTGCGATGAGCCCATATTGCGGCCACCCACGTCGATCGTGCCGAGCTCGGCGTGTAGTGAAAGCCGACAGGATTGTTCTGCGGCGCGCAGTTCGGGTCGACGGTGGCGAGCCGGCCTAGCCGCT
>DATIOU010000172.1:0-12033 GCA_035472835.1 Streptosporangiaceae bacterium | reverse complement strand
TGGATCGCCGACCCCACCGGCGCGCCGCACATCGTCCCCGGCGCCAGCGCCACCCAGTGGTACTGGGGCCACAACTTCGACATCAGCACCGCCGCCCCCGGCTCCGGCCTCTAACCAACCCCCCGCCCACCCCGCCGGCCCCCGCACCCACCACCGGCCACCCACCGGGCCGCCCCCACGGCCCCCACCCCGCAGCGCCCCGCCCACCCCCCTGGGCGGGGCACTGCCGTGTCCGGATGAGAGCGCGCACCCGGTGAACATTGGCCGGAACGCGGCACTTTACTATCCCCGCGGCCATGTCACGGCGTGGATCCCGATTACCAGGCGCTCACCGGCCAGCCTGGTGGTCCTGTCGCCAAGCTGAGGTGGCCATTGTCACGGCCACGCGGACCAGGCACGATGTGCGAGTGATGCGCTAGTTCCCGCGGAGGATCAGGTGCCTGCTGAGCGAGCTGCCGACGGTGGACCGCTCACGCTCCGCGTCGCCGATCCCGACCAGGCCCTGGTCGGCGTCACGCTGCAGCTAGAGCTGCGCATGCCAGCCGACCTACTGGAGTTCCGGCGGGCGGGGGAGTACTGGCAGCTGTCTTTTGTTCCGCCGCCCGTCGCGCGATTGGAGTACCTCCTCGAGCTGCGTTACGCCGACGGCGGATCGAAGAGCGGCACCGACCCGGCAAACCCGCGCCAGGCCGCCAGCGCCTTCGGGCCGAAGAGCGTGCTGGAATTCCCCGGCTATGCACCGCCCGCCTGGCTGTCCGCGCCCGCCGACCCGGGGGTCGCTCGCGCGCTCGCCACCGGGACCGCCATTTTGGCAAGGATCTGGGGTCCGTCGGGCGCTCGCGACGACGAGCCGCTGCCGCTGCTGCTCGTGCACGACGGGCCAGAATACGACGCGCTTGCAAGCCTGACCCGGTACCTAGGCGCTGGCATACTCGGGGGCTGGCTGCCGCGGCTGCGCGCCGCGCTGCTGAGTCCCGGCTCGCGGAACAGCTGGTACTCCGCGAGTCCCAGGTACACGCGCATGCTCGCCGGCCACGCGCTGCCGGCCATCAGGGCGAGCATCGCCTGCACCACGGTGATAGGCATGGGGACGAGCCTCGGCGCCCTCGCGATGCTGCATGCCTACTGCGGCTACCCGGATTCGCTCGCTGCCTTGTTTCTGCAGTCGGGCAGCTTCTTCGTGCCCAGCCTGGACAGCCAGGAGCGACGGTTTCCGTACTTCCGGCGGATCACCGACTTCACCGCGGCCGTACACGCGGAAGCGCTCCCATCCTGCCCCGTTCCCGTCGTAATGACCTGCGGGTCAAGCGAGGAGAACCTCGCAAACAACCGCCTCATGCTGGCGGCGTTCCGGTCGCGCGGCTATCCGGCTGCGCTCCACGAGGTGCCCGACCTGCACAACTACACAGCCTGGCGGGATGCGTTCGATCCGTACCTGACCGGGCTGCTGACGCGGGTGGCCCGATGAATCGCGCGGTCGCCGAGCTGTGGTCAGACGACGTCGGCGCGGCCGGCACTGTCGTGCGCTACGGGCACTGGGGACGCGCCGTGCTTGTCTTCCCGAGCGAGCAGGGCAAAGCGTGGGACTTCGAGAACAACGGCATGGTGGCCGCGGTGGGCAGCCTGCTTGAGGCCGGCCGGGTCAAGCTCTACTGCGTGGACAGCTATGACGCCGCGTCGTGGTCCGACCAGGCGATTCCGGTCGAGGAACGCGCCCGTCGGCACGGCCGGTATGAGTCGTGGATCCTCGGCCAGGTGCTGCCGTGGATCTACGCGGACTGCGGGGGGACACTCGAGGTCGCGACCCTCGGATGCAGTCTGGGCGGCTTCCACGCGGCGAATTTCGCGCTACGGCGGGCTGACCTGTTCCCGTTGGCGCTGTGCTTCTCGGGCAGCTACGATCCCGGCGCCTGGAACGCGTGGGGCGAGCGCGGCGGCGCCGCGTACTTCACCAACCCGATGGATTACGTCGGTCACCTGCACGGCGATCATCTCGACTGGCTCCGCGGTCGCGTCAGCCTCCTGCTCGTCTGCGGGCGCGGTCAGTGGGAGGACACCACCGGATCGCTCGAGAGCACGACGCGCTTCGCCGCGCTGCTGGCCGGCAAGGGCATCAAGCACGAGCTCGATCTGTGGGACACGGCGCACGACTGGCCAGCCTGGCGTGACCAGCTAGCCCACCACCTGCCGAGGTTCTGCTGATGGCGACTCGGCTGAAGCGCGCTGACATCGGGCTGCTGGCCCTGGGCGAAGGGAGCCTCGCATGCAACGGCACCTGATCGGGCTGCTGCTCGGTACGGAGGAAGATTGGCCGCGGGCGTTCGAAGAGATCGTCAGGCGCCACGGCCCGGTGACCGGACCGGATGGCACTCGCCACGCGTTCGATACCGAGCGGATCACTATCGAGCCGTTCGCGCTGCAGGACAGCCCGCGCCATGAACTTGTGATCGACCGGCTCGCGTACTGGTATTACCACCCGCGTGAGTGGCTGAAAAAGGTGGCGCTGATGGACAGCGTCTACTTGCTGAACAGCCCGTTCACGTTTCAGTCGATGGAGAAGCACGCCGCGTATTGCGCGATGCTGCGGCTCGGCCTGAATGTGCCCGAGACCGTCCTGGTGCCGTACAAGAACCCGGTCGATAACGCCCGGTACGCCTACACGGCGGCCAGGTACAACCAGCCGTTCGACCTGGACGCTATCGCCGAGCGGATCGGCTATCCGCTGTTCATGAAGCCCTACGACGGCGGCGCGTGGCGCGGAGTGTCGCGGATTAATAACCCGGCTGAGTTGCACGCGGCCTATGACGCCAGCGGCGAGATGCTCATGCACCTGCAGAAGGCCGTCGACTACGACATGTTCGCCCGGTCGCTATCCATCGGCGCCGAAACCATGGTGATGAAATTCCAGCCCGAGCAGCCCATGCACTTGCGCTACGCGGTTGACCACGCGTTCTTGTCACCGCAGGAAGGCGCCGAGGTCGTGACGATCGGGCGACTGGTGAACGCCTTCTTCCGGTGGGAGTTCAACTCGTGCGAGACGCTGGTGAAGGCCGGTGAGGTATTCCCGATTGATTACGCCAACGCCTGCCCGGATGTGGCCCTGACGAGCCTCCACTACTACTTCCCGTGGGCTATCAAGGCGCTGGTGAAGTGGTGCGTGTTCGCGCTGGTCACCGCCAGGCAGCCGCGGCTCGACTTGAGCACCCGGCAGTACTTCGAGATTGCGGACACCACCGGGCTGGCGTATCCCGACAAGCTCGCGGCGTACCGCAAGCTCGCCGACGCCTACTTCGAGACCGAGCGGTACGAGGAGTTCTGCGCGACCAGCCTGGGCCATCTCGATGCGATCGTCTTGGACTGGGTCGCGAGTCCGGACTTCGACAACCTGATCGTCGACACTGTGCGGTCGGTCTATCCGGTGCACGAGCACGAGCAGTTCGTCGAGCACCTGCGCGGCCTGCTTGGCATGTGGGTCAGGGACGAGAGCAGTCGCGTCGCGGCGTGAGGAGGGGACATGGGCCGAGACATCCAGCCCGTCAAGATCACTGGGGAGGACCGGCGAACGTATCGGGCCAAGCTGGCCCGTTCGCTCGACGTCTTCGCGCGGATGCTGAAAGAGCAGCTGTTCGAGAGCGATCGGGCGCTCGTCGGCCAGGAGATCGAGCTGAACCTCGTCGACGACGAGGGCGCGCCGTCAATGCGCAACGCCGACGTGCTCGCGGCGATCGCGGACCCCGCCTGGGCTACCGAGGTCGGTCAGTTCAACCTGGAGATCAACGTGCCGCCGCGTGAGCTCGGCGGTGACGCGCTGGCCGGGCTCGAGGACGAGATCCGCGGCAGCCTCAACGCCGGTGATGAGCGGGCCCGCAGCGAGGGCTGCCGCCTCGTGATGATCGGAATCTTGCCGACGCTGGCGAAATCGCACGTCAACGAGAGCACTATGTCGGCGAACGAGCGCTACCGGGTCCTCAACGAGCAGATTTTCGCGGCCCGCGGTGAAGACATGCGGATCGAGATCGACGGCGCGGAGCAGATCCTGACGCACGCCGACAGCATCACGCCGGAAGCCGCGTGCACGAGCGTCCAGCTGCATGTTCAGGTCACCCCGGACACCTTCGCTAACTATTGGAACGCGGCTCAGGCGGTCGCCGGCGTGCAGGTGGCGCTCGCGGCCAATTCGCCGTTCCTGTTCGGCCGTCAGCTCTGGCACGAGACGCGGATCACGCTGTTCGAGCAGGCCACCGACACCCGGCCGGACGAGCTGAAGCGCCAGGGCGTACGGCCGCGGGTGTGGTTCGGGGAGCGGTGGATCACGTCGGTCTTCGATCTGTTCGAAGAGAACATTCAATTCTTCCCGGCGCTGCTGCCGATCTGTGAGGACGAGGATCCGGTGGTGGCGCTCGACCACGGCGAGTCGCCGCAGCTAGCCGAGATGAGCCTGCACAACGGGACCATCTACCGCTGGAACCGGCCGGTCTACGGAGTCGTCGACGGCAAGCCGCACCTGCGGGTGGAGAACCGGGTGCTGCCTGCGGGCCCGTCGGTCGCGGACGTGATGGCGAACGCAGCCTTCTACTACGGTCTGGTGCGCGTGCTGGCCGAGTCGGAGCGGCCGGTGTGGACGCAGATGTCGTTCACCACGGCGGCGGAGAACCTGCATGAGGCGGCCAAGCACGGCATGGGCGCCCAGCTGTACTGGCCGGGACTCGGCGACGCCAGCGTGGCCGAGATCGTGCTGCGCCGGCTGCTGCCCATGGCTCGCGACGGCCTGAGCCGCTGGGGCGTCGGCTCGGCTCATGCAGACCGCCTGCTCGGCATCATCGAGCAGCGCTGCCTGACCGGTCAAACCGGCGCCGCGTGGCAGATCAGCTCCGTCGCCGGGCTCAGCGAGCGGCGCAATGCGTCGCGCACCGACGCGCTCCGGCAGATGACGCAGTGCTACATACAGCACATGCACGCCAACGAGCCTGTGCACTCGTGGCCGGAGTGCGGGTAGCAACTACCGCCGTCCTGCGCTGAGTCACGCAGCGGCACGCCTGCGCGGCCAGATCGCTGCTCGGCGGTCCAGCGGGCCTCGATGTTCGCCATGAGCAGCGCCGAGTCCAGTGCGCACGTCCCAGCGGGGAAGTCCGCCGGGTCGTCAAACAGGCTGGATCGCATCCGGGTGATGGCCATCGGCGTGGCGGTCCAGCTTGCGGCGTCCAAGCGCACACCGTCCAGGCAGCCTTGAACCGCCGAGGGCGACCATCCAAGCGCTCCCCGGCGGAAGAAGGCCATGGCGTCGTCAACTGTGTCGAACAGCTCGCTGCTCAGCGCGGCGACCGGGGTGGCCTCGGCGCAGACGGACACCTTGCCGTCCCGAGAACGGACGTCGATCCAGATCCCGGCCGCCGACTCTCTGACGTCGAAACGAGCACGGTTATACGCGCCCGGAAAGACGTGCCGGCCGATCCTCGCGGCGACTCGGGAGCTGGTTTCCCGCCGTGGCACGTAGACCCCGCTGTGCGTGCCTTCGGCGTCATCCCATTCCACTGCGAACCTGTGCGCGACGTTCTCGCTCGTCATTCCCGCGGCGCCGGGCATGCGCGCTGGCCGGATCCGGCTCATGCGGATGAAGCAGACGCCGCCCACCGCGTGACCGTGCACGAGCTGCGGGCGGAAGCCGCGGGGCAGTAGCGCCAATACGTACGCCGGGTCGACCCGGTAGTTGACGAGCAGCCGGCGTTCGATGACGCTGTCGATGTCCCTGGTGATCACGATGCCAGACCCTCCTTGCCGGCCGCACCGGCGCCGCCACGCTGCCGCCGGTGCCGGAGCACGACCTGTTCGGGGCATACTGCCGACAAGAACGAACCTACGCAGGCGGCCAGGCGATCGGGCACTAGCGAGTAGAGAATGCGGTTGGCATCGCGGCGCTCGGTAACGAGGCCAGCAGCTCGCAGCACGCTGAGGTGGCGCGAGATAGACGGACCGCTGATCGGGAACGACGCGGCAATCTCGCCGGCCGACAACTCGCCGCCGCGCAAGTCGGTGAGGATCTGCCGGCGGGTCGGATCCGCCAGCGCCTTGAACACGGAAGCATCGTCTGCCATATGTGTAATCTAGCTAGATTGCTAAATAGCAGTCAAGCTAAGGGTGGATAGCCGCCCTTCGGATCCCAGAGCTCGATCTGGTTGTCGGCGAAGGTGTGCACGAAGCTGCACCGCTCGCAGATGAGCCCGGTACCGGATCGATTAGCCCACTCGATGCCGAGGAATTCCATGGCGCTGGTGTTGAGCTTGATCTCTTGATCGTGGAACAGCTCGCCCCGGCACACCAGGCATTGAAACCGAACGCGGTCTGGTCCGATGGTGACCAGCGATGATCGTGCCACGTAACTCGCCGCCTTGAGTGAAATGCGGCCGCCAGCCCCGGCGGGCTGGCGGCCGCTTCCGGCTCTGTCGTTGCGCTTACTCGTTGCCGAAGGACTGGATCTCGGCGAGCTCGGTCTCGGTCAGCTCGCGCGGAGTATCGCCCTTGGCGACCTTCGCATGCTGGACGTGGTGCCGGATGCCGTCGACCACCTCGGGGTTGGCCAGGGTGGTCACGTCGCCGACGTCGGCAAAGTTCGACACCGACGCGATGACCCGGCGCATTATCTTGCCGGACCGCGTCTTCGGCATGTCGGGCACGATCCACACGTTCTTCGGCCGGGCGATCTTGCCGATCTCGGTCTCGATCGCGGTGACGACCTTGGCCTCCATGCCTTCTGGGTCGACGCCGGGCTTCAGGGAGACGTACATCTCCACCATGCGGCCGCGCAGGTCGTCGATGACCGGCACCGCGGCGGCCTCAGCGACCTCAGGTACCGTGAGCGCGGCAGACTCCAGCTCCTTGGTGCCGAGCCGGTGCCCGGCCACGTTAATGACGTCGTCGACCCGGCCGAGGATCCGGAAGTAGCCGTCGGCAGCCTGGGTCGCGCCGTCCCCGGCGAAGTACGGCCAGTCGTGCCAGTCCGTCGAGTCAGGGTTCTGGTTGTACTTCTGGAAGTAGATGCCGGTGTACCGCTCGGGCTGACCCCAGACCGTCTGCATCAGGCCAGGCCACGGATTGCGGATGCAGATGTTGCCGGCCCGGCCGCTGCCGGCGGGGACCTCGATGCCGTCCTCGTCGTAGATGGCCGGGTAGATGCCGAGCACGCCGGGACCGCAGCTGCCTGGCTTCATCGGCTGCAGGCCGGGCAGCGTGCTGCCCAGGAACCCGCCGGTCTCCGTCTGCCACCACGTGTCGACGATGGCGGCTTCGCCCTTGCCGACAGAGTTGAAGTACCACCGCCACACTTCGGGCTCGATCGGCTCGCCGACCGTGGTCATGTGCTTGAAGTGATAGTCATACTTGGCGGGCTCATCCGGTCCGACCTTGCGCAGCATACGAATCGCGGTCGGCGAGGTGTGGAAGATGTTGATGCCCAGCTTCTCGGCGATGCGCCACGGCCGCCCACCGTCGGGATAGTTCGGCACGCCCTCGTACAGGACGGTGGTCGTGCCCAGGGCCAGCGGTCCGTAGACGATGTAGGAATGGCCGGTGATCCAGCCGATGTCAGCCATACACCAGTACACGTCGTCCGGGTGGATGTCCTGGTAGTACTTCGACGTCCCGGTCACGTATGACAAGTAGCCGCCGGTCGAGTGCTGCGCGCCCTTCGGCCGACCCGTGGTGCCGCTGGTATACATCAGGAACAGCGGCGCCGTGGCGTCCATCGACACTGGCGCGACTTCCTGGCCCGCGTACTTGGCGAGGACGTCGTCGACGAAGAAATCCCGGCCGTCCACCATCGGCGTCTGTGACTGGTACTCGCCGGGCTGTCGGCGCCAGATCAGTACCTTGTCGACTGCCTGGCCTTCGCGCGCTGCCTCGGCGACGGCCTCGTCTGCCTTCACCTTGTGGTCCGTCATGTTCCCGGCTCGGTAGTAGCCGTCCATCGTGATGAGTATCCGGCTGCCCGAGTCGGCGATCCGGGCGCCGCAGGCATTACCGGAGAAGCCGCCGAACACCTGGGAGTGCACGACACCGAGCCGCGCGCACGCCAGCATCGTGATCGCCAGCTCCGGCACCATTGGCATGTGCAAGGTGACCCGGTCGCCCGTCTTCAGCTGGGCAAAATCGCTTAGCAACGCAGCGAACTCATTCACCCGGCGCAGCAGCTCGCCGTAACTGATGTGCACGGTCTCGTCTTCCTCGAGCTCGGGCACCCAGATGACAGCGGTCTTGTCAGGGTTAGCGGCCGCGTGCCGGTCGACGCAGTTATAGGACGCGTTCAGCCTGCCGCCGACGAACCAATTCCAGAACGGGGCGTTGCTCGTGTCGAGTACCGTGTCCCACGGCTTGTCCCAGGTCAGCAGGTCGGCGTACTCGGTGAAGCAGTCCGGGAACTTGTCCTCGGTGAACCGCTCGAATATCGCCGGGTCGTTGGCGTTGGCCTGCGCAACGAACTTCTCTGGCGGGGGGTAATACCCTTCCTCCCGCCAGTGCACGGCGATCTGTGACTCAGAGACAGCCGGTGTCTCCGAATTTTCTGTCATTCCTGTCCTCCTGGCCGAAGGGGAGCCCGCGCGCGGCGAGGCGCGGGTGGTCGACTGGGCACACCGCGGAACGAGTTCTCGCGCGGCGCGCGGCACGCGCAGAAATGGGCGGGACCCATGTGCTGGCGGTCTGCCGCTGACCACCTCGTCATGGGCACCCTCACACGTTACGGGAGTCTCAATCGTAACGCCGCAGGACAACAGGGAACAGGCCCGTCACAGCGCGGCCCCGTCAGATCGCTAACAGGTATCAGTCCTGGCAGGACAGGTTGACATCGGCGCGATCAACGGTAAGTTGCTGCGCAGTCCAGCACCGGGCTAGCAGGTCAGGAAGATCAGCCGGGCAGTTGGCCGCACCGTGACGCGGCCGCCGACGTCGGTTCCGTGTAGCCGAGCGACAAGCCCGCGCCCTGACCGAGCGGGGGGTTGGACCCGGGAGGGGGCCTGGGTACCCAGTAGACAACGGAAGGCGAGCCCGTTGCCGACGGGACGCGTTCCGGTCCGAAGGGTTCCCAGGCCCTCTTCCCAAGCTGATGCCGCGCGTGCTCTCGTCAGCAGAAAGCGCGCGCAGAAGTAACCGCGCGCGCAGAAGTAACCGCGCGCGCAAGGTTTTCAGGCATCGCTAGAACGACGATGGCTGTGGCGAAGATCAGGCGGTCTTGCGGTGCCGTGTGGAGTGGCGTGGCTCAGGCGACGCCTCCGGCTCACGCTGGCCCCTGATGACCGCTAGCCGCTCGGCGAGGACTTCCTCGAGGTCAGCCATGCTGCGGCGCTCCATGAGCATGTCCCAGTGGCTTCGCGGCGGCTTGCTCTTCTTGGGCGCGGGGGTGTCACCGGTCGCGGTCACCGCGAGGGCGCCACATATCCGACATTCCCAGTTGATCGGCAATTCGGCCTCGGCCGAGAACGGCACCGTAAATCGGTGGCCCTTCGGGCAGTCGAAAGCGACTTCCTGGCGAGGCGCCAGGTCGGTGTTACGGTCGTTCTCGTAGCTCGTCGCTCCGAGTCGCGTGCCGCGAAGTGCTCGCTCGGCCATGTGTTACTGCCTCCCAGGCGCTCAGCCGTCCTACTTCACCAACGGTGAGTTCCCGGTCAAGATTCCCGGTCAGGGCCGGTTCCAACCGTGCCCGCGATGCCTGATCTGAGGAATTTGCGGTTTAGCCGACGATCCGGGGGTGCCACTGCCCTCGCGCGATCAGCAGATCCCGCAGCACGGCTGTCTGATCGGTCATGATCCCGTCCACGCCAAGGTCCAGGAGCCTGGCCATCACGACTGGGTCGTTGACAGTCCAGGCATGCACCTGGAGGCCGGCTGAGTGCGCTCGTTCGAGGAACCGGCTGGTCGCCATCGAGTACGGAATCTGGGCGCAGCGCACGGCCTTGGCCGCGAATCGCGCCGTCAGCGTCTTGACGGGCAGCCCGGCCCGGATGGCGCCTATTCCCGCCGGTGAGGTGGCCGAGCAAACTGGCCGCGGGAGTAGTTGCCGGGTTGCGTTGAGCCGGCTGCCAGAGAACGAGGTCAGGCACACACGCTCCCAGCAGTCGGTCGCCCGCAGCACCTCGACGAGTGGCATGATGACAGGCTCATCCTTCACGTCGATGTTGAACCGGACATCCGGCCACGCCATGACCAGATCGGCAAGTAGCGGGATGGGCTCGGTGCCGCCGATCCTCGCGGCCGCCACGTCGGCCGCGGTCAGCTCGGCGATCCGGCCGGTCCGATCGGTCACGCGGTCGAGCGTCCGGTCGTGGAACGCGACAACGGTGCCGTCGGCGGTCGCGTGCGCGTCTGTCTCGAGATAGGCGTACCCGAGGCCGACCGCGTGCTCGAACGCCTTCCAGGAGTTCTCCGGGAAGTCGCCGGCGCCGCCGCGATGGGCGAATGCGAGCGGCCGCGGATGATCAAGGTAGCCCGCCGACACGGCCCCAGTAAATCAGCCCCGCAAATCAACACCACAAGACGATGCGGGAACGGGGCCGATTTAGCCGGTCCCCGCGGTCCACTCGCGGCGCCGGACCTCGGCGAGGGCGATCGCTGCGGCGGCCGCCACGTTCAGCGAGCCGACCTTGCCTGGCTGGGGGATGTAGGCGACCAGATCGGCCGCGGCCAGGAGAGCGGCGGAGCAGCCGTGGTCCTCGTTCCCGACAGCTATGCAGATGTCGCCGTCGAGCGGTGCCTCGTGCAGCGGGAGGGCCTCGCCGGCCAGCTCGATGGCGATCACCCGGTACCCCGCGGCCCAGGCGGCCGACGCGGCCGCGGCTGCGGTCGGCGCGCGCTCAAACGTGAGCAGGCGCTCGGTACCGAGCGCGGTCTTGCGCGCCGACGCGTGGCCCGGCTCGGCTGTGTCGCCGCACAGCCACACGTGGTCGACGTCAAACGCGGCGGCCGTGCGGATGATTGACCCGACGTTGAATGGCTGCCCGACGCCGTCGAGCAGCAGGCCCAGCCGCGCCTGGGTACGCCGCCGCCAGCCCCGGTTGAGGCGCTTAACCTCGGTCATGCCGAGTTGCCGCGGCGTCATCTGCGCACTTCCAGCACCCGGTAGCCAGCCCGCGCGGCGATTCGGTCTGCCTGCCAGCCAGTCTCGGACAGCCAGCGCTGCAGCGAATCCGAACCCAGGTTGCGCTGCACCACCAGGAACGCGGCCCCGCCGGGCGCAAGTCGCCCGAGCCACGTGGTGAGCATCTGGTGCAGCGCGTTCTTCCCGATCCGGATCGGCGGATTGGACCAGATCAGCCGATAGCTGTCCGGCAGGTGGGCGTCGTCGGCGGATCGGCAGCGGACATTGGTGAGCCTGGCCGCGGCCGCGTTGCGCTCGCACAATTCGATGGCCCGCCGGTTCACGTCGACCGCCCAGACCGTGGCGCCCGGCGCCCGGCTGGCCATGACCAGCGCCAGGGGTCCGTAACCGGTGCCGAGATCGAGCAGATCGCCTTCCGCCGGGGGAGGTGGCGCAGTCTCGAGCAAGAGCCTCGTGCCGGGGTCGAGCCGACCGGGCGAGAACACGGCCGAGTCGGTCGCGAGCGCTAGGTGCGTGTCCGGCAGCACGACATGCACGGTTCCCGGCCGGTGCGCCGCGGTCGGCTGCTCAGCGAAGTACTGGCTGCTCACTGGCGCTGACGCCGCCGGCGAGCGCCGACGCGATGTAGGTGCGGCTCACCCAGCGCTCAACGACGAACGTGAGCACCGGGATCGTCCCGGCCAGCAGGACGATGACGGTGCCGAAGCTGGCTACCTTCATCCGGACCAGCCGGGTCATGACGAACGCGACGACGATGTAGATCATGTAGAGCACGCCGTGGGTGGCCCCGACGATCTCGGCTGGCCCGCTGTCATGACCGAAGTAACGCAGCGGCACGCACACGAAACACAAGATCATGAGCATGACGCCGGTCACGTACGCCATGATCCGGTAGCCGCGCACCGCTAGCTTCAGCGCGTCGGTTGAGCTCACCGGGCGATACCTCCTCG
>DATIOU010000171.1:0-10847 GCA_035472835.1 Streptosporangiaceae bacterium | reverse complement strand
GTGGCCTTCGGGCTGGTTGTCCGCAGCATGGGCGTGATCAAGTCGATCGGCGCTGGCTTCAAGGCGATGCGCCAGGGCGAGGTCACGCAGTACGCCGAGCTGCTGGAGGACAGCCGTCGCCACGCGGTCGACCGGATGATCGAGAACGCTCGGCTCCTTGGGGCGAACGCCATTGTGGCCATGCGGTTCGACTCCTCCGAGATCGGCACCCAGCTGACCGAGATCGTGGCCTACGGCACGGCGGTCATTGCGCAGCCCGCCAGCTAGCTTCCGCCCGGACACCTGCGCAGATGCCGCCCACCGACCCGAGGTCCATCGCGGGCGACGCCGATCGCGAGCGGCTGCTCTTGCTGTTGCGCGAGCACTACGCCCGGGGGCAGCTTGACCTGGACGACATGAGCCAGCGCGTCGAGACCGTGCTCACGGCCAGGTACACCGACGAGGCGGCCGCGGCCATCAGCGATCTCCCGCTGCTCAGCGGCCCGGCGCCGACTGGGCCCGCGACCGGATCGCCGAAGCCGGGCAGGCTCGGCCAGCGGCGTCGGCACGGGCAGAGCATAGAGCCCGGCGCGGGCTGGGTACCGACGACCGAGCGGTTCCGCGACCCGTCGACGCGCGCGATCACGCGCGTGTGGGTCGATCCAGCCGACTTGAGCCGGCACTACGTGCCAGAGCCGGACCGCTAGGTCGCCGAGGACCTTGGCCGCGAGTGCCTCCGGCTTGCGATTGCCGTCGGCTTGCGATCGCCGCGGACCTTCATAGCCAACGGAGGCAACCTTTCCGCTGCTTGTTCCGTACTTGGTGGGTGACTGGAAGGAGCTGGCGCTTGGATGCGGATCGAGCTGTCGCCGACTTGGAGTTGTTCCTCGCCGAACGCGGTGACTACCTGCTGCGCACTGCTGTCCTGCTGACCGGCAGCAGGGAGGCCGGTGAGGATCTGCTGCAGACGGCGCTGGAGCGCCTGCTTAAACGCTGGGCGTCGATCGACGGCAACCCGGAGGGGTACCTGCGGCGGACCCTGTATCACCTCGCGGCCGACAGATGGCGGCAGCAAGCCGCTCTGCGCAGGCAACTGCGGCTGCTGCGGCCCTGGGCCGGTTCTGTCGTCGCAGACCCGATAGCGGACGTGGAACTGCGCGACTCGCTGGTGCGGTTGCTGATGCAGCTACCACCGCGCCAGCGGGCAGTCATCGTCGCCCGCTACTGGGAGCAGCTCAGCGAGGCTGAGTCGGCCCAGATGCTGGGCTGCTCGATCGGAACCGTCAAGTCGGCCACCGCGCGCGGCCTCCGCAGACTGCGTGAGCTCAGCGGATTGCCAGACCGCGAGCAGAAGGACGTGGCCAGGCCCGAGTCAGCAAGGGAGCGAATGGCATGAGTGTGGATCTCGAGGACCAGCTACGCCTGGACATGGAGCGGGTGACCAGGGGAATCCGCGTTACTCGCGGGCTTGCGGTCAAGGCGGATCGCCACCGCAGGAAGCGGCAGAAGACGCTGCGCGTGGCGATAACGGCGGCCACGGCGACCACGCTGGTCGGCGGCGTCGCGATAGCCGGAGTTACCGGGGCCTTCGGCTCGGCGCCGAGTCCAGCGTCGGCTCGGACTGCTCAGCTGACGGCCTATGTCATCAGGCACGTGCGAAGCGCCCTCGCGCCTGCCGCAGTCGACAACCTGGTCGGCTCGGTCCGCCAGACGTATCCGGCTGGCACGACTCTCGAACCGGTGCCCGGTGGGATGAACGCGGTGACAGGCGGCGCTGCATCGCAGTGGAGCGTCGCGTCTTCAGTGGTGTGGGCGTATCGCGGGACCACGAGGTACGCCGCGTACAGCAAGGGCGGCCAGCCCGTCTTCGACGCGGAACTCACGCACGCGAATGGCGCGGCGACCGAGACCGCGGTGATATACGTCAACAGCACGTGGTGGACAGCCCCGGTGCAGACCCGCATTCCCGGCCCGGTCGGCTGCCTGCAAGGCGGCGGCGTCTATCTGCGACCTGGTCCCGGTGGTGGCTGGCCCGGCTTCATCCGGTCGCAGCTAGCCTGCGGCGCGTACACCGTCGTCGGCCATCAGCTCATCAACCAGATCGACACCATCAAGCTGACCGGCAGTGCCCCTGGGTCGATCACGCTGTGGGTCGACGCGGCGACCTACTTGCCTTTGCAGGTGACGACCGGCCCGCTGCATTCGACCTTCACGTGGTCTGCCGCCACGCCGGCCAGCCTGGCGCCGCTGCACATCTCGGTGCCCGCCAGGTACCAGCAGGTCCAGCCGCCGCCAAGCCCGAGCCATTAGACCGGCGGGCCCGGAATCGCCGAATCGATCAAGATCTCGTCAGCGATGCCGGTGCCCGACCGGCGGGTGCTGCCCCGTTCCCGCCCGGAAGTAGCCGCTGTCACCCGGCACGGGCGGGAACGAGCCGAACGATCTGCCGAGATCGGCCGATTCGAAGGTGAGCTGCCAGATCTGGCCCGCGTTGGCGCCGAAGATGGAGCCGGGGCAGTCCTCGCTGCCGCTTGCGCTGCGGTAGCACGAGGCGTAGCCGACCATCGGATGCGTGACCGGGCCAGCCGGGTTGAACATCGAGACGAAGCCAGCGAGGTGCGGGGTGTAGCCGCCGAACGCGGCGAAGTCGAAGTTGTTCGCGGTTCCGGTCTTGGCTGCCTGCGGCACGTAGACTCCGCCCCGGATGACACCATCGCCACGGGCCGTGCCGCTCGTGAGATCGCCGCGCAGGATGTACGTCGCCGCGGCCGCCACGGTCGGCGAGAACGCCTGGTGGCACGTGGTGGGCTCGACCGGTAGCTGCGCGCTCCCGGCGCTGATCTTCGCGATCGCGATCGGCCTGCAGTAGCGGCCGCCAGCCGCCACCGTGGCGTACGCCGCGGCCATGGTCATCGGCGACACGTTGATCGCCCCCAGCGTGAAGGAGGGCAGATCGTCGGCAGGCAGCTGATAACTAGCCCTACTTGGCTTGCCGGAAGCCGCCAGCAGGGGTGAGCCGTCGGCGCGGTGGACGCCCATGCTGACCGCGGTCCGCACGACGCTGCACAAGCCGACGCGGTGCTCAAGCTCGGCGAAGAACACATTGATGGACTGCGTCGTGCCGGTGTAGAGCGAAAACGTGCCCCGGCCGGCACCTTCGGCGTTAGAGACCGGGAACGAGCCCGTATAGCTGCCCTTGCAGTTATAGAACGGGCCGATGACACTCGGGGACTTCACCGACAGCTTGAAGCCGAACGGGTAGTTCTGCTTCAGGGCGGTAATCAGCGTGAAGAGCTTTGAGGACGACCCGGTCTGCACGCCGAAGCCGCCGTCCTGGTCGGTGTCGACCGCGTAGTCGATGCTGTTCTCGCCGGGCCCCGTCCCGTAGCGGCGGTCGACCGCGATGGCCTGGACGTTGCCGGTGCCGGGCTGGATGAGTACTTCAGCGGCCGCATTGTTGCCGGGGTTGTAGCCCGACGGCGGCGGCGGCAGCATGAATGTGACGGCGCCCTGCGCGGCGCGCTGGTCTTGCGGGTTCATGGTCGTATGGATTTGCAGCCCGCCGGTGGTGTTCATCCGTCGCCAGGCCGCCCTGTAAGCGGTGTTGGTCCGCAGTTCGGCCAGCACGTAGTCGCAGAACCAGGCGGCGGTGGCCGCCGAGGCGCTCGAGCAGCCTTCTTGCAGCGACTGCGCGGAGTAGTGCAGGCCAAGCGGCGCCCTTTTGGCCGCGCTGGCGGCGGCCGTGGCGACGTAGTGCAGCTGCGCCATGCGGTCGAGCACCACGTTCCGGCGCACGGTGGCCTCGGCGGAATACACGACCGGATCGAACGCTGACGGATTTTTCACCATGCCAGCCATAAGGGCAGCCTGCGGCAAGGTGAGCCGTGCGGCCGTGGTGCCGAAGTAGCGCGCGGCCGCCATCTGGATGCCGTAGGCCTCGTTATCGAAGTAGGCCACGTTCAGGTACGCGGCCAGCAGCTGATCCTTCGTGAGCTGACGCTCGACGGTGACGGCCATCCGAAGCTCGCGAATCTTGCGCGCCAGGCTGTCGGCGACCGCCGCTCGCTGCTGAGCGCTGTCGGCGGCCGTCAGCACCAGCGCGTTCTTCACATACTGCTGCGCCAGCGTCGATCCGCCCTGGACCTGCCCGCCACTCACGTTGGTCGCGACGGCGCGCAGCGTGCCGCGGATGTCTATCGCGCCGTGCTGGTAGTAGCGCGAGTCCTCGATCGCCACGATCGCCTGACGCATGACGGGCGCGATCTGCCCGTAGCTGACCGGCACCCGGTAGATGTGGTTCGGGTAGTAGTACGCGATCAGGCCGCCGTTAGCGTCGAGGATCTCCGACCTCGTCGGCAGCGTCGACAACGCGGGCACGGGAAGACCGTTGAATGTCTCGGCGGCATCTCGGACCGCGATGCCTGCCATACCCGCTACCGGGAGGACGAGACCGGCGACGATGAAGCCGCTTGCGACCGCCGTCGCCGCCAGCGCGGCGATGATGCTGACCCGCGGATCGCGGCCCCACGACTTGCCTGTGCTGTTTTTGGGCCCAGCCCCGTTTCCGGCCGCCGTGCTCATCCGCGCACGCCAGCCCGCCCGCGCATGCCGAAGCGCGGCCGCGGCGCGATGGCGCCGCCGCCGAGAACCCACTTGGGTCCGCGGCCCCGCGCGCTAAGGGCGGTCCGGTTCATCGCGGCGCCGCGCGCGGCCAGCTCGAGGTCGTCGGCCAGGGGCGCGAGGTCAACGGTGCCGTACCGGCGGGACAAGGCAGCGCTGATCAGGAAGTCGGCCAGCGCCGGGTTCGCCGGCAGGCACGGGCCGCGCATGTTGGTGCCCACTGCGTTCCCAAGACGGACGCCCTCGCTGCCGTCACCGTTGTTCCCGCGGCCGGATACGACGCGGCCGAGCGAGGTCACGCCGGCACCCAGATAGGTCTGCCCGGGAGAATTCTCGAAGCCGACCAGCAGGCCGCCTTCCCAGCGGACCACCAGATCACGAATGGCCGAGTCGGTTGTGGTCGGCCCGTGGGCGGTGCCGCCGCGGGCGGTGCCGCCGTGAGGCGTGGTGCCGCCGTGAGGTGTGGCGCCGCCGTGAGGTGTGCCGCCGGCTTCGCCCGTGGCCGCGGCCCGGCAGATCGTCCACGAGTCGAATAGCTCGACACCGCGGAGTTCGGCGCCCCTTTCCGGTTGGCAGAAGCGGCCGAACAACTCGAAACCCCCGCCGACAGCGAACGCCGCCGTTCCGGCCGCCACGGCGTCCCGGATGGCGCAGCCCTTGACCTTGTACAGATCGCCGGCGATCTGCCGCTGCCGCGACTCGCCGCCGCCTCCGATCACGATGAGGTCGACCTGGTCCGGCACGACCTTGTCGCCCATGCCCAGCTCGGTCACCGTCACGTCGATGTTGCGCCAGCGGCAGCGGCGAACGACAGCGGCCACGTTCCCCCGGTCACCGCAGGCCGACATCACGTCGGGATACAGGTGGGCGACGGTTATCTTGCTCGTCACCGGGATCCTCCGGACTGCCCTCGCCGCATGCGACTCGTCCAGCCGGTCCAGTCGCGCTGGGCGGTCCAGTCGCGCTGGGTGGTCCAGCGGCGCCGGGCGCCGTGGGCGCGTCGGCTGCGGCGGGCCGCCATGTATCCGGCTACCGCCTGCGGGGCGGACCGTGATGGACCTGATGGCTGCGGCCCGGCTGCCCGCGGCCTGGTCGGCTGTGGTCCGCGCTTGCGTGCGTCAGCCCGGAACGGAGCGGTCCGGCGCCGAGTCTCGGGGTGCGGAACGCGGTCATGACTGCGCAACCAGCGGCGAATCTCCGCAAGCGCCGCGGGAGTAGATACGACCCAGAGCGGTTCGCCTGCCGGCGTTCCCTGGATGCCGGCCTGCACCGCGCGTACCGGGTCAGGCTCGATGCGCGCCCCGACGGTCTGGCGCTGATCCCTGCCGTCACCGAACCAGCCTGCGTACTTGAGGCGGACGGCGAGGTCGGCGGCCCGGTCGCCGGTGATGACCGCTCCGGGCACGAGGCCGGCGAGTGACTCGAAGTCGACACCCCAGATCCAGGAAATGTCCTGCTGCGCGCGGTGACCGGTGTTGAGCCCGAGCACCATCCGCTTGGGCTCCGCGTCGCCGAGGACGGCGCGGAGGACCTCGGTGTAGGCAATCGCGTTCGTGGCGACGGCCAGCTGCACGTCGTGCCCGGCCACGCGGATCGGCTCCATCTGCGTGGGGCCAGTCGAGAAGCCCTCAATGGCGCGCAGCGACCAGGCCGGCAGGCCGAGGTGTGTCGCTGCCGTCAAAGCCGCCAGCACGTTGTAGGCGTTGTACATGCCGGGCAGCGGCACGTCGAGGATGGTGCTGACGGACGTAGCCACGACCTGAAGGCGGCTGGACGACGGCCCGGCCCGGCCGACCTTCGTGAGCCCGACGTCGGGTTCCGGACGGCCGAGACCACAGCCGCCGCAGGCCCAGTGGCCCAGGTGCGCGTAGTACGTGCAGGCGTAAGACAGCGGGTGACCACAGCGCGGGCAGCAGGGGAGCGCGGCGGCCGTCCGATCGGCGCGCACCCGGCTGTGGACGATGTCAGAGATGCCGAAGTACAGGCGCGGATTAGGCACATCCGCCGCGATGGCTGCGACGTGGGGGTCATCCGCGTTCAGGATCAGGGTGGTGCTCGCAGGCAGGCTGCGCAGGGCCTTCTCGAGCCGCGCCGTCACGGCCGCGCCGTGGGGTTCGCCATCGGCCAAGCCGCCCAAAATGTTGGTGATCACGACCGCGGCTGGATGAGGCTCCCGCCGGAGGTAGTCCCGTAGAGCGGCCGGCTCGAACGCGACGAGCCCGATCGACCGCGCGTCGCGGGGAACGCGTCTTGTCCAGGCGCGTTCGACCAGGTCACGGGCAACGCCTACGCGGCCACGGGCGGTCGCGGGGACCACAGGGTTCAGCCCGGCGGCGCGCATCACTTCGGCCAGCATTCGGCACGTCGTCCCCTTGCCGCTGGTTCCGGTCACGAGCACTGAGCCACCCCGGACCTCGGGCCGACGTGCGTCGCGCTGGGTGCTGCTTCGCTTGCCCGCGGCGACGGCCAGCCGAGCCAATGCAGCACAGGTCGACACGACCGCTTTGCCTGACCACATGTGATTCCCCCGGATACGGCCGTGGCCGTTTCGCCCCTGCCTGCGTCCGGTGGGTCTTCCCGAAGGGGGCCGTAAAAATGGGCGCCAGCGCAAGTCTTTAGGAAAGTTTGCCCACTGCAAACGATTCAGATCTGACTAGGCCGTGTCGTACATGCCGGCCCGGTCCCGGAGACGACGTCGAACTCGGCCGTGAACCTACCGCCAGGGGTCAGGCTGGGCTCGAACGCGACGTAGTAGGTGTTAGGTGGGTTTCCCCGTCCGATTCGTACTGGTTCATGCCAACCGAAGACCTACGACCGTCCGATTTGGCCACTCAACACCTACATCGTCGGCGGGCGGCGCGTCTTCGCCCCGTGTCGTAGCGGCGCCATCGACCACCGCAGACTGGAGATAGAAGGAGTTGCACGGCACTGCCGGAGTTCGGCGGGGTTTTGCGTCCGGTTTGGCCTAAGTTGTCCCCGCTGAACCCCAACCACGTGGCGATTTGCCCGTTGAACTCCAACAACCTCGCGGCGGGCGGGCCTCGCTGCGGCGGAGGATTCGCCCGAACTCCGACAGCCTCGCGGCCGGCCCGGCCAGCTCAATGCGGGTAGATGCCCCCGTCGACCGAGATGACCTGATTCGTCAGATACGGGTTGCGCATGACCGCTAGGGCGAGATCAGCTACCTCGGCCGGGAGCCCGAGGCGCCCCACTGGTACGTGCCGCCGGAGCGCTTCCTCCTCGTCCGGGACCATCCCGGTCTCGGTTATGAGGGCTGGCGCAATGGCGTTCACCGTGACCCCTGCCTTCGCGTACCTCGCGGCCAGGGAGTGGGTGAGCCCGTGCAGGCCGGCCTTGGCGGCCGCGTAGTGCGGTCCCACGATTCCGCCTGTGAACGCCGCCACCGACGACACGAAGAGCACCCGGCCGAATCCGCGCCTGGCCATGGCCGGCACCAGCCGCTGCGCGAGCAGGAACGGAGCGCGCAGGTTGACGCTTATCGTCTCGTCGAAGTCCTCGACGGCGATGCTTTCCAGCACCTGCCGGCGGCCCATCCCGGCGTTGCTCACCAGGACGTCCACTGGGCCGAAGGTCTCCTCGGTTTCCTCGGCCAGCCGGACGACCTCGGCGGCGTAGGCCAGATCGGCGCTCAAGGCGGCTGACCGCCTGCCGGCCGCCGTGATCTGGCCGGCTAGCTGGTGAGCGGCCGCGTCATTGGCACCGTAGCCGATCGCGACGCTGGCCCCGGCTGCGGACAGCGCCAGCGCGATCGCCCGCCCGATGCCGCCGCTGCCGCCCGTGACTAGGGCCACCCGGCCATCGAGCGTCATGGGCGGCACCTGCTGCTCGTCCTGCATTCGCCACACGGTAGCTGACGACCCGGTCCGGCGAGATCGTGCCGGGTCCGGATCACCGGTGTCGAGCAGGCGTGCCGCGAGTGGTGGTGCGGACAGGGCAGAATCTGAAGGTATGCAGACTCTCCAGGTAGCGGTGATCGGGTCCGGCCCGGCCGGCCTCTATACGGCCGAGGCCCTGATCAAGCAGACTGCGGCCCTCGACGAGCCGCGCGCGATCCGGGTCGACGTGCTCGATCGGCTGCCGACCCCGTACGGCTTGGTCCGCTATGGCGTGGCGCCAGACCACAAGTCGATCAAGTCGATCGCTGAGTACCTGCGCAATGTCCTGGAGCACGAGGGTGTCCACTTCATCGGCGGAGTACATCTCGGTGACGACGTCAGCCGCGAGGATCTGCTCGCCGCCTACGACGCCGTGGTTTACGCCACTGGGGCGATGCGGGACCGGCACCTGGGCATCCCGGGCGAGGACCTGCCCGGCAGCATCGCGGCCACCGACTTCGTAAACTGGTACTGCGGTCATCCTGACGTGGATCCAGGTGCGTTCACGCTAGACGCCGAGGCGGTTGCCGTCATCGGCGTCGGGAATGTGGCCGTCGACGTCGCTCGCATCTTGGCGCGTAACCCGGAGGAGCTGCGGGAGACCGATGTTTCCCAGCCAGTGCTCGACGCCCTCATGGCCAGCAAGGTCCGCGAGGTCCACATGATTGGCCGCCGGGGCCCGGCCCAGGCGAAGTTCACGACGAAGGAACTGCGCGAGCTCGGCGAGCTGCCGGGCGTCGACATCGTGGTCGTCGGCGACGAGGTTGACCTAACCGCCTTCGACAGCACGGGCGAGAGCGCGCGCCTGGCGGAGACCGACCGCCACGTACGCGGCAACTACACGGTGATCAAGGACTGGGCCGGCCGCACGCCGGCCGGGGGAGCGCGCAGGCTGACCGTGAGGTTCTGGCTCAAGCCCGTCGAGATCGTCGGCCAGACCAGCGTCGAGGGGCTCGTCGTGGAGCGCACCCGGCTGGATGAGACCGGACGGCTTGTCGGCACGGGCGAGCGCGAGACCCTGGATGTCCAGATGGTGCTCCGGTCCGTCGGGTACCAGAGCGTCCCGCTGGCCGGTGTCCCGTTCGACGAGAAGGCGGCTGTCGTGCCCAACGAGGCTGGCCGCGTCCTCGGGCCGGACGGCCAGCCGCTGCCGGGTGAGTACGTGGCGGGCTGGCTGAAGCGCGGACCGACTGGCGTGATCGGCACGAACAAGTCGGACGCGGCCGAGACAGTGCGCTCGCTGCTGGCAGACCTGGCCGGCGGTCCTGGGCCCGGGCAGGTTCAGCTGCCGCGGGCCGGTCTGCTGCGGATGCCGGCCGCCGCAGGCGAAACCGAGTCCTCGCCGCTAGCGCAGGTCCTGGCGGAGCGCGGCACCCCGCACGTCAGCTATGGCGACTGGCTGCGCATCGAAGCAGCCGAAAAGGAACTCGCGGCGCGGCTCGGCCGGGGCGCCCGGGTCAAGCTCGCGAGCCGCGAAGAAATCCACCGCGTCTGCGGCTTGCTGTAGCCCCTTTTCCCAAGGGGACTTTGTTCTCTGGTTAAGAGTTGTTCAGCATGCCTTGACGCATGCCCGGGCACATGTAACGTCACGCCGGTACTTGCTTGTGAAACGCCGGATTTGTCAGTTTTTGGCATAGCAGTCGTCGCCAGGGTCTGGTGCGCATCCGGCACATCGAGAGGTAGCCGAGTGGAATCAGTGGGTGAGGACGGCGCGGAGCCTGTCGGTCTTGACGAGCTTCGCGGGGATCGGCAGACACAGCACGACGTCCTCGAGGCCCTGGCCGAGTGCGCCAACCACCGTCGGTGGTTCGCCGCTTTTGCCCGGCCCTATCTGGGTGAGCATCCCATCGAGATCGGCAGCGGATTTGGCGACTATGCCAAGCAATGGATCCCGCTAGTCGACAAGTTCACCGCGACCGAAGCGGACCCGGCGCTGCTGCCAGGCCTCCAGGCCGAGATGGCGGCCTTCTCCAACGTCGAGGTCAGCCTGGTGCTGCTGCCGACGCAAGAACGCGGGGACCACTCGTCGCTGATTGCCTACAACGTCCTTGAGCACATTGAGGACCACGTAGTCGCTCTCGAGAGCATGGCGCGGCTGGTGCGGCCGGAGGGGTACGTCATCCTGGTGTGCCCGGCGTTTCCGTTCGCAATGAGCCCGGTCGACATCGCAACCGGGCACGTGCGCCGCTACACCAGGCGTTCGATGAGCATGGCCTTGACTGCCGCAGGCCTGGAAATCGTTGACGTCCGATACGCGAACTCGCTGGGTCTGATCTGCTACTACGCCTTTACCAGCGTGCTGAAACGGCAGCCGAAGATCGGCGGCACCATCAGCTTCTACGATCGGCTGCT
>DATIOU010000170.1:0-1792 GCA_035472835.1 Streptosporangiaceae bacterium | reverse complement strand
ACCGATACCTATCGCCGTACCGAGGACGTCGGCCAGGTTCAGCGACGCTGATGCCCACCCCTCCCGGCCCTGTGGTGCCTCCCGAAGCATGAGCAGCGTCGTCGGCGCGTACGCCAGGCCGATGCCCAACCCGGCGACTGTCCAAGCTGCCAGGCCCACTTGCACTGGAATAGCAGGCGAGAGAACCAGCGCCATGGCAGCGAGTCCGGCGACGATGACAACTACTCCCCAGCCAACGAGACGGCGTGCCTCCCATCGGGTGTTCAGCCGAGACTGTAGCCAGGCGCCCGCCGTCCACGCGAGGGTTGAACCGGTCACGGCAATGCTCGCGACGGCAGGACTGTGATGGCGGACGGTCGTGATGGTGAGGGTCACGTAGGCGTCTGCGCCGAAGAAGGTAAATGTCAGCAGACCACGACTAAGCACGACTGCGGGCAACCCACGCCGTGCGACGAAAGTGCCGGCTGGAAGCAGCCTGCGCACGGACAGGGTGATGGCAGCGATGCCGATCACCAGCACAACACCGCCGACAACGACCTCACGCGCGCCGGCGATGAGGCTCAGCCCGGTCAGCGTCAGGCCCGTCCCGGCTGCCGCGGCCAGGCCGTCACTTAGCCGGTGGACCGTGCCGGCGGGGAGTGCGCCATCTGCGGCTACAGGCTGCTTGCTCAACCGGAACAGCGCGGGCAGCGCAATCGAGCCAGTTATCGCTACGACGGGCAGCAAGCCCAGGAACACCCAGCGCCAGCCGACCAGGCTCGCGACTGCCGCGCTGATGGCAGGGCCGACGAGACCAGGCACGACCCAGGCGGTGGACAAGACAGCCATCATCCGAGCCAGCAGCCGCTCGGGAAGGCTCCGGCCGATGGTCACATATGCGATCGCAGGCACGGCGCCAGCGCCGATGCCTTGCAGTGTGCGGCCAGCCACCAGCACCGGCATGCTGGGAGCAAGCCCGGCAATGGCCAGGCCGACGGCGAATAGCGCGACGCCGGCGATGAAGGGTCGCGCGGGCCCGAATCGGTCTGCCTGGCGCCCAGCAGCGACGATCCCGACCACGTTGCCGAGCATGAACGCGCTGAACACCCAGCCGTACAGACTCAGCCCGCCCAGATCGCGGGCTACGACTGGCATGATCGTTATGACAGCGAGTGCTTCGGACGCGATGAACGTGATGGTCAGGACGAGGCCGATCGTGAGCGCACGATGTCGAGCAGACCACAGGCCGTCACCCAGTCCCGCTGCGCCGTTAGCGGCCGGATCCGGCGCGTCCGGTGTCCCTGCGGGCTCGGCTCCGGCCTCGGCTCTCATGCATCAAGGAGCCCGCAACTGCCCAGGATCTATTCCCAGGCGATCGCCGGGAGTGGATCGGACAAAGGCAGCACTCACTCCGCCAATAGCGGCACGCACCTGCCCGGATAGCTTGGGCCCTGGCCCGGAAGTCGAGCGCCGGCCGCGCCTGCTGTCCATATGCGCACCAGGGTGGTTTTCCCGCTGTCGGCGGGCGCCGAGGTGACCGTGACCGTGGCCGCGGCGGCCGCGTGATCAAGGGCGGCCAGCAGGTCACTGGGACCGACGAGCGGCTGGGCCAACTGCGCCGCTTGCGGAGGTTCGGCCTTAATGCGCACGCCTGAGCCTAAGGCAAGCTCATTGTCCTGCTGCCTACCAGGTCTCGCTAGACGATGTTCGCATGGGCGTAAGTAGCGCGCAACACGCAAAGAGGACCTCATGACCAGCGCCCCTGTCCGCGATCAGTTCTCGGACCATCTCCTCACGCCGCAGAACGCGTCGC
>DATIOU010000169.1:0-2809 GCA_035472835.1 Streptosporangiaceae bacterium | reverse complement strand
CACCTGCAGCCACGCCCGCTACAGCACATCCCTAAACCACCAGCTGAAGCGACGGATCACACAGGGCACGGCGCAGCCGTCCTGGGCCTCCAGGTCGGTCGCCGTTTCGGGGACCCCTATCAGAAGCTCCTCGACTCCCATCCGGACGCAATCTGCTTGCAGCGGGCGACAGGACCACGACGCGACATCCGAAGCGCGCCCGGATGAAGCGTAATCGCGATTCCGTCGCGCGGAGGGGTGCAAGCGCCGCGTCGCTGCGATTCGTCGTCGTGCTAGCCCCCATCTTCCGCAGTTTGCGGTTTTAGCTGCTGATCCGGGCTTGGGCCTGGAGGCGTGCGTGGCCTTGTGGCGTCGGGGGTTTGCGCGTCCTCGGCGTGCTCGTGTTCGCCTGGGTTGCTGCGCGAGAGCGCGTGCTGTAGGGCCAACAATGACTCGGTCAAAGGGCCCCGGTGCGGCGATCCGCCTGCGGCAGGATCGACGTGAAGCTAGGGTGTAGTGACTCTCGGGCTTCCGTCCGCGGGGATCCTTATCGTAGGGCCAACATGTATGTCAAGCGTCACGCCGTGCGCCGTGGGCGCAACCGCTACGTGTACCTGCGCCTGGTCGAGGCCTACCGGGATGATCGGGGGCGCGTGCGCCACCGGGTGCTGGGCACGCTGGGGCGCGAGGATCGGCTCAAGGCGTCGGGCCAACTGGAGCAGCTGATGGGCTCCTTCGCGCGGCTCGACCCGCCTGTGGTGGGCGTGCGCCGGGAGGTCGGCTCGCTGTTGTTGGCCGGGCACTTCCTCGCCGAGCTTGATGTGGTCGCCACGATCGACCGCTCGCTGCCGCAGCGTGGCCGTCAGCAGCTGTCGACGGGCGAGGTGGTCGCGGCGCTGGTGGCGAGCCGCCTGTGCTCCCCGTCGCCGTTGTATGACGTCGCTGGCTGGGCGTCGGGGGCGGCGGTCAGAGAGCTGTTGGGGATCCCGCCGGCGCTTCTGAACGACGACCGGCTGGGCCGCGGGCTGGAGAGCTTCGCGGTCTATGCCGAGCATGTCCGCGGGCTGTTGGCCGCCAGGGCGATCGAGCGCTTCGGCGCTGACGCCGGCCGGCTGCACGTCGATCTGACGACGGTCAGGGTGGCCGGCGCGTATGAGGACTCGGCGCTGGTGGCCAAGGGGTGGGGGTCCGATCGCCGCGTCGCGCGCCAGGTGCGCACGCTGCAGGCCGCGACCGGCGACGGCGTCTCACTGTATCTGCGCCCAGATCCCGGCAACTGCTCGGAGCTTCAGCTCGTCGGCGACTCGCTCGAGCGCCTTCTCAAGTTCTCAAGCCCGGGGATGCTGATGGTGTGCGACTCGGCGTTGGGCACGCCCAAGCCGCTGTGTCAGATCGACCGTGCCGGCCTTCGGTTCATCGTCCCGCTCCGGGCCGACACCGGCTTTGCCGAGCGCTACCTGCAACAGCTCGGGTCCGGGGCGCTGCGCCCGATCCGACATGTGGCAGCGCGCGAGCGGCGGCTACCCGCCAAGCCGCGCACCAAGTATCGCGGCGCGATCTCAGACTGGGAGGTCGAGGATCCCGAGACCGGCGAACCGCGCCGCTTCCGGGCGGCCTACATCCACTCCTCCGAGGAACAGGCGCAGGTCTCAGCCGCCCGCGAGCGCGCGCTCGCAAAGGCAGAAGAGCAACTGCAGCGCGTGCGCAACGGACTCGGCGGCCGCTACTACAAGACCAAGACCCAGGTCGAGCGGCGCGTCGGGCAGATCATCGGCCCCAACATCAAGGGGCTGATCACCGTCAAGGTTGGCCCCACCCGCAACGGCAAACCCACGCTCAGCTGGGAGCGCAACCACGAGGCGATCGCCCAGGCCGCGTCAACCGACGGGATCTACGCGCTGGCGACCAACCTCCCCGGACGGCTCACCGCCGGCGGCGTGCTGCGCCTCTACAAAGACCAAGAGGTCGTCGAACGCCGCCACCGCGACCTCAAGCAGACGCTCAAGGTCCGCCCGATCTTCCTGCACAACGACGACCGCATCTACGCACTCATCAGCACCGTCGGGATCGCGCTACTGATCTTCGGGCTGATCGAAACCGAGCTGCGCAAGGCACTCCAAGCAGACCAGCAGCACGAGGACAAGCGACTACCGCTACTGCCCGAAGCACGGCTGGCCAAACCAACCGGCGCCAACATCCTCGCCGCCTTCCAAGGCCTCGACCTCACCCACACCCACCAAGGGCCACAGCTCGACCCGCTCACCCCCACCCAGCAACGGATCCTCGAACTACTGCGCATCCAGCCGCCCTGGCCACAGCGGCACAGGTAGCGCCACCGAACTGCGGAATATGGGGCTAGCCGCAATACCGTTTACTTAACGTCCGGTGCCGGGGGTAGGGTCCCGTGAGTGCCGCGTGCTGGCTGGGTCAAGCCGCAGACCGATCAGCGTCTGTCTGATCACATCTCGATCGGGGTGTTGACGCGGGTGTTCCCGCCGGAGCTGGTGGATCGTGTGGTGGCCGAGGCGGGGCGCCGGGAACAGCGGCGGCGGTTGTTGCCGGCGCGCGTGGTCGTCTACTACGTGCTCGGGCTGGCGCTGTTTAGTCATGCCTCCTATGAGGAGGTGATGCGGATGCTGGTCGACGGTCTGGCGTGGCAGTCGGGGTGGCAGCGGCCGTGGCAGGTGCCGACCAAGGCGGCGCTGTTCAAGGCGCGCGCGCGGCTGGGTGTGGAGCCGCTGAAGGCGTTGTTTGAGCAGGTCGCGGTGCCGCTCGCGACGCCGGGCACGGCGGGCGGTTTGTATCGCGACTGGCGGCTGATGAGCGTCGA
>DATIOU010000168.1:0-3356 GCA_035472835.1 Streptosporangiaceae bacterium | reverse complement strand
CTCGCGATTCTCTTGGCCGCAGGGGTGTCGCCACAGTCCGCCGGGTGGGTGACCGATGCTGCGTTCCTCTACATCGCTGCCTACAGCGTCGTAGCGCTGAGGCGGCCCGCCGAGGACGCCGACGGACGAGTCGTCGATAGGGCTGAAGTGATCGAGCGATTCAGGATGCTGCCCCCCGACCGCTTCCCGATCACGGTCGCGCACGCGGAGGAGCTGACCTCCGGCGAGGGGCACGACCGGTTCGACTCCACGCTCGGCCGGCTTTTCGGAGGACTTACCCCGCAACAGGCCGACCAGACAGCGGATCAGCCTGGTACCGAGTTGAAAGGAGCATCATGAAGGCAGCACAGTTCAGCCGATACGGAGGCCCTGAGGTCCTGGAGATCGTGGATCTTCCAGATCCGCATCCGGGTCCCGGCCAGGTCCGGATCGTTGTGCACGCGGCGGGAATCAGCGCGACGGATCCCAAGCTGCGCGCGGGCACGCTGACGTTCGGTGCGGAGTTCCCGCAGACGACAGGTAGCGACATTGCCGGTGTTGTCGACGAGGTTGGCAAGGGCGTGACCGACGTGGCCGTCGGCGACCGGGTCTTCGGCATCTCCGACGACGGCGCCGGCGCAGCCGAGCTGGCGCTGCTGACCTTCCGTGCGATCATTCCCCCGTCACTCGGATTCGTCGACGCTGCCGGGCTCCCGGTCGCGCTCGAGACAGCTACGCGCGCGCTCGATCAGCTCGGCGTCGCAAGCGGGCGCACGCTGTTCATCAACGGCGCCACCGGCGGGATCGGCAGCACAGCCGTCCAGCTCGCCGTCGCGCGCGGCGCGCGCGTGATCGGCGCCGCCAGTGCCGCCAACCACAACTACCTCAGCTTGCTGGGCGCAGAGCCCGTGGCATACGGCGAGGGCATGGTTGAGCGGGTTCGCGCTCTCGCTCCTGGCGGCGTCGATGTCGCACTCGACGTCGTCGGAAACGGCGTCCTCCCTCAGCTCATCGACCTCGCCAGCGGCTCGCAGAACGTGATAACACTCGCCGACTTCAACGGCTCCAAAGAGCACGATGTGCGGTTCAGCAACGGATACGTTGACGGTCACGCTTTCCACTCGCTCACCGAGGTAGGTGAGCTGATCGAGGCCGGGCGATTCTGGCTTCCTGTCGATAAGACCTTCCCACTTGCGGAAATCGCCGAAGCGCATCGCACCAGCGAGAACGGTCACGTACGAGGCAGGCTGGTACTCGTGATCGGCTGATGGCGGCACATCACCTGGCGCGGTGGAGTGCCGGGAGGCGGTCGAGCGCGCTGGTGCCCAGAGACGTTCAGGCCCCGGGCCGTTACCGGACCTGAGCTGTCCTTCCGGCGTGCCGTCGCCGGGCTAGCCCTGTTGGCTTTGGCGGTCTCGATGTGGGCGTCGATCGCGCTGGTGATGGCCAGGTCGGCCCCATGGGCCTCGTGCTGGTAGATGATCGCGGCGCGTTCGCTGTCGTGGCCCATCCTGGCCATCAGATCCTTCAGGCTCGCGCCGCTGGCGGCCGCGAAGTGGTTCCCGGTGTGCCGAAGATCATGAAAGTGCAAGCCCGCTGCGCCAATCGCATGGCCGACGTGGGGCCAGGCCGCCATCTTGTTGAAGTTACTGCGCCGCAGCGGTCCACCCTTGACCCCAGAGAAGATGAGCGCTTCGGCCTCCGGGCCGCCACCGCAGCCGGAGCACCAGCCCAACATGACCAGATCGGCGTGCGTGTGGCGGGGCTAATCGCCGCGGACTTTTTTCACCTCATCTGAGGTCAGCCGGGCAACGACTGCCGCCCGGGTGGCCGGGTCCAGGGCGTCGAGCTGGTCGTGGATGTCCTGCACGACAGCCTCGGCCTCTTGATGCTTCTCGCGTAGCTGGTAAGCCGCGAAGGCCAAAGCGGCGGCGGCAGCTGCCAGCAGCGCCGCCCGAATGATCCGCGCCGATGAGCCCATGTATCTACCTTCTCCGCGGTGTCACTGATCGCTATCTGGCTGGCCCCGCAGCCTCCGGGGGCCTGCCGGGTATCAACTGCCTGCATCCTGCCGTGCCCTTGGGCAGTGACCCGCGATCGCTGCGAACCGCCTGCCACCGCAGCCAGATCTCGCTGTGGCGGGCCCGCCTCCGCCACTGTGTCCATGACCATCTTCGCTACGAGCATCACTCCTTCCCCACCCGCGCCACAGTGACATCTGGCTCTTTCCCGCTCACACTGGGCTTGAATCCTCACTGGTAATGGCGCGGCCCCGGCGACCCGCAGGCGGCCCTGCGGCAACGCTCATGTGAATCCTGGTCAAGCCACGCCCAATGTTTTGTAAAGAAGGTAATTCGTTGCAGTTGAGGGTTAGGGCTTGGCAGTGTCCGGGGAAACGAACCACTGCACCGGCAGATGGGTGCGGGCCTGGTGCAGCCTGGCGGATGCGGATGCGGACGCGAGGCGAGGGCGCCGTCGTGCGCGTGGGGACGCCTTCCCGCCGCGAAGGGCTGGATCCGTGCGGGCGCACCGGGCCTTCGGGCTCAGGGGAAGGCCTTCGCATGACAGCTCAGGAGGATTTCAGCCAGCTCACCGACAGGATTAACCAGGCCCAAGCCAAGGTCGACGCCGCCGCTCGCCAGAACCGGGACGAACTGCAGGCCCAGGTGGAGCAGGCACAAAGCAGCGCCGAGCAGAAAGCCGACGAGATCAAGGCGCAAGCAGTGCGGGGAAAGGACGAAGCCGCCGCCGGCTGGCAGTCGATGAAGGACAACTGGCAGTCCCACGTAGCCGACCTTCACGACAAAGCGGCGGACAAGAAAGCCGAAATGGACCTGCGCAAGGCCGAAGTCAGGGCCGATTCAGCCGAGGATTACGCCGCGGACGCGATCAATTTCGCCATCGCCGCCGTCCAAGAAGCCGAGTACGCCGTCTTGGACGCAGCCCTGGCACGCACCGACGCCGACACCCTAGCCGGAACATGACGGCGGCAGTCCAGCCAGGCTCAGACGACCAACTGGGGCCAGTCGATTTTTTGGCGATCGAGTTTCCGCGTGGCCAGCTCACCGCGGCGGGTTTTGAGCAGTTGCTTTCGCTGGCTGACCAGGGTGTGGTGGACATCTTGGATATGGAGTTCATCACCAAGGACGCCGGCGGTAAGAGCAAGAAGGCTGATGTCTGGGAGTTCGCGGTTCCCGAGGGTGTCGACCTGGGCGCGTGGGCTGGGGCGTCGTCGGGTCTGCTCGATGACTCCGATGTCGGTGAGATCTCGGCGGCGATGCAGCCGGGCAGTGTCGCGGTGGTGGTGATCTATGAGAACCGGTGGGTTCTGGGCCTGGTGGATGCCTGGCGGCGCGACGGCGCCCAGATGATCGCCA